>JBIIJK010000039.1:0-21992 GCA_044233865.1 Limnohabitans sp.
TGAAAATCAAATTCGCAAAAACTGCTCCAGACCTTCTCTGTCAAAGGCATCTGACTGAAATACTGTTTCTCCATTGTCCAGTACCAGTACCTGGTGCATGACTGAAAGCAGAAATGTCAGATTTTGCTCAGCAATGATGAAGCTGGCACCTTGCTCGCAACGTTGCCGAACGTGAGCAGCCATCAAGGCGATGTTTTCCTGTTGTACACCCTCGGTGGGTTCATCCATCACGGTCAGGTCTGCGCCTTCAGCCATGACCCGGACAAAGGAAACCAGTTTTTTTTCACCCCCGCTCAATACACCTGACTTTTGATTCCGGCGTTGTCGCACCAAGGGAAAGCTGTAGAAAAAGGCTTGGCATGCATCCAGATTGCGCTGCCTGAGATTCAGATTTTCCGAAACCGTCAGCGCATCAAACACCACGGCTTCCTGCGGCGCATAGCTGATGCCCAGGTCGCGATTGACATAGGCCGGCGCTTTGCCCATCCTGCGACCCTGCCAGCTTACCGTCCCGCCGGCAATCGGCAAGTGGCCTGTGATCAGTCTGAGCAAGCTGGTTTTACCGACCCCATTTCTGCCCACAATGCCCAACACCTGACCCTGACCGAGGCTGAAGCTGACACCTCGCAGAACCAGCGTATCGCCATAGCCGCCGCTGATGTGTTGAACAACCAGGCCTGTTTTGTGATTCGGCTGAGCGGGCAGACTCATTTTTGCCCCCCTGCATAGACCGCTTGTACCAGTGGACTTTCTTGCATTTGCTTGAGAGTACCGTTGGCAAGCAATTGTCCCTGGTGAAGAACGAATACCTCGTTAGACAATCGCTGGACCGCAGCCATGTCGTGCTCAATAACAAGTGCCGTACTGCCCAGCCTAGACACGGCTTGCACAATCACTTCGATTTGTTGTTGTGTTTCAGCGGTGGACAGGCCTGCACATGGCTCGTCAAGCAGCAGCAGACGCGGCTCAGCCAGCAAAGTCATGGACAGTTCCAGCATTTGTCGCTGGCCCTGGGATAACTCCCCCGCAGGCTTGTCCGCCTGATCTGCCAGAAAAGTGAAAGTGTTTTCCAGAAAATCCAGCATGTCTGTGCGCCATTGCCTGGTGGTTGATTCAAGCAGTTGCCGCGCTTGCGCACGGTTTGACCACAGCGCAATACGCAGATTGTCTGTTACGCTCAAGCCGTTGAACACCGAGGGGATTTGAAATTTTCTGCCTACTCCCGCCCGTGCCATGACATCCGCGCGATGACCCGTGACCCGTTGGCTGTCAAGAAAGATATCGCCGCTGGTGCGGGCCAGACGCCCGGTCAACACATTGAAGCTCGAGGTTTTGCCCGCGCCATTGGGGCCGATCAGGCAATAAACGCCAGCGTGTTCAACCGCCAGACTCAAGCCATTGAGAATGGAGACTTCATTTCTTTGTACCGATACATTTTCAAATCGCAGATGCACCGGCCCGCTGTCACCACCGCAGCTTTGTAAGGGGGGAGCCCGCAGGCCGGATGTCTTTGGCGCGACAGCATAGACCGGGACATGCGTACCTGAACGCCTCTTGATGAACTGATAAGCATTGAGTAAAAGATGCGCCATGCCACCCGGAAAATACAACACCACGGCGATGAACAGCAAGGCAACCAGCACTTCCCAATGCACCCAGATTTCACGCAAGTCCGAGGATAGAAGGCCTATACCGACCGCACCCAGTAATGCACCGTAGGGACCGAAACGTCCGCCTACGGCAGTCCAGATCACCAGTTCGGCGGACAACTGAAAACCAATGGCCTGCGGGGTGACCAGGCCTTGTTGTGCCGCATACAAAAAACCTGCACTGCCGGCCAGTGCTGCGCTCAGCGCAAAGGCACCAGCCTTGAGCTTGTCGGTGGCAAAGCCGAAAAACTGCAAGCGGTTTTCGTTCTGCGATATTGCCAGCCACAGCGTACCCAGCGGTGTCTGATACAGCCAACTCAAAAGCGCCGTGCTGAACAAAACAAGCGCCACGATCAGAAAATACATACTGCTGTAGCGATCCAAGTCACCCAGTTGCGGGATATTCGCCAGTCCATTAAAACCGCCAGTCAGGCCGGTGAACTGGTTGGCAAGTTGCGCGCCCAGCATGGTCAAGGCCAACGTGATCAATGAAAAATCAGGACCACTGATATATTGACCTGCAAACACCAAGCGGGCAACCAGATAGGCCAGCAAAGCCGGGACCAAAATACTCAATGGCAACAACAGATAGAGCAGGGCATTGTCCTGCGCGTGTATAAATAACAGGCCAGCAACATAGGCTCCGAGGCCGAAAAAAAGTGCTTGTCCGAGAGGCAAAAAACCAAGTCGCCCCCAAACCAGCGCCACCCCTTGGGCAACCACGCCGTACAACAGATAGGTGCCTAGCTGGTAGGCCCGGAAATCATTGGTCACAAAAGGGACGGCCACCAGGCACAGCGCCAGTGTCAGCAAGCTTGCTGCTTGCTTAGCGGTTTGAAAGTAAGCCATGCGGACGCAGCCATAAAAAACCGATAGACAAAGTCAAGACCGCCAGGTAACCGTAGGTTTGATCCAGCATGGTGGATACCAGCACTTGTGTGCTGCCGATGATGCCGGCACCTGCAAACAAACCGGACAGGCTGCCTAGCCCGCCGACCACCAGCACAAAAAAACTGCCCAGCAGGTAGTCCATGCCCATTAAAGGTTCAACCCTGACCAGCGGAGCGAGCAAGGCGCCTGCCAGTCCTGTGCAAGCCACGCCGCAGACAAATGCCATGCACGCCTGGCGCTTGACATCTATACCTATGGCTTGTGCAAGAACCGGGTTGGCAACCGAGGCCTTGAGCCTGGTACCGGCAGTACTGTGTTTGTACCAAAGGCCAAGCATCAGCAAACCGCAAACAATGGCCAGCATCAGCGCCAACCTGTAGCTGGGGTAATCGACAGAAAATATTTGGGTGGATCCGCCGATTTGTTGAGTGATGTTTTGATACTGGCGTCCAAATACAGCCTCTATACCTTTGCGCACTAACAGGCTCAATCCCCAGGTGGCCAGCAAGGTATCCAGCGGTCTGGTTTGCAAAGGTCTGACCAGCCAGCGTTCAATCAGATAGCCCAGCGTTGCCGTCACCAGTATTGCCATCAATATGCCCCATCCGGCGGCAATCTGCATGCGCTGGGCAACCACCATGGCATAGGCACCTAAGGTCAAAAATTCGCCTTGCGCCATGTTCATCACGCCGAGCATGCCAAACACCATACCCAGTCCCAGTGCCACCAGCGATAGCACCAGGACATGGTAGACAAGATTAAGCAGCAAGGTGATGGTCGAACTGTCCATAAACTAACTTACTGTTTGAACTCAGGCACCGGCTGCTGACGCAAAGTAATCAGGCTTTGCAGTTCTTTCCTGCATCGACTTGTTTGAACACCTTGACGACTTTGAAACCGTTGCCTTCCGCTTTGGCCAGGTAAATGTCTTTTTTGCCGTGTCTTTGGTGCATGGTGGTGTCGCCGCGCGGGCTGGAAAACCTGATGCCTTCGGCCGCTGTCTCCATTTTTTTCGGATCCATAGAGCCGGATTTTTTGGCCATGGCTTCCAGCAGCAAAAAGCCGTCATACACAGATTGCGCCAATGCGTTGAGGGCCGGAGCCTGGGCACCGAATTTCGCGCCATAGCGTTTAGCAAAATCAATCGCTGCCGGTGTGTCAATAGAGGCAAAGTAACCTGAAGAAGAATAAAGATTGGCTGCATTTTGCATGCCGATGCCACCCAAGGTGTTTTCTTCTATGAGCGTTCCTAGCCGGGTAACTTTGTCGGCCAGCCCGAAACTGGCAAATGCCCGGTTAAAGCCGACAGACGCACCGCCCACCAAGGTGATCAGAACAGCATCAGCGCCGCTGGCTTTGATTTTGGCAAGGTTGGCATCAAAGTTGTCTGTCGTGAACGGCAGGTATTCTTCACCGACCACTTTGCCTCCTGCTGAGGCGATGTATTGTTTGGCCTTGGCATTGGTGTCGCGCGGCCAGTTGTAGTCGTTTCCAATCAGGTACCAGTTTTTTAATTTGCGCTCTTTACTGAGCCAAGGGATGACCGGTTCCAACTGCTGTGTCGGTGTTTCTGCCAGCACCTGGGTACCCGGTGAGCATTCGCCACCCTCGTAAGTAGAAGTATAAATATATGGTACTTGCCCCTTGAACACACCGACCAGCGCACCACGAACCGCAGAGTCGTGCATGCCGACAAAGGCTTCCACCTTTTGCCCTTTCCATAGCTTGAGTGCACCCTGGCTGGCCTCTGCGGGCGGGACACCAGCATCACTGATGATCAGTTCAATCGGTCTGCCAGCCAGACCGCCACGGGCATTGATCTCGGCCACCGCCAATTCGCCGCAATTCTTGCTGGAAGGTCCGAACAAACCGGCCGGACCGCTCATGGGAATCATCAGGCCAACTTTGACCGGACTGGCGGCAAAGGCGAGATGCGGCAACAGCAGATCCGCCCCGACCAGACTACCTAGCGCCAGACTGTTTTGGATAAATGAACGACGTTTCATAAGTTAACTCCAATTCAAAACAAGGTGAATGAAAACAAAACAAGGGGCAGTCAATCCCGCGCGGACAACACTCAGGAAAAATGACCTTTGGGGATGGGCAGAGGACCCAGAACGCTTTCCACGGCTTGCGCAATCGCCAGCAAGCGTGCATCAGAACCATGCGGACCATCGAGCTCCAGACCCACAGGCAAAGCGCTGCGGGTCAGGCCTGCAGGAATGCTGATACCCGGGATACCGGCATTACTCCCGGGGTCAGTATTGCGAATAAAGGTGAAAAAAGTGGGTACCTGTTCAGACCCGAGCAAGACGGTTTCATCCTCACCGATCGGACGGGCAGGCAAAGGCGATGTGGGAAACAACATGGCATCCACTTGCTTATCGGCGAAGTAGCTGGCGTAGTTGATTTGCAGCAGCTTGCGGCTGCGCAATGCCTGTTCATACACCTCTTGAGGTATGGCACCTTCACCCAGTAAAGAACTCATCAAACCTGCGACATCCGGACTGCCAATGCCGGCGACCAGTTCAGGCATGCTTAGCGTATAGCCGCTTTCTTTCAAATAAACGGGCAGATCCTGCATCACTTCATACAAGGCCACAGGAAAACCGACTGCGCCATTGAGCTCAGCAAGCTCGGCCACTTCACCTTCAACCCAGTGCACGCCGGCGACGGACAGGCTTTGAATGGCCTGCTCAATAACAGCTTGCAATTCACTGTCCAACCCGTTGAAAAAGTAAGTCCTGGGCAGACCGATACGCAGGCCGCGTAAATCAACAGCAGCGCTGGTCTGCGCTTTACCTGACAACAGTTGATCGAGCAATTGAATGTCAGCCACACTGCGGGCAATCGGGCCCGGCGTATCCCGGGTGTGTGAAATCGGCAGAATGCCACGCTGGCTGTAACGATCCATGCTTGGGCGAAAACCGGTGACACCGCATAGCGCGGCAGGCAATCTGACAGATGCGCCGGTATCTGTACCGATGGCGGTAGGCACCAGTCGCCCGCCGACGGCCGCCGCCGAGCCGCCGCTGCTGCCCCCCGGGATCAGGTCGGTTTGCCAGGGATTGCGCGCAGCTCCGGTGACAGCGTTGTTGTTGGTGATACCTAAAGCCAACTCGTGCATATTGTTTTTACCGGCCAAAATGGCACCGGCATCGAACAACTGACGGGCCACGGGGGCGTTTTCTGTAGGGGTTTTTCCCTTGAGTGCCCCGGTGCAACCGGTGGTCGGCAGGCCTGTGGTGTTGATGTTGTCCTTGAGAGCGATGGGGATACCGGCAAGCAGCTTGGCCGCATTCCGGCTTGCACCTGAGGCATCTGCTGCGACTGCCTCTTTGAGCATTTGCCCGGTATCGCGCGCAACAAAGGCATTGAGCGAAACCGCATCTGGCTCACTGCGCAAGAGTTCAGTGACATATTCAGTGGCGGAAAAAGTGCCCTTGACCATGTGAGCCCGGGCTTCAACGATGGTTAGTTCTTTGAGGTTCATGGCTGGTTTCTTTGCAGAAAAGGCTTGAGGGGTATGACTAAGGGATATAGTCCGCACCATATCGGTTATTCAAGTGCTTAGACATCCTCATGATTGATGATAGGGTTTCCACTTGTGTTTAAAATATTGCTGCTTGAAACTGTTTATCGGAACAAGCCATGTACCTCTCCCCAGCCAAATTAAAAATACTGTCTAAGGTGATCAAAACCCTGGCGGAACCCTACGGGGAAGCACAAGTCAGGGAATTGGTTGGCCATCAATTGCTTGAATTGCTGGATGCTGATTACTACGCCTCGTATGTATGGAATGATGCTGAAATGCGATTTGGCAACAGGGTCGCGCTGCATATGGACGACACCAACCTCGGGCGCTATGAAAACTATTACCAGTTTCAGGATCCGATCACGCCCATCATGCAAAAAATGCGCTGTCCTGTGCTGGTCGAAGAAGTAATGCCTCAAAACGATTTGATAAAAACCGAATTTTTCAATGATTTTTTGGCTTTGGACGGGCTTTATTGGGGAGTCAATTTGTACGCTTGGCAGGGTACGGTTAATTTGGGTGATATGCGAATCTGGCGGCATCGTCGGCGGGACCGGTTTGACCGTGAAACACTGGATATTCTGGAATTGCTCAAGCCTGCATTCACTGCGGCATTGAGCCGGGCCCGACACAATGGGTTGTTTGTCGATAGCGCTCAGGATGATTCACTTGAAATGGAGTTCGATCTGCTGGAAGGCAGCGCCAGATTGCCGGTCAAGTCTTTGTTAAGCATGAGAGAAAACGAAATTGCCGGGCTGGCCGCCGCCGGCTTTAGCGACAAGCAGATCGCCAAAAAGCTAGGCATTGCTTTTACAACGGTAAGAACGCACTTGGGTCATGCTTTTCGCAAACTCGGCGTAGACAACCGAGTCCAATTGGTTGAGCGCTTGTCCACGCTCAAACCGGATGAGAATCACAAAGGGGCAAGAAATTAATGCTTACTCATTGCTGATCTAAAGCTACGATGGCAACACCGCGTTTTTTCGCTGCTTTGCGCAAATCCTTGTCGAGAGTGGCTAAAGGACAGGACAAGTGTTCAGCCAGCAATAGATAAGTTGCGTCGTAAGCCGATAGATCAAGCTCATACGAACTCAATGTAAAAAACATCACTGGCATTCCCCCAATTTTGGTACTCACTCTCAATAACGCACTTTGACGACCTTCGATCTTATGGGGGGCTCAGCTACTAGGGACAGGTAGGGGGTGTCCAGAGTCTGGACGCTATGGCGTATGTTGAATTAATTTGATACGGCAGGGAAAAGACAGATCAATTTTCCAACACTCGCGTAGATTTTGCACTCAGCGCTGTCACTTGTCAGGTGAAAAAGTTAGAGGGTTGGCTCGGGGCTCGCGCTTGTTTTTGGAAAAGTTAGAAGCTAGGTGGGCCCACCAATTTAAAAGCCACTGATTTTTAAAGTCAGTGGCTTTTTTGCTATTGAAGATTGTCGTTATCAGATAATAATTTTCAAAATCAAATCTGCGAGCGATTTCTCATTAACAAGAAAAGATGCTTGAATCACTGGATAGAACTCAGTTTGATTCAAAGTCACATAATTCAAGGTGTTGCCTGATTGCATTACCCGGGTCGTTTTTGCAACCAATCCCTGTGAATTGCTTCATAGCTTGCTGCCACTTGAAGCAATTCCAAATCGCCTTTGGGCTTGCCAATCAATTGGATGCCCATGGGCCACTGTTTTTCCGAATGAAAACCTGCAGGCAAACTGATGGCGGGTAGACCTGCCAACGTTGCATGCATGGTGCACTCCATCCATCGGTGATAGGTGTCCATCTTTCTGCTGCCAATTTGATTTGGCCAATGCAAGTCTTTGGCAAATGGCCAGACCTGAGCCACTGGCAGTGCTAACACATCCACCTTCTCAAAAATTTTGAGCAGATGATGGTAAAAGCTGGTTCGAACTTGGCTAGCTTTGTGAAAATTCATGTAGGACAGCTCTACCGAATGTTCATATTCCCATATTGCTTCAGGTTTGATCATTTTGTCAGCGCCAGGCAAAGTCAACAATGCGGCTGCTTTAGGACCTATCAGTGCGCGCCGCCATACCAGCCAGCAATTCCACAGAGCCTGACTGTCAAAGCCTAGTTGCATCCGATCTATGTTGGCGCCGGCTTGTTGCATAGACTGCAGACTGTTTTCGCAAACTTCAATGATGCCGTCTTCCATGGCAAGGTGACCCTCTAGATCGCCTAGCCAGCCAATTCGCAGACCTTTCAGATGGTCTGGCGTGTATTGCAGGTCGGATACATCTAGAAGCATGCGATCTGATAAAGGATGACGCGGGTCATACCCTGACTGTGTGGCAAGCAGTCGCGCTAAATCTTGAACGCTACGAGCCATAGGCCCTTCAGTACCTAACTGATCGACCCACACATCGGCACCAGGACCAAAGGGAACTAGTCCTTGCGAAGGTCTCATTCCAAAAATGTGATTCCAGCCAGCGGGGTTGCGCAGGCTGCCCATGAAATCTGAGCCATCTGCAACCGGCAGCATTCGCTGCGCAACTGCAACAGCGCCACCGCCGCTAGATCCGCCAGCACTGACAGAGATATCCCAAGCATTTGGCGTGATGCCAAATAAATCGTTGTAAGTGTTCGAACCCAGTCCCAACTCCGGCATGTTGGTCTTGCCAATCACAATGGCGCCTGCCGCCTTCATTCGTTCAGTCATGATGCTGTCTTTGGAGGGCATGGCGTTTTTAAGCACAACACTGCCAAAGGTAGATGGAAACCCAAGAGCATGAGCGGTGTCTTTGATCGCTTGCGGTATGCCGTGCAACCACCCCCTTGAGCTGCCTGCAGCAAGTTCTTTGTCGCATTCAATTGACTGTGCCAACAGCTTCTCGGTTGGCGCGATATTGACGATGGCGTTGTATGTTGGATTGAGTTTTTCGATGCGCTGAAGATACGCGTTCATCACATCAACGCAAGAAACTTGACGTTGATGAATGCGCGAAGATAACTCGCTGGCGTTGAAATCGGTAATGTCAGTCATGTAATGTTAGTCATTTAAAGTCAGTAAGTTAAGCAACGAAATGCTCGGGGATGCTTTCAGTTCAGCATGACCGGGGCAAACGAGTGTGCAGCGTGTCCGATGGCAACTCCCCAAACAATTGCCGGTAGTCCTTTGCAAACTGACTGAGGTGCCAGAAGCCCCAGTGTGAGGCAATGTCTTGGATGGTGTCGCCAGGTGCTGCTTGCCTTAATGCACGCCGTACACTGTTCAAACGCAAAGACCGCAGGTACTTGATGGGTGTTGAACCCAAGACGTCCTGAAAGGAGTAGTTAAGCTTGCGGCGACTCGTGCCAACACGGCTGCACACTTCAAGGATGGAGAGCGGTTCATCGGCATGGCCCATCATGAGTTCACAGGCGCGATCGACCAATTTTTTACGTCGCTCTAGGTTTGGAAGTTCGGAGGTGTCTACCTGTGAGGGTAGTGCTTCAATCCATTCCATCAGAATCTCATCACGTAACTGCCGCAGAGCCTGTGGGTCATGCTGGCGATGAGCCAAGGCGGTGGCTTGGTCCAGTACCGTGAGTTGCAAGTCACGCAGGTTTTGCGCTTTGACGTCGGTGGTTTGCAGCACCAACTGTTTTTCTAGCCAATGGGCTAAAGGCTTTTGGTACATGCGCTCCCACAATGGATTGAGCAAGCTTTTATTAACCACCAAGGCAATCAAGGTGAAATGAGGCGGCGTGGTCAGGTCAACTTCATCGCCTTTGCCGCACATGATGGCGTGGGCGGGTACTCGCTGGCCATTGAAGAAAAGATCGCTTGAGTCTTGAAGCGCCATGGCAAAACCGTACACACTTTCGTCAAGCCGTCCTAGTTGGCGCAATGCGATGCTAGTGTCTTCTCGCAGCAAGGTCACCTCGGGCAATTGCACCTGATGAATTCGCCCTTTAAACTGACCTGACGACAGTTGTTCATATTGAAGCGCCCAGCCCTTTTGTGCCAATGCGTGTTGGTCCATGTCCTGAGTGTCCAAAACTTGGACCCAAGTGGCATTGTCAGTTTGGGGGTTCATCAAAGATCAATTAAAGTCAGATGGTCTATGGGCTTGATTGTGCTCGTTTCGGAAGGGCAGGCTTTTGTGAAAACCCGAAGTGTTCGCTGCTCAAACTTGATAGTGCGTCTTTCGCCTTTTGCATAGCATGTGCAACAGTCTGAAAGATAATTGATGAACTTGCGCACTGCCGTTTTGCTAACCAACGACCTCAGCTCCTAGAAATCTACCCAACTGAGCACTTTTTATGAAACAAGAACAGATCGACGCGCTGCGCCAACACATCATTCCAAATCAGCAGTTGTTGATCAATGGGCAATGGGTGAGTGCAGTTTCAGGTCAAACTTTGCCTGCGATATCGCCCATTAATGGTCAGACGCTGTGCCGCATTGCCGCTGCAGGATCTGAAGATGTGGACCAAGCGGTGAAGACTGCACGCCGCAGTTTTGAACAAGGCGTTTGGTCGCGCATGGCACCTGCAGAGCGTAAGAAGGTGTTGCACAGAATTGCCGATCGTATTGAGGCGCACCATGCCGAGTTGGCTGTGCTGGGTGTGCGCGACAATGGCACTGAAATCGCCATGGCATGGAAGGCCGAGCCGGGAAGTGCGGCAGGAACTTTTCGTTATTACGCCGAGTGTGTTGACAAGGTCAATGGCGAAATTGCCCCTACGCCTGAAGGTACATTGGGCCTGGTTCACAAAGAGCCAGTGGGTGTAGTTGCCGCCATCGTTCCTTGGAACTTTCCGTTGATGATTGCTGCTTGGAAAATTGCGCCTGCGCTGGCAGCTGGTAACTCAGTGGTGCTCAAGCCCTCAGAAGACGCGTCATTGTCTTTGCTGCGCTTAACGCAACTCTGCCTAGACGCTGGGTTGCCGCCAGGTGTTCTGAACGTGGTCACAGGCACTGGCGCGGAAGCGGGCGAGGCCCTTGCCCGACACATGGACGTCGACATCCTGACCTTTACGGGCTCTGGTGCCGTGGGCCGCATGCTGCTCAAAGCATCTGCAGAGTCAAACCTTAAACGCGTCTATCTGGAATTGGGCGGAAAGTCGCCCAACATTGTGTTTAGCGATGCAACTGACTTGGCTCAGGCTGCCAAAGTTTCTGCTTTAGGCATCTACCGAAATAGTGGACAAGTGTGCGTTGCGGGATCAAGGTTGTTGGTGCAACGCGAAGTTCATGATGAATTTGTAGAGCGACTGCACAACATCGCAGCCAAGCTGCGTGTGGGTGATCCGCTGGATGTCAGCACCGAGATCGGTGCTGTCTGCAGTGCAAGGCAATTGGCCAAAAATTTAATGGCGGTTCAGACTGCGCAGATCGAGGGGGCTCGACTGGTAGTGGGTGGTCAGGCTTTGCATCCCATTGAAGGTGGTAACTACATGGCGCCGGCACTGTTCGATGGTGTAACGCCCAACATGACGCTGGCGCGTGAAGAAGTTTTTGGCCCAGTGCTGGCCGTGTTGCCGTTTGACGATGAGGTCGATGCAGTCCGACTGGCCAACGATTCAACTTATGGATTGGCATCTGCCGTCTGGACGGGCAGTCTGTCGCGCGCTCACCGAATGGTACGCGCCATCAAGGCCGGTGTGGTGCACGTCAACACCTATGGCGGCCCAGACATCACCGTACCTTTGGGTGGGGTCCGTCAGTCGGGTAATGGGCATGACAAGTCAATGCATGCGTTAGACAAATACCTAGACTTGAAAACAGCTTGGATTCAGCTTTGATTTTGAAAGAAAACGACATGAACAACGACCAACTCAAGGCCGACAACGCACAATACATTTGGCATCCAATGGCGCACCCTGGCGCTATGAAAAAAACCACGCCAGACATCATTGCCAAAGGCGAAGGTTGTTGGATTTGGGATGTCGATGGGCACAAGATGTTGGATGGTGTAGGCGGCTTGTGGGCTTGTAATTTAGGCCACAGCAATAAGGTCGTCAAAGATGCCATCGTGGCGCAAATGGACGAGCTGCCTTTCTACAACGTCTTTCGGGGTACCACCCATGTGAGAGCCATCGAATTGTCAAAACGCTTGGTGCAAATGATGCAGCCTGAAGACGTGGCGACAGTCATGTTTTCTAACGGTGGATCTGACGCCGTAGAAGGCGCACTTAAAGTGGCACGCCAATATTGGAAGTTAAAAGGGCAGGCCGATCGTTTCAAGTTCATCAGCCTGCGACAGGGTTACCACGGCGTACATTTTGGTGGCATGAGTGTGAACGGCAATACCAATTTCCGCCGTGCCTACGAACCGCTGTTGCCAGGATGCTTTCACATCGACACGCCTTGGGCTTATCACAACCCTTACACCGACGACCCCATCCGGTTGGGAGAAATATGCGCTGAACTTCTAGAGCGCGAAATTGTGTTCCAAGGACCAGACACGGTGGCTGCTTTTATTGCCGAGCCGGTGCAGGGCGCGGGAGGCGTGATTGTGCCTCCGCCCAATTACTGGCCACTTGTGCGCCAGATCTGCAACAAATATGGTGTTCTTTTAATTGCAGATGAGGTTGTGACAGGTTTTGGACGCAGCGGTGAGTTGTTTGGAACTCGGCTGTGGGGAGTAAATGCAGACATGTGGTGTCTGGCAAAAGGCATTTCATCTGGCTACATTCCATTAGGCGCAACCGCTATCAATCGCCGCATTGCAGATGTATTTGATGCTGATACAACGGGCACGGCTTCAGTGTCACATGGCTACACCTACAGCGCACACCCTATAGCGGCTGCAGCGGCGCTGGCCACGCTAGACCAAATTGAGGCGCTTGACGTCACCGGAAATGCTGCTCGTGTCGGTGCGCACTTGCAAAGTCGATTGAGTAAGTTGGTTGACTCTTGCAACTTTGTGGGTGATGTGCGTGGTGTGGGTTTGATGTTAGGTATTGAGATGGTGAGTGACAAGGCTAAACGCATTCCCATGACACGCTCAAGCGACATTCCTGCACGAGTGGCCAAAGCAGCCTACAAGGCAGGCTTGATGGTGCGTATCTCTGGCCCTAATTTGATCTTGTCACCCCCGCTTGTGATCACGCGTGAAGAGGTTGACTTCATGTGTGACGTGCTGGAAGGTGCATTTTCTGCAGTGCAGGAGGGCCGCGCATGAAGCAACCCATCATCCTGATTGTGGGGACGGTAGACACCAAAAGCGACGAGATCGGCTTCATGCATGAGCAGGTGTTGGCCGCAGGTGGACAGTCACTGATCATGGACGTTGGGGTGATGGCGAAGGGGAGGGTAGTGCCAGACATTGCCAATACCGAAGTAGCACAGGCAGCGGGTATGACCCTACAAGAAGTGATGGACAGTGGCGATGAAAACAGCGCTATGGTCCTTATGGCGAAGGGCGCAAGCAAAATGGCTGCGCAATTGCACCACACAGGTCGCATTGACGGACTGCTAGTTCTGGGCGGCACGATGGGCACAGATTTGGCGCTTGATGTGGCTAGCAGTTTGCCATTGGGTGTGCCCAAGGTGGTGTTGTCGACGGTAGCATTTTCGCCTCTCTTGCCACCTGATCGCATGCCCCCCGATTTGATGATGGTGTTGTGGGCCGGTGGTCTGTATGGACTCAACAGCCTGTGCCAATCGGCTTTGGCGCAAGCCGCAGGCGCTGTGGTGGGCGCTTGCCGTGTTGCACGTGCTCCCCGGTTCGAGCGACCCGTGGTTGGCATGACTTCTTTGGGCTCAAGCTGCTTGAAATACATGGTGCAACTTCAACCCGAATTGCATCGACGCGGATTTGACTTGGCCGTTTTCCACACCACAGGCATGGGAGGTCGGGCATTTGAATCTTTGGCTGCGCAAGGACAGTTTGCATGTGTGATGGATTTCAGCCTGCAAGAAATGATCAATCAGATGGGTGGTTCTGTTGTAAGCGCTGGGCCTGAAAGGCTCATGGGCGCTGGTCTCAATGGTGTACCCATGATCGTGGCGCCTGGCGCCACAGATTTGGTTGATTACCCTGCCTGGGGTCAGATGCCAGAACGCTTTGCTGGACGACCATCGCATGAACACAATCGCTTGATCGCATCTGTTGGCATTGATGCAAACATGCGCAGAGAATTTGCACATGAGTTGGTCAACAGACTTAGTCAGGCAAAAGGACCGGTGCATCTGGTCTTACCAGAGTTGGGTATCGAAGAGTGGGACCGCCCAGGTGCGCCGATGCACGACCCAGAAGGATTGGCTGCAATGATGGATGAATTTGATAAATGTAATCTTGAGGGCATAGAGGTTTCTCGAATTCACTCACACATCAACGACGCAGGCTTTGTTCAGCAAGTACTCGCTGTATTTGATGATTGGGTTGATCGCGGCTTGGTCAAGAAAGTTGCGCAATGACCATTCCATCTTCCAAGGCCTTGGTGCTTGATTTTGGAGGTGTGATCAGCCGGACGCTTTTTGAAACACATCATTTGAGCGAGGCGGCTTTGGGGCTGCCACCAGGATCACTGACTTGGCGTGGCCCCTTTGCGCCAGAGGCTGATCCCTTATGGCAAGCCATGCAGGCAGATCAAATTACCGAGCGTGAATATTGGATGGAGCGCACTCGGAGCGTGGGCAATTTGCTGGGCGAAGACTGGAAAGACATGCAGACATTTGTTCAGCGCGCGCGGGGTGCTGATGTTGAAGCGGTCATACGTCCTGAGGCCATTGCGGCTGTTCATCAAGCCAAAGCGGCAGGTTGCAAACTGGCCGTGCTGTCAAATGAGCTGGACCTGTTTTATGGCGCTAGCTTTAGAGAGCGGCTGCCTTTATTGGAACTTTTTGATGTCGTCATTGATGCGACTTACACGGGAATTCTTAAGCCTGATCGGAGAGCTTACGAGATGTGCAGTAACGCACTCAAAGTTTTGCCCAAAGATTGTGTTTTTGTAGACGATCAAAGCAGAAATGTGATGGGCGCCATTCAAGTGGGGTGGCAAACTGTGCACTTCGATGTGACTCAACCCACAAAGTCCTACGAAATGGCTTTGAAAGTGCTGGGTATAAAATAATATTTCAGTGTTTCGACCCCTATAAGTCATTCTTCTGCATAAAAAAAATTGCACCCGAAAAGTCAAAAGCTAGGCGCTGAGCTTGAAACATAGACACAGCGTCCTTCAAAATAAGTTTCTAGAACTTTTGTCTTTGCAATTTCTTCTGGCGATTGGCCATGAAGCGGTTTAGCTAGTCTTATAAAGTCTGCTGACATGCCATCTTTCAAACGACCCGTCACATTTTCAAGCCCCATTGATCGGGCGGCTTGCGTTGTGAAAAGAGGCAGGGCTTCTTCTAGGCTAATGGCCTGCTCCTCACCTACAAAGCCAGGGAACAGTCCGAAGGGATTGCGCCTAGAAATCATGCCCGCCAGTCCAACCCAAGGATTGGCATCTGCTGCTGCTGCAGGCCAATCAGAACCATAAGTCAGTTCTGCGCCTGCAATCATCAATGATTTAATTTGGTGACATCTTTGTGTTCGAAAAGGACCAAGCACCTTCACTTGGCCAGGCGTGACAGGGTTTGGAAACCAGAGCCTAGGCGACATATCTGCCACCATACCCAATAGCTTGAACCTAGGGTGGTCGTCGGCATGAACAAAAGCTGTGTGTCCAATTTCATGTCTGAGCCCACTCTGACCATTTGATGCTCTGACCGACTCCACAGCGTCCAGCCCGGCTCTGGCAGCTCTATCCCCCACGGCATGCATCTTGACTGTCAATCCCAAACTGTCTAGTTCTGTGACAATTTCAGCAAGTTTTTTGGGCGCAATGGCCAGCAAAGCATCTGGATTGTGAGCCACAGGCGTACAACCTGGCATGGGCAAGTAGGGCTCTAAAAACGATGCCGTCAAGCTAGGCGCAACGCCATCTAAAAATAACTTCACAAATGCGGTGTGAACATGTTCTGATGCGAATTGTTCACGCCACTCTAGCAATTTATCAGTCGGAGTCATGCCTTCTGAGGTGAGTGAATTCAAGGCCATGTGGACGGCGACATGTAAATTCAATGTGCCATTCTTGTCAGCAGAATAATAAGCTTCCAACTCAGCTTCGCTGGCCATAGCTTCTTTAAATCCAGTCAAGCCCAAGCTGTGAAAATAGGCACTCATGTGCTTCACTGCATGTTCGAGCTGCACTTGGCTTGGCACAATAAAACGGCGCACCAAATTCTGAGCTTTTTCATACAAGATACCGTTTGGCTCACCTGTTAAAGGGTCACGTCCGATGCGGCCTCCCTCAGGATCTGGCGTATTTCTGTCTATGCCGCAGGCCTTTAAAGCAGCGGTGTTCAACCAGGCCGTGTGGTAGGTGACATCCTTCAAGGCTACAAAGTGATGAGGTGCAGCCAGATCCAATACTTCTTTAGGTGCTTTTTGAAAATCATCAATCCACGACATGTGCCATGGCCCCCCTGAAATCCATTGGTTGGCGGGAACTTTGCTAGCTCGATCTGTGACGGCTAGCATCAGACCTTCCAGGGAAGACGACAAGCCTACATAGACTTCAAATTTATCTCTCAAGGCGCCCCAGATACCATGGGCATGTGTGTCAATCAATCCAGGCATTAGAAATTGCCCACCTAAATCGTGAACGATCGTTTGTGAACTGGCACTTTTCAGCAATTCTGAAGAACTCCCAACTTGCAAAACTTTTCCGTTCAAAATGGACAGGCCTTCTGCTTGGGGGTGCTCAGAATCTAAGGTGAGAACAGTGCCATTGATCCAGATTTCATCTGGAGAATTTTCTTTGATGTGCTGGCTCATGTGCAGTCAGACGTTTGGGTTCTTAAGGCGCTTTGTTAAAGCCATTAACAATGGCCAAAATAAAATAAGCAAAATTGCAATGAGCATTGCAAGTGACACAGGCCTTGTGATGAAGGGTTCAAGAGAGCCATCGCTTCGACCTAGTAATTGCCGCAATGAAGCCTCCAATGTATCGCCCATGACCATTCCCAAAATGAGGGGAATCGTTGGAATTTTTGCTCTGGCACAGACCAAGCCGAACACGCCAAAAATAGCGGTGATGATCACATAGTACATTGAGTTTGCCGCTGAATAGGATCCAACAAAACTCAATGCCAAAATGATTAGTCCCAAAATTCTAGGATTCACATAGGCCAATCGAGCGAGGGGTTTGACCGTCAAAATTAGCAAACCCAAGATGACGAAGTTGATAACCAACAATGAGGCTAAAACACCATTGATGATTTCGGGCCGGTCTGTAAACAAAGAAGGGCCAGGAACAATGCCATGAACAACAAATACGCCCATGATGATGGCCGTGATGGCATCGCCAGGAATGCCCAAGGTGAGTACCGTAATCATGGCCCCTCCCGAGTTTGAGTTGTTGGCACACTCAGCAGCCACAATGCCTTCGGGATTCCCTTGGCCAAATGGTGTGGGGTCTTTGGCGCCTTGCTGCGCCCAAAAATAAGCAAGTGAAGTGGACAAGGCGGCGCCAACTGCGGGCAGGACACCAATGCCAGAGCCTAAAAGTAGCCCTTTCAACATGGCTTTGGGATATCGAAAAGGCTCTAAAAAACCTCGCCAAGATAGACCCGCAGATTTAATGAGCGACGCATCAAATTGCGGGACTGGTGAACTTACCATGACCAGGGCTTGCGCCATTCCAAACAACCCTACCGCCACAGGTACCAACGGAATGCCACTTAACATCCCTGGGATGCCAAAAGTGAAACGTTGTTCATTTGAGTTGGGATCTATACCTACAGTGGCCAAAAAAAATCCGAACCCCATCATCATCATGGCTGCAGGAAACTGCCGGCGATAAGCTTTGCCAACGCATACAGCGGCCAACAAGATGGCCATCACGTTTTCTGCAGCACCAAATTTCGCAGCAAAACCAGCCATGGGTCTGGCCACCAATCCAAGTAACAAGGCACTTGCAATGCCCCCCACAAAGGCAGACATGAACGCCAGCGACAGGGCGCGTTGAGCCTGACCTTGTTTGGCTAATGGGTAACCATCGAACATGGTCATGATGGATGACGCTTCGCCAGGCGTGCGAATTAAGATGGAGGTGACGGCGCCGCCATAAAATGCGCCGCAATAAACACCTAGTAAAAGCGATATACCACCTAAAGGGGCCATGCCATAGGTGAAAGGCAGCAGCACCGCAATGGTGACGCCTGGGCCAACGCCGGGTAATACACCAACCACAATGCCCAAAGCCGCGCCAATTAAAAGTGCAATGGCAATGGGAGGACTTCCCAATGATGAGAATCCACTAGCAAGTGCGTCAATGAACTCCATGTTTAAAAAAGCCAACTGTGCCCAAAGTAAACCTTGAGAATTTGCACAAAGATGACCCACATGATGAAGGACAGAGAGAAGGCCAAAAGAAGGCTGGTGCGTCGTTCAAATTTCAGAAGCCAACATCCTACCAACAGAAAAGCGAGGGTACTGACAAGGTAGCCGACCACAGGGACGGCCAGCATATAAATTCCAAATGCAACCAACATGGCGATGGCATCGCGAATGTCGACTGCGCTGGAATCAAGTTCTTCCGACTCACCAGATTCACTTTGGTGTCGTCGCTGGTAGATTTCAAACAAACCACCAACAGCCACAATCAGCAAAGAAAGTTGTGGAAAAAGCGCAGCCGATTCAAACCAATTTGCATTGTGAGGATAAGGCTGAATTAGGAGGGGCGATAGTTGCCAGATACAAAGTGCTGCGCATGACAAAGCTAGTAGAAGCCACTTATCCCATGGCCACGAACCTAGCCCTGTTAGCTTGTTTGACATCACTTTTTCGTCATTCCCAATTCAGTCATTAGCTCTGAAATCCATTTGCTGTCGTCAGCCACTCTTTTGCTCATTTGATCTGCTGTCATTGGAAGTCCAGGAATGCCTGATTTTTTTAATTGGTCTTGCACGGGCTTATCTTTCAAGGCCTCCATCATCACGCTTGAGAGTTTATTGATGATGTCTTTGGGGACACCCACTGGAGCCGCCATGCCACCCCAAGTAAACAACTCGCCGTAGCCCTCTTCTTTCGGTGTTGCAGCGTTTGGATAGTTAGGGTTGCGATCAGGACCCCAAGCCGACAAAATTTTAGTTTGGCCGGCTTTGGCATAACTCAATGCGCCTTCCGCACCTGCAGTGGAGAGATCAGCATCACCTGCAATAAGCTCCTTGATAGTAGGATTGGGAAATGAAACAACCTTGTAGGGCCAGCCATCTCTCTTTGCTATTTTTGCCGCAATCAGAGCAGGCACTGCAGCGGGTGCGTAGCTGGCAATAATGACGGGCTTGCCGCTCTTCTTGGCCCACGCGGCGAATTCTTTGAGATTGTTAGCCGGAATATCGCCTCGTGCTGCGAGTACAAAGTCGTTGATCAACATACCGCCTACGGATTGGTAGTCACTCATTTTGTAAGGCGTGTTGCCAGCAACAATTTGTGAAATACCGGGTCCTGGTGTCCAAGTACCTATGGTGTAGCCGTCAGGTTTCGCTCTGGTCATTTCTGCAAAACCTACAACACCACCACCTCCAGGTTTGTTGATTACTTGAACTGGCACACCCAATCTTTTGCTCATGCCCTCTGCTAATAATCGTGTGACGACATCCATTTCATTGCCTGGAGGATAGGGGTAAATGATCTCAATGGGTTTGCTTGGCCATTTATCTTGTGCCAAGCTTGGTAGTGTTGCCACGATGCTCAAGAAAGCCAATGACAAAATGCGAATGCGTGCGTTCATTTGTAACTCCTTAGGTTGGAAAAATGGGTTTTAGATATTTTCTGCTGCAGAAAAAGCGATGTTCAAAATTCTCAATGTTTCGTCGACGTGTGCATGAGTGAAAACCAAAGGCGGCGACAAAATCAGTCGATTGCCTTGAACTCGAATCATTCCACCTTCGCGCCGGGCCGTGCCTACCAGAGTTTGTATGTACGGTGAGGGTGGCAAGAGCATTTCTTTGGTAACACGGTCAGTCACTAATTCAACGGCAGCCATGAGTCCTTTGCCTCTTACTTCGCCCACATGCGAAAACTTCATCAATTGCTGCAAAGATTCCTGAAAATAAGTTCCCACGTGATGTGCGTTGCCAGGTAAGTCCTCGCGAGTCACAATGTCTAAGTTGGCATTGGCAGATGCACACGCCAAAGCATGGCCTGAATAGGTGTAGCCATGCATCATGGCAGCAGGTACGTTAGGTTGTTCCCAAGCGCTGGCAACTCGTTCGTTGACCAAAGTAGCACCCAAAGGTACATACCCAGAGTTAATGCCCTTGGCCATGGCCATGATGTCGGGTGCAACGCCCCAAGCACGCGCACCACAAAGCGCACCAATGCGACCAAATCCGGTCACAATTTCATCGCTGATCAACAAGATGCCATGCTCATCTAGCAATTTCCGCATGCCAGGCCAATAACTGGCATCAGGTACGATGACACCGCCAGCGCCTTGCACGGGTTCGGCAACCAGAGCGGCAATGTTGCCAGCACCAATTTTCTGAATCAGATCTGAAAGTTCATTCAAGCACAGCTTGGAAAGCTTCTCGGGATTGCTTTCATTCCAAGGATTGCGATAGGTATAGGGTGTTTCAGTTAAATGGCAACCTGGCAACAAGGGCTCGTATGCATTTCGAAACATCGGATTGCCGTTGATCGAAGCGCCGCCAAAATGAACACCGTGATATCCCCACTTCAGTGAAATAAATTGGTGTCTGTTGGGTTGTCCCACCAACTTCCAATATTGCCGTGCTAATTTGAGTGCAGTTTCGATCGCATCTGACCCGCCCGATGAAAAAAATGCTTTGCTCATCTTTTCTGGCTTGAACATGTCCATCAATCTCATCGAGAGTTCGATGGCTGGCGGGTTGGATGTGTTCTGAAATGTGGAGTAGTAGGCCAGTTTGTCTAGTTGAGTTTTGATGGCATCAATGACTTCTCTGCGGTTATGTCCCACATTGACATTCCAGAGAGATGCGACGGTGTCCAAATAGCGCTTGCCATCAATGTCAAAGATGTACACACCATCCGCTCGGTCCACAATCAAAGGTGGATAGGCCTGAACCACCTTGGGATCGATCATGGGGTGGTACATGTGGTGGGCGTTGCCACCTCGGACGTCGTATGCAATGTTCATTCGCTACAGCATAGACATCTTGGTGTAATGGATAAAATCAACTATGCTCAGGTTTTACCCTAGTTATCAAGCTGATTTATGGGATTTACTGAAGGTATGCAAGAAAGTCAAATATCTCATCCGAATTTCAAAGATCCTCAATCGATTTTTGATCTCTTCAATTTTGTCGTGTTTGAGTTCATGAGCCTAAGCGGCTCGGTTGTAACGCGCATCTGTGAAGGTGATATTGGAATCACGCGTGAAGAATGGCAATTTGTAGCCATGCTGGCCAAATTGGGAGAAATGTCGCCATCCGACTTGGCAAGTAGAACCACCATTGACCGTTCCCAGGCTTCCAAAACCTTAAGAACATTGATGGCTAAAGGTTTGGTGGATCGCCATAAAGTCAAAGGCGATGGCAGACGGGCCATCATTGGAATCACTCAGCAGGGCAGGTCGCTTTATGAAAAGTTTTTCCCTAAGGTTGTGCAACTTCACAATGAAATTCTTCAAGATCTCAGTGATGTCCAGCGTGATGAACTAGCCAAATTAATGAGCGTTCTACATTTAAGAGCAAAAGCGGCTACTGAATCTTTCAAGCCCGAGCATTCTGCAGCACGCAGAAAGGGCGGAAGTAAAACTCAATGGCAAGCGAAAAAGATTGATTGATTTAGTCCACCCCCCTCTTGAGCATTGCTGCTGAAGGGGTTCTTATATGTTGCTCCTCGTACTAAGTTTTGACCAGAGAACCGCTGATTAACAGTCAGCACTTTGGCTGAAGTGCAAAAACTTGCTTCCACATTTGCTTC
>JBIIJK010000094.1:0-5788 GCA_044233865.1 Limnohabitans sp.
GAACCTGCGCTATGAACTTCATACGTTCACTTGTTCACATGGTGTGGATGACAGTCACGGTCATTCCTTGGGCCTTGGTGGTGCTGTTTGCTTCTATGTTCATGAGCAGCAGTCGTTTGTATTGGTGGTGTGCTGCTTGGCTGCGCAATGCCATCAACAGTGGCACCTTCATTTTGGGCATCGAGAACCGCATCACAGGCATGGAGAATTTGCCGCTCGGCGAAAAAGATCCGGTCATCTTGTTGGTCAAGCACCAGTCCACATGGGAAACATTTTTAATGCCGGCCATCATGCCGCACCCCTTGGCGTACGTATTCAAAAAAGAATTGCTCAGCGTGCCGTTTTTTGGTTGGGCCATGGGCCGCATGGACATGATTCACATTGACCGAAGCCAGCGTGCACAAGCCTTCACCAAGGTGGTCACGCAAGGCAAACGTCTCATGGATCAAGGTGTCTGGGTCATCATGTTTCCTGAAGGCACACGCATTCCTCGTGGCCAAAAAGGGGTTTACAAAACTGGTGGTACGCGTTTGGCCATTGAAGCCGGCGTGCCCGTCGTGCCCATTGCCGTCACCTCTGCCAAGTGTTGGCCTACCAAAGCCTTTATCAAGAAACCGGGCATTGTCGACATCTCGATTGGCAAAGCCATTTCCAGCGCAGGCCGTCAACCAGAAGAGTTGATGCAAGAGGTGGAAAACTGGATTGAGTCGGAAATGCGCCGCCTTGATCCCGAGGCTTATACAGACGCTTGATCTAGAAGTTCAACAATGCGCAATCCTCTGCAACTTGTTCTTGATTTTTTAAGTCCGCTACATGAGCGGACACCGCAGGCTTTAGACAAATCACCTAGAACATCCGATTCGAACAATACGCCAAAACCTGGCGCATTGAGAACGACAGTGGGCTCAAGTGCCCCAGTTCAAATGCCCGACGAAGTTTCAATCGCGCATCCTCGCGCCAATCGTGAAACAGTATTGGAAGGCATGCGTGTGGCCTATTTGTTCCAACGCGTGCGTCGTCGCTCAATTGGTTTTTTGGTGGGGCCTGATGGGCTTGAAGTGCGCGCGCCCAAATGGGTCACCTTGAAAGAAGTCGAGTTGGGCCTGCAAGAGCGCGGCGAGTGGGTGCTGCGCAAGTGGGCTGAGTTGCAAGAGCGGCAAAAAAACATTCGACAAATTGAATGGCGTGAAGGTGCAAGCCTTGACTATTTAGGCGCACCCATTCATTTGCTCTTAAGCCCCCAAAATGGCCGAAGTGAGCTGAACGATCAACGCCAATTGCTCTTGGCCTTGCCGCACAGCGCTGAGGCTTCGCAAATTAGAGATGCGGTTCAAGCCTGGCTAATGCGCGAAGCCAAGAACTTGTTTGAACAGCGGTTGAATCACTTTGCGCCCTTGATGGGAGTGCAGTGGCGTCGTTTGAGTTTGTCCAATGCAGGGTCGCGCTGGGGCAGTGCCCGCGTGGATGGCGCCATTCGTTTGAACTGGCGCCTGATTCATTTAAAGCACGAAGCCATTGACTATGTGGTGGTGCACGAGTTGGCACATTTGCATGAAATGAACCACAGCCCCGCATTTTGGAAAGTGGTGGCCGAGATCTTGCCCGATCACCTAGAGCGACGCAAAGCTTTGCAAAAAGAGAATTTGGCGAATTGGGCTTGAGCCGTTCGCACGGCACTTCAAGCCATCATGTGCTTGATGTTTGAATTTAGACAGTCTTGAATCGCCAAGTGCCTTGAGCATCTTTGGTGCGATGCATTTTTCCTGCTAACCAAAGCGCATGCAAATGCGCCACTGATTCACCAATGGCAAACGTGGTTTGGTGAAAATCCAAAGGGCGTTTGAAAATCACTTTGAGCATATCGTGCGCGCTGCCCGCGCGTTCGGTGCAAGCCTCCAACACTTCGTCTAAGCGATCTTCGTGATGCTTTAGCAATTGAGCCGTACGTGTGTGCAAGCCCACAAAAGGCCTTCCGTGCGATGGCAAGACCAAGGTGTCTGCCGGCAGAGAGTCAAACTTGTGAAGAGAGGTCATGAACAGCGCCAAAGCATTGGCTTCGGGCTCTTGTGCATAGACGCTCACGTTGGTCGAGATTTTGGGCAAGACCATGTCGCCGCTGATGAGCACATTGGCACTGCGCGAGTAAAGCGCCATGTGCTCGGGTGAATGCCCCCAGCCGCTGATGCACTCCCAAG
Source organism: Limnohabitans sp. (assembly GCA_044233865.1). Taxonomy (GTDB): domain Bacteria; phylum Pseudomonadota; class Gammaproteobacteria; order Burkholderiales; family Burkholderiaceae_C; genus Limnohabitans_A. The sequence goes on from JBIIJK010000094.1 coordinate 2,196, forward strand.
TGTTGCCACCGATTTGAATTTGGCTGCCTTCCATAAGGCGGTGATACGACTCGGGCACCTTGGGCACCATGTTGGCGTAGTAAGACACGCGAGACTGTATTTGTTGTTGGTCGGCGGGATCGTTCCAACCATGGTCTGCAAAAAATTTCTGAGTGCTCAAGCCGCCAAAATTGGAGGCACCGGTACTTGCCAATAAGGCAGCTTGGTATTCGGTGGCGTTCATGTGCAAAGGCGCATTGAACTGCTCGCACAGCCAATGCGCCAATCCCATGTGGTCGGGGTGCATGTGGGTGACCACCACTTTCAAGATAGGCAAGCCCTTCATGGGGCCTGCAAACACTTGGCGCCAGGCCTCTTGCGTGCCTGGGTTGGTCACGCCGCAGTCCACAGCGGTCCAGCCATGGCGCGTGCCCTGTTCGGTTTCTTCGGAGTCTTCAAGCAGCCAGAGGTTGATGTGATCCAAAGCAAAAGGCAATGCCATTCGAATCCAGAAAATACCGGGTCCCACCTGCAGTGCCTGCCCCAGGGCTGGCAGGGTGTCGTTCAGGGGAAAAGCCAAGGCTTTCTCGCCGGTGAGAGGCTGTGGCGAGGCGGTTGGCGGAAGCACTTGAGCGGTCATGGGTGTGGTGGAGGGTGGGCTTGAAGTGGCAATTGACGTTTACGTTAACGTCAATTACAGTTGGGGCATTGTAAGTCGCATAGGAAGACGGTGTCTGTCGCCTGTGTGTAAACAAGAGCGCAAGCCAAAGCTTCACTTGGCGCGCAACCTAAAGCGGAATGAACATGGGATCTCAATTTTCAATCAGCGATCTGGCCAAAGAGTTCGATCTCACCACCCGAGCCATTCGCTTTTATGAGGACATGGGGCTTCTTGAGCCCGAGCGATCTGGCCCTGGCGGCCGAAACAGGGTGTACTCATCGCGCGACCGCACCAGACTCAAACTGACATTGCGGGCAAAGCGGCTGGGGCTTTCCTTGGTGGAAGCCAAAGAGCTTATTGACATGTACGACTCGCCGCGAGATACAGGGCCACAGTTGAAAAAATTCATGGTGGTACTTGCAGAACATCGGCAGCAGCTTGAGTCGCAATTGGCAGATTTGCATGCCACCTTAGAAGAGGTGAAGACCCATGAGAAGGATGCGCGCAATTTGTTGGCGCGATCTGAAAAGGGTGCCAGCAAAAAGGTGAGCGCATGAGCACCGCTGATTTAAGTACACCCATCGCCCTAAGAATTGCGGCCAGTTTGGCTCGTCAAGGCATGATGACGCATCTGGATGCCCAACTTTTGCGCGTTGAAAAAGGCGAAGTCGAAGTGTCCTTGCCCTTTGGCGACAAAGTCACCCAACAGCAAGGCGGATTTCATGGCGGTGCCATTGGCGCCTTGGCCGATATTGCGGGTGGCTATGCTGGCCTGACTGTTCTGCCCGAGGGCATGGAAATTGTCACAGCAGAATACAAAATTAATTTTTTAAGTGGCCACCAAGAGGGTGAATTGCGCGCGGTGGGCAAAGTGGTCAAGGGCGGAAAGCGCATCGTGGTGACCACGGTGGAAGTTTTTCACATCGATGCGCAAGGTAAAAAATCGATGTGCGCCGTGATGCAGCAAACACTGGTGCCAGTGCCTCAAACTTATTGATTGAATTGGGAGAGATACAACATGAACATGCCAGGCCTTAATTTTCAACTCGGTGAAGACATCGATGCTTTGCGCGATGCGGTGCGCGATTTTGCGCAGGCAGAAATTGCACCACGCGCTGCAGAAATTGACCGCACCGATCAATTCCCCATGGACTTATGGCGCAAGATGGGCGAAATCGGCGTGTTGGGCATCACGGTGCCTGAGGCGTATGGCGGCGCCAACATGGGCTACTTGGCGCACATGATTGCCATGGAAGAAATTTCTCGTGCATCGGCCAGCGTGGGCTTGTCGTATGGCGCGCACAGCAATTTGTGTGTCAACCAACTCAAGCGCAATGGCACTGAGGCGCAAAAGCAAAAGTACCTGCCCAAGCTGATCAGCGGCGAACATGTAGGCGCCTTGGCCATGAGTGAGCCAGGTGCAGGCTCAGATGTGATTAGCATGAAACTGAAGGCCGAAGACAAAGGTGGCTACTACGTTTTGAACGGCAGCAAAATGTGGATCACCAACGGGCCCGATGCCGACACCTTGGTGGTGTACGCCAAAACAGAGCCCGAGTTGGGCGCACGTGGCGTCACCGCATTCTTGATAGAAAAAAACATGAAGGGCTTTTCGGTGGCGCAGAAGCTCGACAAGCTGGGCATGCGTGGCAGCCATACGGGCGAGTTGGTATTTCACAATGTTGAAGTGCCAGCAGAGAATATTTTGGGCGGCCTGAACATGGGCGCCAAAGTGCTCATGAGCGGTTTGGACTACGAGCGTGCTGTGTTGGCAGCTGGCCCCTTGGGCATCATGCAATCGGTCATGGACAACGTCATTCCGTACATTCACGACCGCAAGCAGTTTGGCCAAAGCATTGGTGAGTTTCAACTCATTCAAGGCAAAGTGGCCGACATGTACACCGTGCTTCAAGCCGGCCGTGCATTTTGCTACACCGTTGGAAAAAACCTAGACATGCTGGGCACCGACCACGTGCGTCAAGTTCGCAAAGACTGCGCCAGTGTCATTTTGTGGTGTGCTGAAAAAGCCACCTGGATGGCGGGAGAGGGTGTGCAGATCTTTGGTGGCAATGGCTACATCAACGACTATCCCTTGGGCCGTTTGTGGCGCGATGCCAAGTTGTATGAAATTGGCGCCGGTACCAGCGAGATCAGGCGCATGCTGATTGGTCGCGAATTGTTCGCAGAAACTTGTTAAGGTGACTCATTCATTCATTGAAAAAATTCTGCCATGACTTCTACCAACCTCTCCCATCTTTTTGAAAACAACCGTGCTTGGGCTGCGCGCATGGAGCTCGAACAGCCTGGATTCTTCAACCACCTGGCGCTTCAGCAGTCGCCCAAATACCTTTGGATTGGCTGCTCAGACAGCCGCGTGCCTGCCAACCAAATTACAGGCCTAGAGCCTGGCGAAGTGTTTGTGCATCGCAATGTGGCCAATGTGGTGGCGCATACCGATCTCAACGCCTTGTCAGTCATTCAGTACGCTGTCGATGCCCTCAAAGTAGAGCACATCATGGTGGTGGGTCACTATGGATGTGGTGGCGTTATTGCAGCCACACGCGGCACCCGCATTGGCTTGGCCGACAACTGGTTGCGCCATGTTCAAGATGTACGCTTGCGCCATCGCCAGCGCTTGAACCACTTGCCACAACAGCAATTAGAAGACGTCATGTGCGAAATGAACGTCATTGAGCAAGTGGGCAATGTGGCTTTGTCCAACGTCATGCAAGACGCCTGGAGCCGTGGTCAAAAAGTGGCGGTGCATGGTTGGGTGTACGGCCTGAAAGATGGCATTGTCAAAGACTTGGACGTCACCATGACCGGATCGCAAGAGGTGGTCGATGTGTTCCGACGCGCCTTCAAGCGTTATCCACGTGGTGAATAAATCTTCAAAATTTTTTAAACATTCAGGAGCATCCTATGTCCACATCACACGACCCCGTTGTCATTG
>JBIIJK010000095.1:0-5688 GCA_044233865.1 Limnohabitans sp.
TGGGTGACCGGGTTGTTGGTGCCAATGGCACAGGTTTCACTCATGCCCCAGCCCTCAATCATGGCGCTGCCAGTGGCGGCTTGCCATGCACGTGCCGTGCCTTCAGACGCCGCCATACCGCCCGCTTGTGTGAGGCACAAGTTAGAAAAATCAATCGTTTTGAACATGGGGTGCTGCAGCAACGCATTGAACAAAGTGTTCACACCAGGCATCAAGTGGAAGGGGCGCGTTTTGAGGGTTTCAATGAACTTGCCAAAGTCACGCGGGTTGGGCACCAAGGTAAGGTGAGAGCCTTGGCGAATGGCCAACAGGCAAAGTGTCAATGCAAAGATGTGATACAGCGGCAAGGCCGCAATGCTATTGACTTTGCGTAAGTCGGGCATGCGCTCAAGTGCCGGCGCAAACCATGTTTCTGCTTGCAAAATAGCCGCCACAATGTTGCGGTGTGTCAGCACGGCGCCCTTGGACAAGCCTGTGGTGCCGCCTGTGTATTGTAAAAATGCAATGTCATCGAGCGATTGCGGAACTGACTTGAATGTCAATTGGCGCCCCTCGGAAATGGCTTGCTTGAACGAGGTGACCTTGTGCTTGTCGCTTAATGGCAGTTCAAATTCGGGCACCATTTTGGCCAAATGGCGAACCGCAAATGTCATCCAGCGACCGTAAAAAGGACCTAACAAATCGCCAATCGAAGCAAGCACCGTATGCTGAATTTGCGTGTGTTCAATGACTTCGCTTAGCGTGGCTGCAAAGTTTTCCAAAATGACAATGGCGGATGCGCCAGAGTCTTTCAGCTGATGTTCTAACTCGCGTGCGGTGTACAAGGGGTTCACATTCACGCAGGTATAACCCGCCCGCAAAACAGCGGCCATGGTGACTGAAAATTGAGGCAGGTTGGGCAACATCAAGGCAATGCGGCTGCCAGCGGGTAGGCCTTGCGCTTGAAACCAAGCACCCAAAGCTTGAGACAGCTGGTCCAACTCTCTGTAGCTCATCCACCTTTCCATGCAAACTGAAAAGGGCGTATCGCCATGCTTTTGAAAGGCTTGGTTGAGTAAATCAGACAACGAACTGTATTCGTTGGGATCAATCTCGTGCTTCACGTTGGCGGGGTAACTCTTCAGCCAAATTTTGTCCATGTACTGCTCCTAGGAATGACTGCATTGTCGTCAATTTGAAGAGCCGTTGTCATGGGGCATTACCCCTGAGACCTGCTTTAAAAGTCTATTTATCGTCTCCAAAGCGACAAACTAAAAACTCCCGCATTTGCAATAAAGCAAGGACAAATGAGAGAAGGTGTGCAAGAATGAGGGTAAACCCTATGACTCAACTTGCTGTTCTCACACAATCACTCTGGCGCCGCTGGATGAAGTGGGTGCCTGTGCGCATTTTGAGCACCAAGCACAGACCCCGCATCAGTGAGCATCTAAAAAGTTTGGGGCCCCAAGACCGATATTTGCGCTTTGGCTATACCGCTACAGATGAGCAGATTGAAAACTACGTCAACAAACTGAATTTTGCACGCGATGACATTTATGGCGTCTTCAACCGGCGCTTAGAAATCGTAGCCATGGCCCATTTGGCCTTCTCGGTCGATCCTGAATGGGCCACCTGCGCGGAATTTGGTGTTTCAGTTGACTTGCGAATGCGTGGCAAGGGGCTTGGCGCGCGTTTATTTGATCGTGCCGTGATGCGCGCTCGAAATGAGGGTGTTGGGCTGATGTTCATCCATGCCTTGAGTGAAAACACCGCCATGCTCAAAATCGCCAGGAAATCTGGCGCCAGGGTGGTCCGAGATGGCAGCGAAAGTGACGCCTACTTGAGCTTGCCGGCCGCCGACATGAACAGTCAAATGAATGAATTCATTGAAGAAGGCATGGCCGATGTGGATTTTCAAATCAAAGTGCGTGCCAAACAATTTTCACAAATGCTCAGCACTTTACAAAAAGTCAGAAAGGGTGTTCGCGAATCGCGTCACAAATCAGGCGTTTAATCCGCTATCCTAGAGGTTCTGCAACAACGGCTAAATGCCAACAAAACTGTGTCCGACCCCCACCCCGCGCGTTTGAACGAACGAGACGACAAACGCGAAGTCAAAAGAGTAGACAAACGTGAAGAACGGCGTGAAGACAAACGTTCATTCCTGCAAAAACTGGCAGAGTTCCTGCACCCCGGACCCGACTCCAAAGACGAGCTCATAGAAACGCTGGCCGAAGCAGAAGACAACGAGATCATCAATTCGCAAAGCCGGTTCATGCTCGAGGGCGTGATCCGCATGGCAGACATGTCAGCAGGCGATGCCATGGTGGCAGCACCGCGCATGGATTTGCTGTCCATTGACGCGCCCTTTGACGAGTTGCTGCACCAAGTCATTGACACAGCGCATTCGCGCTTTCCTGTTTACGAAGACGACCGCGAAAACATCATTGGCATCTTGATGGCCAAAGATTTGCTCAAGTTGCAACGCGCGCCCGAGCTCAATATTCGCGCCCTGCTCAGACCCGCCGTCTTTGTGCCGGAGAGCAAAGGCCTGAACGATTTACTGCGCCAGTTTCGCGATAACCGCCAACACTTGGCCATCGTCATTGATGAGTTTGGCCGCACCGCTGGCCTGATCACCATTGAAGATGTGCTTGAAGAAATTGTGGGCGAAATTGAAGACGAGTTTGACATTGAGGAAGAGGCTGGCGACATCTTTGGTTTGGCCGATCAAACCTACCGTGTGAGTGGTGACACCTCACTCGAACGCGTCTCAGAAGCCTTTGACGTCAAACTCAACCCCGATGTGGCAGACGAAGAAACCTACCAATTCGACACCATTGGCGGACTGATTGCGCACGAGATGGGACACGTACCCAAACGCGGCGAAAAATTCAGCTTGTCGGGCTTGGATTTTGTGGTGTTGCACACACGCGGTGGCGCGGTGCGATGGTTCAAAGTCTCACCCACACCGCCATCGAAAAAATAATGAGCATGTGGCGCCTGGCTTTGTCAGTTGTAGCCGGTGTGTTGCATGGTTTTTCGATGGCCTGGCCCGCCTTTGCGCTGGGCGATGTGCTGGGTGTCTCGGGCCAGTCTTCGGGCTTCTTGCAGTGTTTGAGTCTCGGTATTTTGGCAGCGATTTTGTTGCAAGTGGCATCGCAAGATGTGCAGCCAACAAGTTTCATCGCATCCAATCAAGTCAAATCTAAAACCAAGCGCCAAGGTCAATCTGTATGGCGACAGGGCGCGCTCATTAGCGCCGTGTTTGCGACCAGTGCCATGGCCGCCACTTGGGGTTGGCTGTATGTGTCCATGCACAAATATGGCGGCTTGCCTTCTTGGCTTTCTGCCTTGGCCGTGTTGCTGCTGGCTGCGGGCTTGTCCATTTATTTTGCTGCAGCGGGCGGCGTTTGGGTGGCCTTGTTCAGGCGTACTATTTTGTCGGCCCGATTGATAGAAGGGCGTTACGCCACACAGACGGACGGCATGACCCTGGCAGAGTTCAAGCAAGGCTTCTTAGGTATTTTGTTGTTTGGTGCCTTATGGACCATGGCGGAGTTGTGCCGTGGTCAACTCCTAACCGGTTTCCCTTGGGGCGCCAGTGGTTACGCGCACCTGCAAAGCACTTTGGCTGGCTATGCCCCTTGGCTTGGTGTGTATGGCATAGGCGCCATTGCAGCAGGAGTGGCCATGGGCGTGCCTGTGGTTTTGTCGAGTCTCATGGCGGGCAGAACCAAGGCTTGGCTCATGCTTGGCCTGATATGGATCATGGTGTCGGTGGTCATCCCCATCGGCCTTCAAAATGCAGGCGCTGAATTCACCCAAGCTGCCGGCAAACTTAAAGTGCGATTGCTTCAAGGCAATATTCCACAAGACGAAAAATTCATTCCGGGCCAAGGCGTGAAGCAGGCATTGACTTGGTACGGTGAGCAATTGCTGGCCAATACCGAGCCGCTGGTGATCACCCCAGAAACTGCCATTCCTGTGCTGCCGCAACAACTCTCGCCGCCCTATTGGCAAGCCATCAAAAACAAATATGCGCAGCCTCTGGCCCAGAATCAATTGGCCGATCAAAAGCCCGATCAGTTGTCAGCTCCCTTACCCGTTGGGCCTCAAACTGCCTTGATCGGTTTGCCCATGGGTGCAGCGGGTGTGGGCTACACCAACTCCGCATTGGCCTTAGGCCCTGACGAAGTTGCATACCGTTATGACAAGTTGCATTTGGTGCCCTTCGGCGAATTTGTGCCGCCCTTTTTTCAGTGGTTTGTGCGCATGATGAACATGCCCCTGGGAGACTTTGCGCAAGACCGCCCGCCTGCAGGTGTTTTGAAATGGCAAGGGCAGCGTTTGTTGCCTCAAATTTGCTACGAAGATCTTTTTGGTGAAGAAATGGCACGCTACTTTGTCAAACCAGAAGAGGCGCCCACTGTCTTCGTCAATATGAGCAATTTGGCGTGGTTTGGCGACACCACCGCCATCCCCCAACATGTGGCCATTTCGCGCATGCGTGCTTTGGAGTTTCAGCGCCCCATTCTTCGCGCTACCAACACAGGCTTAACCGGTTTGGTCGATGCCAAAGGCGAGGTGGCGGCGTCTCTGCCAAACTTCACGCGTGGCGCTTTGGTGCTTGAGTTTGAAGGTCGTTCAGGCCTCACGCCCTACGCATACTGGACATCCCAATGGGGCTTGGCGCCACTTTGGTGGCTTTGCATCGCAATTGTTCTAATTTTCGGTGTGGTTTCTTGGCGCTCTGGCCCTCGCGCGCTTTAAAATCAAGGGTTGTCGCCGATGTTCGGGGGCGTTCTTATTTTTAGCCCATGTTGACCTTCCAACAAATCATTTTGAAACTGCAGTCCTATTGGGATGCTCAAGGCTGCGCGCTGCTGCAGCCCTATGACATGGAAGTGGGTGCAGGCACTTCGCACACCGCCACTTTTTTGCGCGCCATTGGCCCCGAGCCATGGAAGGCGGCCTATGTGCAACCTAGCCGCCGTCCTAAAGACGGCCGTTATGGCGAGAACCCCAATCGACTTCAACATTACTACCAATACCAAGTGGTGCTCAAGCCTGCACCATCCAACATTTTGGATTTGTATTTGGGCTCGCTCGAAGCCTTGGGCTTTGACCTGAAAAAGAACGACATTCGTTTTGTTGAAGACGATTGGGAAAATCCAACTTTGGGCGCTTGGGGCTTAGGCTGGGAAGTCTGGCTCAATGGCATGGAAGTGACACAGTTCACTTACTTCCAACAAGTGGGCGGCATTGATTGCAAACCCATTACCGGCGAAATTACCTACGGCCTTGAGCGCTTGGCCATGTACTTGCAAGGTGTCGACAACGTCTACAACTTGAAGTGGACCGACACCCTCAGCTACGGCGATGTTTACCATCAAAATGAAGTTGAGCAATCGACTTACAACTTTGAACACTCCGATGCCGAGTTCTTGTTCACGGCATTTTCTGCTTACGAAAAACAAGCACAGCATCTCATTGGTGAGCATCTCGCATTGCCCGCCTACGAGCAAGTGCTCAAAGCCGCGCACACCTTCAACTTGCTCGATGCACGTGGTGCCATCAGTGTCACTGAGCGCGCCGCCTACATTGGCCGCATTCGCAATTTGGCGCGCGCTGTGGCGCAAAGTTATTGGGAAAGTCGCGAGCGTTTGGGCTTCCCCATGGCGCCTCGCGAGTGGGTTGAACAGCTCA
>JBIIJK010000096.1:0-5561 GCA_044233865.1 Limnohabitans sp.
TGTGCCTGCTGCATCGATTTTTCACTCATGCGCGCGTTGACCAACATGATGGGAACGCCGTGAACTTGCGCACGCTGAACCAGCAAAGGCCAAACTTCTGTTTCAAGCAACAAACCCATTGTGGGCTTGAAGGCGAGAAAAAAACGATCAAGCACTTCGGGTGAATCCCAAGGCTGCCAAACTTGCAAATCGCCATCTTGCAAAAGTTTTCGCCCTTCCTCGCGCCCAGTTGCTGTGCCATTTGTCAGCAAGAATTTCATCCCAGGCATAGCTCGCCGCAAACCCTCCAGCAAAATAGCGGCAGTGCGTGCTTCGCCCAAAGAGACTGCGTGAATCCAAATCCAGTCTTGTCGAGCGCTTTGCGTGTAATGGCCAAATCGCTCTTCAATGAACTGGCCATAAAGCGGCTCTGCTTGCGCTCGCTTGTGCAACTTACGTCGAAGCAGGGGCTGCGCCAAGCGCATGAAAACACCGTAGAGCCAAAGAGAGAGATTAGGCATCACTCAAAAAATCCGAAAGAATGAGGCACACCCATCAATGCGCCGAGCTTTGCAAGCTGGCATTTGGCTTGACGGTTTTCAACAAGGTCAACATGTCGTTTTCAATGCGATGCAGGGCAGCTTCTGTATGCCCTTCAAAACGCAAGACCAGCACAGGCGTGGTGTTAGAAGCGCGAATCAAACCAAAGCCATCGGGCCAATCGACACGCAAACCATCCATGTCTGAAATTTCTGCGGGCGCTGAAAAATAGGCAGCTGCCACGGTCAATAATTTGGCAGTCAGTTGGTGAGGTTCACCCTCTTGGCACGCCACGTTTAACTCGGGCGTACTAAAACTGCTTGGCAATGCTTTAAGAACTTCATTGGCATTGGGGCTGCGACTTAAAATTTCCAAGAGACGGCAACCCGCGTAGGTGCCATCGTCAAAACCATACCAACGCTCCTTGAAAAAGATATGGCCACTCATCTCGCCGCCTAATGGCGCTTCACCGCCCTCAGCTTCTATCTGTTTCATCTTGGCTTTGATCAGAGAGTGGCCCGTTTTGTACATCAGGGGTTTACCGCCCGCAGCGCGAATGGCGGGAGCCAAACGTTGCGAGCATTTCACATCAAACAAAATGGTGCCATTGGGCACTCGACTCAATACGTCTTGGGCAAACAGCTGCATTTGCCTATCTGGGTAAATGGTTTCACCATCTTGCGTAACGATGCCCAGTCGGTCGCCATCGCCATCAAACGCCAATCCCAACTCTGCACCTGAAGTTTGAAGCATCGCAATGAGATCTTTCAAATTTTCTGGTTTGCTAGGGTCGGGATGGTGATTGGGAAAATTGCCATCCACTTCGCTGAACAATTCAATCACCTCGCAGCCCAGAGCGCGAAAAATACCGGGGGCACTGGCGCCAGCAATGCCGTTGCCAGAATCGACCACAATTTTCAGGGCACGGGTCAACTGGATACCCGACACAATGCGCTCAATGTAGGCAGGCAAAATATTGACCATACGCACAGAGCCACCGTCTTTGAGCTGCCACGACTCATTTTCAATGATGTGTTGCAAGGCCTTGATTTCATCGCCATAAACTGCCCGGCCACCCAAAACCATTTTGAAACCGTTGTCATCTTTGGGGTTGTGACTGCCCGTCACTTGAATACCACTGTCGCACACGGTGTGCGCCGCAAAATAAAGTTGGGGTGTGGTGGTCAGCCCCACATCGATGACTTCAATGCCCACTGCCACCAGGCCGCGCATCAGGGCTGCCGACAACGCAGGCCCACTCAGGCGACCATCGCGTCCAACCGCCACGGTATGCCGACCTTCCTTCATGGCCAAACTGCCAAAGGCTCGGCCTAAGGCTTCAGCCAAGTTTTCGTCCATGTTTCGCAGGTAGGTGCCGCGAATGTCGTAAGCCTTGAAAATAGATGCCGTGACTTGCATAAAAAATAGCCTTGGTAGATGTGACGCACCGTTTTTCTGCGCGACCTCGGGTGAACTTCTTTGGCCCCCATTGTAGGTGCGGCAGGCTCAAATCGGATACGATTGCCGCATGCAATTTCACGCTGAAACCTGTCACAAAACCATTCAAAGTCCCTGGGGATCATTGACCCTAGCAGCCAATCCGATGGGACTCAGCGGTGTTTGGTTTGAAAACCAAAAACATTTCCCAGACACTCACGCTTGGACACTTTCAAACCAACACCCCACTTTGCTTCAAGCTGAGCAAATACTAGGCAATTACTTTGACCAAAAATGGCCTCCTGCCAGTTCAGCTAGAAAAGCACTGCAAAACATTGCGCTGGATTTGGGCGCTGGCACCGACTTTCAAAAAGCCGTTTGGCATGCCCTGATGAGCATTCCCATGGGGCAAACCTGCAGCTATGGTCAACTTGCTGCAGCCATCGGCCGCCCCATGGCAGTCAGAGCAGTCGGCACAGCGGTCGGCCGCAACCCCATCAGCATCCTTGTCCCTTGCCACCGCGTGATGGGCAGTCAGGGTCAAATGACAGGTTATGCAGGTGGCATTTGGCGCAAACAAGCTTTGTTGAAATTTGAAAACGCAAGCATCAGTCTCCCCTCGGCAGGTCAGCATCAATGAGTGAAAACAAGCGTGGCGATTCGCAAGATTGGCGAGTCGACTATTTGATATTGGCCGCTTTATGGGGCTCATCATTTTTATTCATGCGAATGGGTGCTGCAGAATTTGGCCCCTTGGCAACAGCCTGGACACGGGTTTGTGTGGCCACACTTTTTTTATTGCCCTTCATGCTTTGGCAAGGCCACTGGGCTTTGTTTAAATCCAAATGGAAAATCATTTTAGGCTTTGGTATTTTCAATTCCGCCTTACCTTTCGCCTTGTTTGCCTATGCTGTTATGCACATTTCGACAGGCTTGTCAGCCATTTTGAATGCGGCAGTGCCATTGTTTGCAGCTGTCGTCGCTTGGCTCTGGTTAGACGATCGTTTAAACCGATGGCGAATTGCAGGCTTGTTCATTGGCTTCATGGGTGTCACGCTATTGGCCAGCAATCAAACCAGTTTTCACACTGAGGCCAACCCAGATGCGAGTCCTTGGGGCCAATACACAGCCATTGCAGCATGTCTTGTAGCCACTCTGTGTTATGCCATCGCAGGCAGTTTTACAAAAAAATTCATGCCCAATTTACCGCCGCTGGTATCTTCAACAGGCAGCCAATTGGGTGCCAGTTTGGCGCTTGCATTGCCGGCGTTTTGGGCCATGCCAGAAGCCATGCCAAGCACTCAAGCTTGGCTTGCTGTCATCATATTGGGCGTGGCCTGTACTGGCATAGCCTACATTTTGTATTTCAGATTGGTCAACCGCGCAGGGCCAGCCAAAGCACTGACAGTGACTTTCTTAATTCCCGTATTTGCTTTAATCTATGCCGTTTTATTCTTGAATGAAACAGTCACACTGAGCATGGTCTTGTTAGGCGTGGTGGTAGTATTTGGTACAGCCATGTCCAGTGGTATTTTTCCTAAAATGAAATAGGCTAAAGATGAAACGTCGTCACTTCACACACCGCATCCCATTCGCCCTGCTTGCCGGATTTTTGTTTGCAGCAAACGCCTCTGCGCAAAATACGCCACCCAGTGTGCTCACGTCAAGCCAAGCCCCCATCAAGCTCATCGTACCGTTCACACCAGGCACAGGCATTGATCTGATTGCACGCACCGTTGGCCCCAAGCTTTCGCAACGCCTGGGCCGTCCCGTTGTGGTTGAAAACCGAGTAGGCGCCTCTGGCAACATTGGCACCGAAGCCGTTGTGCGAGCAGCGCCCGATGGTCAAACCTTGTTGGTCAGCGTGAATACGCTGGTCATGAACAGAAGTCTTTATGCTGGTCTGAGTTTCGATCCTGTGAAAGACCTTGCGCCGGTTATTTTGACCAGTTGGGGACAGCTCTTATTGGTCACCCATCCAAAGTCCAACTTCAAAACTGCAGCCGATTTGGTGGCCACTGCTAAAGCCAGCCCTGGTCGATTTAACTATGCGTCACCCGGTGTAGGCACGCCGCATCATTTGTCGATGGAACTCTTTAAGAGCACAGCCAATGTTTACTTAACGCACATTCCTTATCGGGGCACTGCGCCTGCTGTTACAGACTTGTTGGGCGGTCAAGTCGACGTCATGTTCTTACCAATCCACGTGGCCTTGCCACAAATCAGAGCTGGTAAATTGGTAGCATTAGGCATTGGCAGCGATCAACGCCATCCACTTTTGCCCACGGTTCCCACATTGGCAGAAGCCAAGGCGGGTAAAGTGAATGTCGACATGTGGTACGGCATTTTTGCACCTAAAAACACACCTACTGAACTGGTTCAAGCCTTCAACAGAGAGCTCAAAACCATCTTGGCCAGTGAAGATATTCAAAAAGCATTTCAACCTCAAGGCATGGATCCTGCAAACAGTACACCTGAGGAGTTTGGCAAGTTGGTCGAGCGCGACGCTAACCGCTGGGCAGAGCTCATTAAAGTCCAAAATATCAAGGCAGAATGAACATGAACATTGCCATTGTGGGCGGCGGCATAGCCGGCTTAAGTTTTGCATTAGGGCTTCACAAGCGCGGCATTGACTGCGACGTCTTTGAGGCTGTCAACGAAGTCAAAGAAATTGGAGTTGGTATTACGCTGTTGCCCCATGCCATGCGCGAACTTGCCGAAATTGGGGTTCAGTCAGCCATTGAGGCCGCCGGTATTGAAAACTTTGAAAGTGTATTTTTCACACACCACGGCCAATTTGTCTACAAAGAAGCTCGAGGCCGACACGCTGGCTATTCACTGCCAGAAATTGGCGCGCACCGCGGTAAGCTGCACCGTATTTTGTTTGATGCTGCAGTCAGCCGATTGGGCGCAAACAAAGTGCACACCGGCATGAGATGCACTGGCTATTTGCAGGATGCCAATGGCGTTCAATTGAATTTTCTCAACGCCCATAACAACACCAACGTCTCCATGAGCGCCGAAATTGCTGTGGCCTGTGATGGCGTGAACTCTGCAGTTCGCAAACAGATGCACCCCACAGATGCACTGTGTTTTGGCGGTATTAATACTTGGCGCGGCGTAACCATTCACCCCCCCATCCTCACAGGGAAAAGTTATTTGCGAATTGGCACGGTGGAAGTCGGCAAAATGGTCATCTACCCCATCGTCGACAACGTCGATGGCAAAGGCAACCAATTAATTAACTGGGTGGCCGAATTGCAAAAACCCAACGCTGTCATGAACGACTGGAATCGTTCGGTCGATCCAGGCGTCTGTGCAGAAATTTACAAAGATTTCAAGTTCGACTTTCTCAATGTGCCAGAACTCATCTTGAAGTCCGAGAAGGTTTTTGAATACCCAATGGTTGACAAAGATGCTCTGCCATTTTGGACCCAAGGGCGCATTACCCTTATGGGCGATGCAGCTCATCCCATGTATCCACGCGGCTCCAATGGTTCTGCGCAAGCACTCATTGATGCGCGCACTTTGTCCGATCAATTGAGCAAGCACACTGATCCGCGCGATGCACTCACAGAGTACGAATCGTTAAGACTCTCCACCAC
>JBIIJK010000097.1:0-5469 GCA_044233865.1 Limnohabitans sp.
GCCTTGGAAAAGACGAGAGCCATTTTGTACCAAAGTAGCGTCCGATTCCGAAGCGGATCGTATCCCCAAAAAAACTGCCGGCCCAGACCACGGCAACGAGGGTGCCAAGATCAAGGGAGCCTGAACTAGAGGCATAACCGGCAAACAGAGTTAGCAGTAGGCTGTGCGACGCGGCGAAAGCGAAGATGAGTCCGTAGGCCTCATCACCGTGTGTGCGCAACAATTCAAGGAACGAAGCTAGATCGGTTGGAAAAATCAATTGTGAACCACACTGTAGAAAAATTGAATGTTATCAAACCTGTCCACTCTGTCCCATTTCATGGTTGCTTAAAGGCGGACAAAATCTACGGGGACTAAGTTCAAAAAATGCTGCCTTTATTTGCGCCAGAAGTGTGCGCCGAACAAAACCAGCACCGAAAGCAGCTCTAGTCGGCCCAGTAACATTGCAAAACTCAAAACACCTAGCTGGAAGGGGTTCAGGCCGCCGTAATTGCCCGAGGGTCCGACCTCGCCGAGGCCTGGGCCGATGTTATTGACGGTGGCAATGACGGCCGAAAATGCGGTCACAGTGTCCAAGCCACTTAGCATGAGCAGCATGCTCAGAAACATGGTGGCACCGCCATAAATGAGCATGAAGCCCAGCACTGCCGTCATGACCGACATGGGGATCACGGCGCCGCCCAGCGTAACCGGGTTGATGACACGGGGGTGGATGATGCGCACCAACTCGCGCCGGGCTTGTTTGACCAGCAAGATCATGCGAACCATCTTGATGCCGCCACCCGTGGAGCCGGCACACGTCGAAAAGCAGCCCAGAAACATCAACAAGATTGGGGCAAACACCGGCCACTGTGTGTAATCGGTGGAGGCATAACCGGTGGTGGTAGCCAAAGAAACCACATGAAAGGCACTGATTCGCAGTGCTTCCATGCCGTCGTCGTACACGCCATGCACCAACAACAAACCCATCACCAACAAGGTGGCTGCCAACAAAACAGCCAAGTAGGTTCGAATTTCCCGGTCGCTGCTGATGGGCAAAATGGAGCGGCTGCGCAGCACTACAAAGTAGCGCACAAAACTGATCCCCGCCAAGGTCATGAAAACGATGGCCACCCACTCGATCATGGGCGAGTTGAAGTGCCCAAAACTGGCATCGTACGAAGAAAAACCACCCAAACCCATGGTGGTGCACATGTGCATGAAGGCATCGGCCCAGCCCATGCCGGCCCAGCGGTAAGCCAACAGGCAAGCGCCCGAAAATAAAAAGTACACGCCCCACAAGCCCCGCGCCGTTTCGGCAATGCGGGGGGTGAACTTGGTGTCTTTCATGGGGCCGGGCGTTTCGGTCTTGTAGAGCTGCATGCCGCCCAATCCCAACATGGGCAACACCGCCACCACCAACAGCATGATGCCCAGCCCACCGATTAACTGCAAAAAGCAACGCCAAATATTGACCGAAACCGGCAAATGCTCAAGCCCCGTCAAAGCTGTGGCGCCCGTGGCGGTGAGCGCGCTCATGGCCTCAAAGTAGGCTTTGAACCAAGTGATTTCAGGCACCAAAAACATAAGGGGCAGGGCGGCGTAGGCAGGCAAAACCAACCACACCATGTTGACCAACAGGAAGCCGTCTTTGGTCTTCAGTTCACGCTGGTGCTTGTGTGTAATCGCTGCCAATGCCAAGCCACTGAGTGCCGTCAAACCAAAACCAGTCAACCAAATCAATTGCAAATCTTTGTGGTCTTCGAACCAGGCCCAAATGCCCGGCACCAAAAATGTGACCGAGAACGCAATCAAGATGCGTGCCATCAAGGACAGCACGGGTGCAAAGAAAGTGAACATCAGCCAAAAAAGGTCGCGCTGACCTGGAAAAGTTTTTCCACTGCACGCACATCGCGTTTGTTGGGGATGAACAAGATGATGTGATCATCAGCCTCGATCAGGGTGTCGTGGTGAGGCATCAGCACCTCGGAATTTTTGCCTTCGCCTCGCACGATAGTGCCAATACTCACGCCAAGGGGTAATTTGATTTGTTCCACACTGCGCCCAACCAATTTCGACGTCTTGTGGTCACCCCGAGCAATGCCTTCTAACGCTTCTGCTGCGCCACGGCGCAGACTGTGTACCGCCGCCACATCGCCCCGACGCAGGTGCGCCAACAGCTCTCCAATCACGGTTTGTGCAGGTGATATCGCGATGTCAATCGTGCTGCCTTGCATCATGTCGGCATAGGCACGGCGGTTGATCAGGGCCATGACGCGCCGCGCGCCCATGCGTTTGGCCAGCATGGCGGACATGATGTTGTCTTCATCGTCGCTGGTCAGCGCCAAAAACAGATCCATCTCGCCCACACTTTCTTCGTGCAGCAGGTCTTCATCGGTACCGTCGCCATTCAGAATCAAGGTGCTGGAAGGCAACTGGCTGGCCAAATATGCGCAGCGGTTTTTATCGTGTTCGATCAGCTTCACATCGTATTGGTCCGCAAGAATGCGGGCCAACCGCAAGCCCACCTTGCCACCACCGGCCAGCATCAGGCGCTTGACGGGCTGGTCGGTTTTGTGGATGCCGGCCAACACGGAGGCGATTTTGCGAGTGTCGGCCAACACAAACACCTCGTCGCCCGGCAGGATGCGGGTCTCGGGCAAGGTGTCCACCTGCGTGTCTTGTCGATACAGGGCCACCACGCGCATCTCAGCATCTGGCAACCGGTCGCGAAACTCGGCAATGGTGTGGTTCACCAGCAGGCTGTCGGCGGCCGCACGCACCACGATCAGGCTGACGCGGCCGTCTGCAAACTCAAGCACTTGCAAGGCCTCGGGGTACTGGATGAGTTGCTCGATGTAGCGCATGACCGACTCTTCGGGACAGATCACATGGTCAACGGCAAAACCCGACTTGCCCAACAATTCATCGCCCTCGTTGAATTCGGGTGAACGCAGGCGGGCGATGGTGGTGGGCACATTGAACACGTCGTGGGCGATCTTGCAGAACACCAAATTTGACTCATCGGCCGCGGCGCAGCCAATGACCATGTCAGCGTCTTGGGCCCCGGCTTCGCGCAGCACAGAGGGCTGAATGCCGTTGCCTACAACGCCGCGCAGGTCCAAGCGCTCTTCGAGCAGCCTTAGGCGTGCCGGATCTTGGTCGATGACGGTGATGTCGTTTTGCTCGGAAACCAAGCTTTCAGCGACGCTTTCGCCCACACGGCCCGCGCCCAGGATGATGATATTCATGGGGGCAAATGATACGTGAGCCGAGCTTCAAAAAGGGTATTTTTTGTGCTCAAAAGGCGCGCTGGATGGTGAAAAACGCAAATCCAGGCTTTTGGGGGCCTGAACTTTTCAATTTACTCCTGCCAATTGGTATCACAGGAGCTAAATAGGCAAAGCTTATTGGTGAGTCTTTCGGCCTGATAAAAATAAGCGCAGAAAAAATACGCCCATGCCAAGCATGAAAACAAACCCAATCAAGCTCATGAGGCCATAGTCAGTAAATAACAAGTCGTGCAACAGTTTCATGATTTCTCCGGATGTGATTTTTGAAAGAACATTTCCTTCTTAAGCCACATCTTGAACCTTTCATGGCATTTGATATTGATGTAGGTTAAAGGCTTGAATCAGAAACGCGGAGTTTGATCAGTGTGACTTTCGCATGAGCTTGAGCATTTTGAGATTAATCACTGCAAATCGAAACAATTGCCAAAGTATGTTAGATCGCATGTACTTCGTGATACCAGTTGGCGTAGGAGGGTAATAAGCTTGCTGATAGGGCTCTTTGTTCATTTGTTTCGTCATAGTAATTCCTTGTTTTGATGCCGGTCGAGTTAATCTGGCAAAAAGCGCCAACCTGGTTTCAGGCGCGCTTGGTAAATGAATGTGTGGTGTAGCAGGGTTTTGAGCCAATGTCCTGCAAGTCCAATTTCACCAAACGTCAGTTCCAAATCGCGGCCATATTCTGGATAAGTTTCGTAATCTGGCACGATGGGATAAACCGTCATGGTGGCTGCAGAACCTCTGAGCAAATGTGCACCAGTTGATGCCACACAAGCTGCGCCCATTTTTGCCATCGATGCAGTGTGCGTTGGTGTTTCAGCGCCATTGATCATGTCGCAAATACTTTTAGCCACAGCAATGGCCATTGCCGCCGAAGGCATACCCGTGCGTGGCGGTGCTGGGTTGATGGGTGTGCCGTTAGCGCTTTGCATGGGTTTACTAATTAAGTGCGGTGGGGCAAACGCAATACCAATGGCAAACAAATTGCGATAGGAAGGATTTTGGTAAGTCTTTGGCCAGTCACCTGCGCTCCACTCTGCATAAGGGCGGGCAGTGTAATCCGCATCGACTTTCATAAAGCCGCTGGCTGCAAAGACTTGCGAAGTGATGTCTTCATTGGCCTTGTTGTAGGCCTTGAGTCCCACACCGCTAAAGGGTGGAATGAGCATGGAAAAATCAAAATCTAGCTCATGAAAAGTACCGTCCAGTGTTTCGTAATGGATCTTGCCAGCTTCAATTTTTTTCGTGTGTGCCCTGATGATCCACTCAATGCCTCTTTCCACCATGAGAGACTCTGCAAAAGTTTTACCGTTGGTGATGTAGCCGCCACGCTCAATGTGAACGCCGCCCATCCCAAAGTCGCCCAGTTCATACTCGTTGCTGATCCAAACAATTCGTGCATGTTGACGCACGCCTGCTTCTCGAAGCACATGATCAACGTTGTAGATGTATTCGAATGCCGCGCCTTGGCAAGTGCAAGTGCCGTGACCAGTGCCGATCACAATGGTTTTCTTTTCGCCACGCTTAAGGGCTTCAATGATGATTTGTAATTTGTGATTGGCCTCACTGGCATGAGCTGCCGTGCAAACCGAGACTGTGTGCCCATGGTCTGGTCCAAGTCCCTCGGTGGCTCCGAAGTTTAATTTTGGTCCTGTAGCGTTGATCAAATAATCGTATTCTATCGACTCCATTTGTCCTGCTGTGCTCGACAAAGTCGATTCAATGGTGACGTAAGGTTTTGCCAGTGTGCTACTTCCTTCAGGATGGATGGCAATGCCTTTAGCCTGCTTAAAGTCGATTCTGGTTTTTTTGTAAATCTCAGCCAAATCGAAAGTCACTTCTTTTTCTGCCATTTGTCCAACGCCAACCCATACATTGGATGGAACCCAGTTCCACTCCGGATTGGGAGAGACCACCACGATTTGATGCTCAGCTGGTAGCAACGTGTGTAAATGCCTTGCTGCTGTGTGGCCTGCAATACCTGCGCCCAAGATCACAATTTTGCTCATGGTGTTATTCCAAGATGGTTGATCAAGATTTGACAATCATATACCCCTTAGGGTATTATCTGGCCAGGGTTTACCTTTGCAAAAGGATCATTTATGTTGAAGTCACCTAGTGATTTAGTATTTCAAGCCAAGCAAGCGACGAATGAAGTTTCAATTGATAAAGCGCCTGCGGTCATCGCTCAATGCGATGT
>JBIIJK010000098.1:0-5362 GCA_044233865.1 Limnohabitans sp.
ATCAAGGTGCGCTTGAGGGATGTTTTAGCTTCCGTCATGGTCACTCCTTATTTGGCGGCTTGCTTTTGGGCAAGGATGGTTTTGGCGCGAGCGATGCTGCGGCGAGTTTCGCGCAGTTGGTTCGTGTTGCCGATTTGCTGAGTGGCTTTTTGCATGCGCAAATTGAAATGGGCTCTTTGTAGATCCTTAATTTCTTTGGCCAAACCAGCTTCGTCTTGGGTACGCAGTTCAGTGGTGTTCATTTTTGAGTTCTCCTGAATTACTGGCCAATCATGCGTGCGACAAACGTCGTGCGCAAGGGCAGTTTGGCTGCGGCCAATTTAAACGCTTCACGGGCCAATTGCTCTGGCACGCCAACGATTTCGTACAACACCTTACCGGGCTGAATTTCAGCCACGTAGTACTCAGGGTTGCCCTTACCGTTACCCATCCGAACCTCTGCAGGTTTGGTAGAGATTGGCTTGTCGGGGAACACACGGATCCAGATGCGACCACCACGCTTCACGTGACGGGAAATTGCACGGCGTGCAGCTTCGATCTGACGGGCCGTTAGACGGCCACGGTCGGTGGACTTCAAACCGAAATCACCAAACGCAACCGTGTTGCCACGGGTTGCGACGCCGGTGTTGCGGCCCTTTTGTTCCTTGCGGAACTTTCTGCGAGCGGGTTGCAGCATATTTACTCTCCTTTGGCACCGTCAGCTGCTGCAGCTGGCGCGACTACTTTACGTACGCGCTTAACGGTGGGTTTGACATCACCACCTGCTTCGGCGGGCTTATCGCTGCCATCAACAGGTGCTGTGTTGGTGCCACCAGCGCGGCGGGGTACACCGCGTGCTGGCGGCCGGTCACCCGGGCGAGCATCACGACGCGGGCCGCGAGGGCGACGCTCTTCTTCTTGACGGGGCTCAGCCAATGCAGGTGCATCGTTGCGACCCAAGGTATCACCCTTGTAGACCCAGACCTTCACGCCAATCACACCATAGGTGGTCTTGGCTTCAGATGTGCCGTAGTCAATGTCAGCGCGCAGAGTGTGCAAAGGCACGCGGCCTTCACGATACCACTCAGTACGCGCAATCTCGATACCGTTCAAACGGCCAGCAGACATGATCTTGATGCCGAGGGCACCCAGACGCATGGCGTTTTGCATGGCGCGCTTCATGGCGCGGCGGAACATGATCCGCTTCTCAAGTTGTTGTGTGATGCTGTCTGCAATGAGTTGGGCATCGATTTCAGGCTTGCGCACTTCTTCGATGTTCACTGCGACGGGCACGCCCAAACGCTTTGAAAGTTCTTTTTTCAAGCTTTCGATGTCTTCGCCTTTTTTGCCGATCACTACACCCGGACGTGCCGAGAAGATAGTGATACGCGCATTTTTAGCAGGACGCTCGATGAGGACGCGTGCAACTGCAGCGTTCTTCAACTTGGCCTTGAGGTATTCACGAACCTTGATGTCTTCGGCCAACATGCCGGCGAAATCACGGTTGCTTGCGTACCAACGGCTTGCCCAGTTGCGTGTAACCGCAAGGCGGAAGCCGGTAGGATGGATTTTTTGTCCCATATTCTTCCTAGGCCTTTCAGTTGCCAACCGTCACATACACGTGGCATGTGGGCTTGCTGATACGGTTGCCACGGCCTTTAGCGCGGGCGGTGAATCGCTTGAGTGTGGCGCCTTGTTCGACGTAGATGGTTTTCACCTTCAACTCGTCGATGTCAGCACCGTCGTTGTGTTCAGCATTGGCAATGGCGGACTCCAAAACCTTCTTCACAATGCCAGCAGCTTTTTTCTGCGTGAATGTGAGGATGTTCAAAGCTTGATCCACTTTTTTGCCGCGAATTAAATCGGCGACCAGGCGGCCTTTATCGACCGACAAACGGACGCCCCTGAGGACTGCACGTGTTTCCATGGTCTTTCCTTATTTCTTCTGGACTTTTTTGTCCGCTGGATGACCCTTGAATGTCCGGGTCAAAGCGAATTCACCCAGTTTGTGGCCAACCATTTGGTCAGTCACATACACAGGCACGTGTTGCTTGCCGTTGTGCACAGCAATGGTCAGGCCGATGAAATCGGGCAAGACCATAGAACGACGTGACCATGTTTTGATGGGCTTTTTGTCTTTCGTTGCAACGGCTTTTTCAACCTTGGCAACGAGGTGATGGTCAACAAATGGACCTTTTTTAAGTGAGCGTGTCATTGGCTACCCTTTACTTCTTGCGACGCGACACGATCATGACCTGCGTGCGCTTGTTGTTACGGGTACGGTAGCCCTTGGTCAGGTTACCCCATGGGTCTACTGCATGACGGCCTTCACCGGTACGACCTTCGCCACCACCGTGTGGGTGGTCAACAGGGTTCATGGCCACACCGCGGACGGTAGGACGAATACCCATCCAACGCTTCACACCGGCTTTGCCCAACTGGCGCAAGCTGTGTTCTTCGTTGGCGACTTCACCAATAGTGGCACGGCATTCGATGTGAATCTTGCGAACTTCACCGGAACGCATACGCACTTGAGCGTAGATGCCTTCACGGGCCAACAACGTGGCAGAAGTACCAGCAGAGCGAGCGATTTGAGCGCCGGCACCTGGTTTCAATTCGATGCAGTGAATGGTTGAACCCACTGGAATGTTGCGGATGGGCAATGTATTGCCTGCACGGATCGGGGCTTCCGAACCGGACATCAATGTTGCGCCAACTTCCAAACCACGGGGGGCAATGATGTAGCGACGTTCACCGTCTGCGTAGCAAACCAGTGCAATGTGCGCTGTGCGGTTTGGATCGTACTCAATGCGTTCCACTTTGGCTGGAATGGCATCTTTGTTGCGTTTGAAGTCAACAACACGGTAGTGATGTTTGTGACCACCACCCTTGTGACGGGTTGTGATGTGACCGTTGTTATTGCGACCCGCTTTTTGATGCTGCGCTTCAAGCAAAGGCGCGTAAGGCTCGCCTTTGTGCAGGTGATCGCGTGTGACCTTCACCACGCCACGTTGGCCAGGTGAGGTTGGTTTGAGTTTAATGACTGCCATGATTAAGCGGCCTCCCCTGAGAGGTTCAGCTCTTGACCTGGCATCAAGGTGACATAGGCTTTGCGAACATTGTCGCGACGGCCGATTGTCTTGCCAAAACGCTTGGTCTTGCCTTTGGTGTTCACCACAGACACACCTTTAACTTCCACCTTGAACATCAACTGCACAGCAGCTTTGATTTCAGGCTTGGTAGCGTCCTGCAGCACTTTGAATGTGACGGCGTTTGATTTTTCTGCAACCATGGTGGCCTTCTCGGACACGATGGGGGCAACCAACACAGCCATCAGACGACCTTCGTCAAACTTTTGTGTGCTCATGCGAACATCTCCTTGAGTTTGTCGACAGCGCCTTTGGTCACAACCACTTTCTTGAAGTGCACCAAAGAAACTGGATCGGCGTAACGGGGCTCAACAATCAGGATGTTGACCAGATTGCGAGAAGCCAAATACAAGTTTTCATCAACTTCTTCTGCAATCACCAAGACAGAGTCGAGGTTCATGGCTTTGAATTTGGCAGCCAACAGCTTGGTCTTGGGAGACTCAACCTTGAAGGAGTCAACCACCGCCAAACGGCCTTCGCGTGCCAATTGAGAGAAGATAGAAGCCATACCAGCGCGGTACATCTTCTTGTTGATTTTCTGTGTGAAGTTCTCGTCGGGCATGTTCGGAAAAATCCGACCGCCGCCGCGCCACAGAGGCGAAGAAGTCATACCAGCACGTGCACGACCGGTGCCTTTTTGCTTGAATGGCTTCTTGGTTGAGTGGTGAACTTGTTCACGGTCTTTTTGAGCGCGGGTGCCTTGACGGGCATTGGCTTGGTAAGCCACCACGATCTGGTGAATCAAGTCTTCGTTGTAGGCACGACCGAACACGGTTTCGGGCGCATCGAATTTAGATGACGCTTGGCCTTGGTCGTTCAGGAGTTCGAGCTGCATCAGTTCGCTCCTTTAACTTTGATGGCGGGACGCACTGTGACGAAACCGCCTTTGGAACCAGGAATTGCACCTCGAATGAGGAGCAAGCCACGGACTTCATCAACACGCACTACGTCGAGGTTCTGGGTGGTGCATGTGACATCACCCATGTGACCAGACATGCGCTTACCAGGGAACACACGACCTGGGTCTTGTGCCATGGAGATAGAACCAGGCACATTGTGTGAACGGCTGTTACCGTGCGATGCGCGCTGTGATTTGAAGTTGTGACGCTTGATGGTGCCCGCGAAGCCTTTACCAATGGAGGTGCCTTGCACGTCCACTTTTTGGCCCACAGCAAACACCGTAGCAGGCACAGCAGCGCCAGCGGCGTACTGGGCTGCTGTATCAGCAGTCACTTTGAATTCTTGAATGATTTCACCGGCTTCAACGCCTGCTTTCGCAAGGTGGCCAGCAATTGGCTTGGTGACACGCGATGCTTTACGCGCGCCAAACGTCACCTGAAGGGCAACGTAGCCATCGTTCTCTTGGGTTTTCACCTGGGTCACGCGGTTGTTTGAAACATCTACCACTGTGACAGGCACTGCGTCCCCATCATCAGTGAACAGACGCATCATGCCCACCTTGCGGCCCAGCAACCCTAGGGAGTTGCTAAGACTCATGTTTTTTCTCCAATACTTCCACCCCAGCGACTTCAATTGGCCCCTGGGTTTGGCCTAGGTTTAGCTAGGCTTGATATGAAAGAAGGTTAATGTAAATCTCAACCCAAATTGGGCTGAGCCTCGAATTATAGCCACACGCCATAGGTCATGGCAAGCGATTTTTAATTTCAAGTCTTTTTGGGGCTTTTTCAGACCCCGATGAGGACTTTGCTGGCCCAGTTTCCCAAGCTGGCAAAGCCTCAACTATTTTTTAAATTGCAAATTACTGCAACTTGATTTCGACGTCCACGCCAGCAGGCAAGTCCAACTTCATCAAGGCGTCTACAGTTTTGTCTGTAGGGTCTACGATGTCCATCAGGCGCTGGTGCGTACGGATTTCGAACTGGTCACGGCTGGTCTTGTTGACGTGCGGTGAACGCAGAATGTCAAAACGCTTCATGCGTGTTGGCAAAGGCACTGGGCCTTTGACAATGGCGCCGGTGCGCTTGGCAGTGTCAACGATCTCGGCAGCAGACTGGTCGATCAATTTGTAATCAAACGCTTTGAGGCGAATGCGAATTTTTTGTTTTGCGGACATGTTGTTGCTCCAAACTTCAATGTGTTGAATTAAGCGAGGATTTTGGCAACAACGCCAGCGCCCACAGTGCGGCCGCCTTCGCGGATCGCAAAACGCAAGCCTTCTTCCATGGCAATCGGGTTGATCAACTTCACAGTGATCGACACGTTGTCGCCTGGCA
>JBIIJK010000148.1:0-2769 GCA_044233865.1 Limnohabitans sp.
CCGCCAAACAACTCAAAACTTGGCTGGCCAAACTCGACAACCAAAATGCACAGGGTGAGTATTACCTCACCGATGTGGTGAAGTGGGCGGTGGCCGATGGCGTGACGGTTGTGGCGCATCGCATTCAAGACGAACTCCAAGTGACAGGCGTTAACAGTCCTCAACAACTGGCCCAATTGGAGCGGGCTTACCAGTTGCAAAAAGCAAACGAATTGATGCTGCACGGCGTGCGCTTGGCCGACCCTGCGCGCTTCGATGTGCGCGGTGAATTGCACTGCGAAGCCGATGTCGAAATTGATGTGAACTGCGTGTTTGAAGGCCAAGTTCATTTGGGCGAGGGCGTGCGCATTGGCCCCAACTGCGTCATTGCCAACGCGCGCATTGCCTCAGGTGCTGTCATCCATGCCTTCACCCACATCGATGGTGAAAAGTTAGGAGTGACAGTCGGGGAGAGCGCCTTAGTTGGGCCGTTTGCAAGACTGCGTCCAGGTGCAGAATTAGGCCCCGAAGTGCACATAGGCAACTTTGTCGAAGTGAAAAATTCCACCTTGGCCAAAGGCGCCAAAGCCAATCACTTGGCTTACCTCGGCGATGCCACAGTGGGTGAGCGCGTGAACTATGGCGCGGGCAGCATCACGGCCAATTACGACGGTGCCAACAAACACCGCACCATCATTGAAAACGATGTGCATGTGGGCAGCAATTGTGTGTTGATTGCACCAGTCACAATTGGTGCAGGCGGCACAGTGGGCGGCGGTTCTACTATTTCAAAGAACACCGAACCCGGTGCTTTAAGTGTGGCGCGAGGTAAGCAAGTGAGCATTGCCAATTGGAAGCGACCGCAGAAAACGCCGAAGGCGAAGTGATGGCCTCGGCGAATGCCGATGCATCAGTGAGAAGGCCTGAAGCGAGCCCTTAGCAGGCCGGAGCTTAAGTGCTTGGCAACGTGATTTGCGTGCCAAACTTGGCGCGCTTCACGCTGAAAAAAGCTTTGACATTGCGCACGTTGGCATCTTGCGTCAGAAGCCTTTGCGTGAAGGCCAAGTAGGCTGGCATGTCGGACAATTGCACCACCAACATGAAATCGGGACCGGGCGATACACGCCAACATTGCTGAACTGCGGTCTCTTGAACGGCGCGTGTTTCAAAGGCCTGCAGCAACTCTTCGCCTTGTTTGTCCAGGCTGACTTCGATCAATGCCGTGACGCTGTGACCCAAGAATTGCCCCAGTTTGTCGGACGACAAAATGGCCACTTGCTTTTCAATCCAGCCTTCTTGCAGCAAACGCTTGGTGCGGCGCAAGCAGGTGGCAGCAGAAATGTGCAATTTGTCTGCCAATGCAATGTTGCTGATGCTGGCATCGGCTTGCAAAGCGGCCAGCAATTGCAAGTCTGTGGCGTCTAAAGTGCTTGATATGCTGTTGAATTCAGAACTCATCATGTTAATAATTATTTCAATAAATTAATTATTTTGAAATAATAAGCCATTTATAAGTTTTTTTGAAATTTAATTTCAATTTAAGCCATAAAAATAGTGATTAATTTTTAACTAAGGGGCATAAGATGCCGGCACATTGAATTTAAAGGGTAGACCCATGTGCGGCATTGTTGGTGCAGTTTCAGACAGAAACATCGTTCCCATCTTGGTTCAGGGCTTGCAACGCCTTGAATACCGAGGATACGACTCTTGTGGTGTGGCCATCCATGAAGCCAGTCTCAAGCGCAGTGTGGGCGGTTTAAAACGTGCTCGCAGTACCTCGCGTGTATCTGAACTTTTGTCGCAAATTGAAACCGACCATTTGGAAAGCGGCACAGGCATTGCACACACCCGTTGGGCTACGCATGGCGCACCTGCCGTGCACAACGCACACCCGCATTTCAGCTCAGGCCCTGGCAGCTTGGAAAGCTTGAAAGACAAGCCTGGCCGCATCGCCTTGGTACACAACGGCATCATTGAAAACCACGACGAGTTGCGTGCGCAGTTGCAAGCCAAAGGCTATGTGTTTACCAGCCAAACAGACACAGAAGTGATTGCGCATTGGGTCGACAGCGTCTACGACGGTGATTTATTTGAAGCCGTCAAAAGCACCGTGAACGAACTCAAAGGTGCGTACGCCATTGCTGTGTTTCACAAAGACGAACCGCAACGCGTGGTGGGTGCACGTGCAGGCTCTCCGCTGATTCTGGGAGTAGGCACAGCACATCACGAAAACTTTTTAGCCAGCGATGCCATGGCCTTGGCTGGTGTGACCGATCAAATTGTGTACCTCGAAGAAGGTGACTTGGTCGACATTCAATTGGGCAAGTATTGGATTGAAGACCGCGAA
This sequence comes from Limnohabitans sp., assembly GCA_044233865.1. Taxonomy (GTDB): domain Bacteria; phylum Pseudomonadota; class Gammaproteobacteria; order Burkholderiales; family Burkholderiaceae_C; genus Limnohabitans_A. The sequence goes on from JBIIJK010000148.1 coordinate 2,327, forward strand.
CACCATCGCGTAGAGCGCCCCGTGAAAACGGTGCATGCACACAGCGGTGCGGCAGAACTTGGCCCTTACCGCCACTACATGCAGAAAGAAATTTTCGAGCAACCGCGCGCCATTGCAGACACCTTGGAAGGCTTAGAGCACATCGTGCCCGAGTTGTTTGATGGCTTGAATGGTGGCGCCCATTCAGAAAGTGCCTTCAAAGTTTTCAAAGAGATCGACAAGGTTTTGATCCTCGCGTGTGGCACCAGTTATTACAGTGGTTGCGTGGCCAAGTATTGGTTGGAGTCGGTGGCCAAAATGCCATGCCAAGTAGAAATTGCCAGCGAGTACCGTTATCGAGATTCAGTGCCTGACCCCCAAACTTTGGTGGTCACCATCACGCAGTCGGGCGAAACGGCAGACACATTGGCAGCCCTAAGGCACGCACAAAGCCTTGGCATGCA
>JBIIJK010000040.1:0-19465 GCA_044233865.1 Limnohabitans sp.
AAAAAAGCCTGCGTTTTAAGGCAGGCTTTGAGTTCAGGCCGATACCGTGTTAGCTATCAAGCTGAATATTTCGAGTCTTGGCCAATTGGGTCCAGCGGGCCAAGTCGGCCTTCATGTAGGCTGCGAATTCTGCTGGCTTCATGGGCATCAGTTCAACGGCTTCAGAGCTTAATTTTTCTTTGAAATCGGGCTGAGACAAAACAGTCAGCATGGCGTCGTTCAGTGTTTTGACAATGGCGGCCGGCATGTTGGCAGGGCCTACAACGCCATACCATTGCTGGGCATCAAAGCCCTTGAGGCCCATCTCTTCTAAAGTGGGAATGTCCTTCACTTGCGGGTGTCGCTTGGTGCCTGTCACTGCCAGTGCGCGAATGCGGCCGCTTCGAATGTGAGGCAATGCCGCGGCCAAGCCAGGGAACATCAATTGTGTTTGACCACCAATGAGGTCAGTGATAGCAGGTGCAATGCCTCGATAGGGAATGTGGACCATAAAGCTGTTGGTTTGCAATTTGAACAACTCTGCCGCCAGATGGGTTAAGGACCCTGCGCCTGCAGAGCCATAAGACAGGCGGCCGGGGTTTTGCTTCACGTAGTCCAAAAAGGCCTTGAAGTTTTGCGGTGGCAAACTGGTGTTGATGCACAGCACATTGGGGGTAGAGCCAATCATGCCAATGGGGGTGAAATCTTTTTCTGCGTCGTAGGGCAGTTTGCGAGTGGCGGGCGCTGTGCCATGGGTGGCCACATAGCCCTGCATGAGGGTATAGCCATCAGCGGGTGCTCGGGCGGTGCTTTGCGAAGCGATCACGCCTCCGCCGCCGCCAATGTTGTCGACAACCACAGATTGGCCCAGAACCTTGGCCCATCGCTCGCACAGAGCTCGTCCCACCATGTCGGATCCACCACCCGCAGAGACCGGCACGATATAACGAATTGGTTTGCTGGGATAGGCCGCTTGGGCCTGGGCTAATTCAGGAAGGCCAAACAACAATGGGCTGGCTTGAAGCAGGGTGCGTCTTTTCATGGCTTTTCTTCTGAAGGGCAAGTCATGCAAAGTTTAGCCCAGACTACCCATAATTGCACTGAGTACGTACGCAGAAACCTTGAATTATCCTCACATGACCAGTTGGCACTTTACAATGTTGGCTTGCATTAAAGAATGTTGGAAAGACAAAGAGATGACGATTAAAAGCGACAAATGGATCCGCCGTATGGCTCAAGAACACGGCATGATCGAGCCCTTTGAGCCTGGACAAGTGCGCCAAAACGCCGCCGGCGAAAAAATTGTGAGCTACGGCACCAGCAGCTATGGCTACGACATTCGATGCGCCCCTGAATTCAAGGTGTTTACCAACATTTACAGCACCGTGGTCGACCCCAAGAATTTCGACGAAAAAAGCTTTGTCGACATCCATTCCGATGTCTGCATCATTCCCCCCAACAGCTTTGCCTTGGCACGAACGCTGGAATATTTCCGCATTCCCCGCAATGTGCTCACCATTTGCTTGGGTAAAAGCACCTATGCCCGGTGCGGGATTATTGTGAACGTCACCCCCTTCGAACCCGAATGGGAAGGCTATGTCACCCTTGAATTCAGCAACACCACCCCCCTGCCAGCCAAGATTTACGCCGGAGAGGGCTGTGCCCAGGTGCTGTTCTTCGAAAGCGACGAAGTGTGCGAGACCAGCTACAAGGATCGGGGCGGAAAATACCAGGGCCAGGTGGGTGTCACATTGCCTAAGACCTAAAGTGCGACAATAGCGGGTTAATGACTGACTCTTTTTCAAATCTATCGCTGGCTGAACCGCTGGCACGTGCCGTAGCCGAAATGGGCTACGAATCCATGACCCCCATTCAAGCGCAGGCCATTCCTGTGGTTTTGACTGGAAAAGACGTGATGGGCGCTGCGCAAACAGGTACCGGTAAAACGGCTGCTTTTTCTTTGCCACTGCTGCAGCGTCTCTTGAAGCACGAAAACACCTCCACCTCGCCCGCTCGCCATCCTGTGCGCGCATTGGTCCTGTTGCCAACACGAGAGTTGGCCGACCAGGTGGCTCAGCAAATCAAGCTGTATGCCAAGTACACCCAAATGCGCAGTGCGGTGGTGTTTGGCGGCATGGACATGAAGCCGCAAACTCTTGAACTCAAACGCGGCGTCGAAATTCTGGTGGCCACACCGGGTCGCTTGCTCGATCACATCGAAGCCAAAAACGCGGTGCTCAACCAAGTGGAGTACGTGGTTCTGGATGAAGCCGACCGCATGCTTGACATTGGCTTCTTGCCAGACCTGCAACGCATTTTGAGTTTCTTGCCTAAGCAGCGCACCACGCTGTTGTTCTCGGCCACTTTTTCGCCTGAAATCAAGCGTTTGGCCGGAAGCTACTTACAAGATCCCGTCACCATTGAAGTGGCGCGTCCCAACGAAACAGCCTCCACGGTGGAGCAACGTTTTTACAGTGCGCAAGATGACGACAAGCGCAGGGTTGTGAAAGCCGTTTTAAACGAGCGCGGCATCAAGCAAGCCTTCATTTTTGTCAACAGCAAACTAGGTTGTGGCCGATTGGCGCGCTCGCTTGAGCGCGAAGGTCTGGTCACCGCTGCCTTGCATGGCGACAAGTCCCAAGACGAACGCCTCAAAGCCCTTGAGGCCTTCAAAAAAGGCGAAGTCGATTTGTTGGTCTGCACTGATGTGGCAGCCCGCGGACTTGACATCAAAGATGTGCCTGCTGTGTTTAACTTTGATGTGCCCTTCAATGCTGAAGATTACGTGCACCGCATTGGGCGCACAGGCCGTGCTGGTGCCTCTGGCTTGGCGGTAACTTTGGTATCACCCTCCGACATGCGCTTGGTGGCCGATATTGAAAAGCTCATCAAAACCAAACTTCAGGTTGAAAACTACCCCCTCGAAGAAGACCGTTCGCGAGGCAGTGTGGGCGAAGGTCGTCGAGAAGAGCGAAGCGAGGGTCGTCGTGATGATCGCCGAGAAGACAGGCGACCCGAACGTGGCTTTGAGCGACGCCGTGAAGAAGAGACTCCTCGCGACCGACGCAGCAGCTTCAGGCCTGCGCAAGTGTCCAGAGACCCCTTCTTTGAGAAGCCCTACGAGGCTCCTAGCTTAGAGCAAGCTGCAGCGGCATCTTGGGAAGCATCACCCAAAACGACCGCATCCCGCTCGGGCATTTCTGCCAACATCAAGCCTAAGCGCAAGGTGGCGGCTTTGTTCAAGTCTGGCGAATAAGGCAAAGCACTGGGTTGCAAAGAAACCCATCAGCTTTTGCTTTGAGTGAAGGCTCACCACAAAATTTGAATTCCCCTGTCAAAATAGCGGGATGAAAATCAAGACCCCCGCCGCACTCGCCGTTTTATCACTCATTTCACCATGGGGCTTGGCACAGACCGCGCCACCTGCCAGCGCGCCTGTTCAAGACATGGGCCGCGTCGAAATCAAAAGCAACCGCGACAACACCATGGAAGAGCGCCGGCAATCTACGGCAGCCAAAATTGTGATCGGTCGAGAAGAGCTCGACAAACAAGGTGACGGCACTTTAGGTGAAGTTTTGAAGCGCTTGCCCGGTGTCACCATTCAAGGCGCACCCGGCCGCGGTGGCGCCATCCGCATGCGAGGTTTAGGCGGTGGTTATACCCAGATCCTTTTGGACGGGCAACGTGTGCCGCCGGGCTTTTCCGTAGAGTCCCTGACACCCGAGATGGTGGAGAAAGTCGAAATCATGCGTGCGCCAACTGCTGAGACAGGCGCGCGGGCGATTGCTGGCACCATCAACATCATTTTGCGCGAAGGCCAGCGCGCCAACCCCGATGATTTGAAGGTCGGCGGGGCCTTTGAAAACGGTCATCGTTCAGAAGGTTTGAACTGGGTTCGCAACCTCAAGTCCGAGGCGCTGAATGGAACCCTTACAGTCTCTGCCATGAACTCATGGCGTCCTGAAGACGTCACAACGCTGACCGATGCCAACGTCGATGCGGAAGGCCGCATGCCTGCTTTGTCTTCGCAACGCGAACGTCATAACGTGAGCTTGGGACACCGCCAAGGTATGAATGCTAATGCAAGACTGATGTGGCGCGGTGAACAAGGCAAAGCGCTCATCTTGATGCCCTTCATGGTGTATTCAGAGTTCAGCAGTGCGGGGCGTATTGATCTGACTGAAAACAAGTCCATCAATGGCATTCAACAGCCTGTTGCGTCCGATGCGGCCAACACCACCAACAACAGCCGCTTTGTGATGACGCGCTTGAATGGTCAATGGAACCAGCGCTTCTCGGCAGACAACAGATTTGAATTTAAGTTTGGTTTGGGTGAATCGCATTTTAAAAACCGATTTAACCAAGTCGCATTGGGATCGACGGGCTTGCTCAACACCTTGGAAGAATCGCAAAGCTACAAAGATTTGTCGCAATCATGGAATGGCAAACTTACCCACGTTGCTGCCAACGGACACCAGTATGTCAGTGGTCTTGAATTGGAAGGTGTGCGCAGAACAGAAGAAGCTATTGCCGAGGTTTCTGATGATGCTGGCAACATGCGCGCACGCACGCAACGTTGGGCCATTTACACGCAAGACGAATGGACCATCAACCCCAATTGGAGTGCGCATGCTGGCATTCGCTATGAAAGTATTCTGACCGAAGGCAACAATGAAGAGGGCGAGAAGCGCAACAAGAGTGGTGTCCTCACGCCCCTGTTGCATGCTGTTTGGAAACCCATTCCACAAAGTCGCGACCAAGTGCGCATGAGCCTCACGCGCAGTTACAAAACACCCACCTTGTTGAATCTGGTTGCCAGAACTGCTTTGTCACGCGAAGCCAACAGCCCAACTCGCCCCGATCGAATTGGCAATCCTGGCTTGAAGCCTGAATTGGCAACAGGTATTGACATTGCCGTCGAGCGCTATTTGGCAGAGGGCGGCGTCTTAAGTGCCAATGTGTTCAGACGCAACATCAGCGATTTAATTCGGTATGTCACCACCGAGCGATATGACACGGTCTGGGCACCCGGTCAGCGTCGATTTGTTTCCAGCCCTCAAAATGTGGGGGATGCCATCACGCAAGGACTTGAGTTGGAAGCCAAGTTCAGATTGAACCAGGCCTGGTCAGATGCACCTCCCGTCGACGTACGAAGTAACTTGAGTTTCTTTGACTCGAAAGTGTTGGATGTCATGGGACCCAACAATCGCTTGGACCAGCAACCTAAGATGACCGCCAACTTGGGGGCTGACTACCGCATTCGTGCCATTCCCCTTACGCTGGGCGGCAATGTCAATATGAACCCCGACTTCGCCACCCGTCGCACAGAACAGCAATGGACTTACCAAGGTTCTAAACGGGTCGTTGATGTGTATGGTCTTTGGCGGTTTTCACCCGCTACAGCTTTGCGCGTCACGGTTAGCAATCTCACCCCCCGTGATTACCTGACAGGCTCAACCTACATTGGCAATGGCTTCTCAGAAACGTCGAACACCAACACGCGCAATTGGCAAAATGTACAGGTGCGATTGGAAATGAAAATTTAAAGGAAGATGGCCATGAAAACCCACAGTGCAACTTGGTATGACAGCATGTACAACAACCGCGCTTTGGTGCCAGACCATGCAGCGCATTTTGCAGAATGGTCTAAGACTTCTGCTGACGCGCGTGCTGCCTTAAAATGCACGCTCAACATTGCCTACGGCGATGGCCCCAACGAAAGCTTGGACATCTTTCCAGCCAGCCAACCCAATGCGCCCGTGGTGGTTTTTATTCATGGCGGCTATTGGCGCAGCCTTGACAAAGCCGATCATTCGTTTGTGGCGCCGCCTTTGCATGACATGGGCGCTTGTGTGGTGGTGGTGAACTACGCTTTGTGTCCTGGCACAACCGAATCGCCTGTCACCATTCCGGACATTGCACATCAGATGGTCAAGGCTATGGCCTGGACCTGGCAGAACATTGCACACCATGGCGGCAACCCAAAGAATGTGACAGTGGCAGGACATTCAGCGGGCGGGCATTTGGCCGCTATGCTGCTGGCTTGCGATTGGAAACAAGTTGACCCAAGCATCCCCGCACATTGGATTCAAAAGGCATTGTCTATTTCTGGCTTGTACGACCTCACACCGTTGCGCAAAACACCTTTCCTTCAAGACTCACTCAGGCTCACAGCCCAGCACGCGCGCATGGCCAGTCCGGCTTTGTGGCCACGGCCCCGAAAGGGCGCTTTGTACACGGTGGCGGGTGGTGATGAAAGCCCAGAATTTTTGCGCCACAACCGCTTGATTCACCAAGTCTGGGGCGCTCGTGCTGTGCCTGTTTGCGAAGAGTTGGCGGGCCTCAATCACTTCAGCATCGTGACCGATCTGACAAAAAAAGGCACTCGATTGAGTGCCTTAACGAAAGCCTTGCTAGACCTTTGATCTGCTGCGCTGCCATGCCGACCAAAGGGGTGGCAGCAACAAGCAAATGACCACCACGCTGAGCAAAGTGAAAGACATGGGCCGATCCCAAAACACACGCCAGTGACCTTCGCCGATAGACAAAGCATTGCGCATTTGTGCCTCGGCCAGTGGCCCCAAGATCATGCCCACGATGACGGGTGCCACTGGAAAATCGTAGCGGCGCATGATCGTTCCAAGCAGCCCTAAGCCATACATGAGGAACAAGTCAAAGCTGCTTTGGCGCATGCCATAAACACCCACCGTGGCAAAAATCAAAATGCCTGCATAAAGCTGTGGCTTCGGAATTTGCAACAACTTGACCCACAAGCCCACCAGCGGCAAATTCAAAACCAGCAACATCACGTTGCCTATGTAGAGCGAGGCAATCAAAGCCCACACCAAGCTGGAAGAGTTTTGGAACAACTGCGGACCCGCTTGGATGCCATAGTTTTGCAATGCTGACAACAAAATGGCGGCCGTGACAGAAGTCGGAATGCCCAGTGTTAACAAGGGCACCAAGGTAGCTGTCACCGCGGCGTTGTTGGCAGCTTCTGGGCCAGCCACACCTTCAATGGCGCCTGTTGTGCCAAATTCTTCTTGGTGCTTGGAGAGTTTTTTCTCAGTGGCATAACTTAAGAAAGTAGGGATCTCGGAGCCGCCTGCTGGAATGGTGCCGAATGGAAAACCAATGGCCGTTCCGCGAAGCCATGCAGGCCAAGACCTGCGCCACTCCAAAGGTGTCATTTGGGCTTTGGTGAGGCGGTTCATGTCGGCACTGCTTTTGCCTTCGTAGAGCGCGTTGTACATGACCTCCGAAACAGCAAACAGGCCGACTGCAATCAGCACCGTTTCAATGCCGTCCATGAATTCAGGAATGTTACCGGTGTAACGCACTTGTCCCGAAATTTGGTCCATGCCTACCAAGCCCAAGGCCAAGCCAATGAACAAAGCGGAAAGGCCGCGAACGGTGCTTTTACCCAATACAGCACTCACTGTGATGAAGGCCAACACCATCATGCAGAAGTACTCTGGGGGGCCCAATTTCACTGCAAATTCTGCCACCACGGGGGCAAACAAGGTGACCAAGATGGTGGCCAAAGTGCCGGCCACAAAAGACCCAATGGCTGCAGTAGCCAATGCCGATCCTGCGCGGCCATTCTTGGCCATCTTGAAACCTTCAAGTGCGGTGACCATGGTGCCTGTTTCACCAGGGGTGTTGAGCAAAATAGAAGTGGTCGAGCCGCCGTACATGGCGCCGTAATAAATGCCGGCAAAGAAAATCATGGAAGCTGTGGGTTCGACTTGCGCCGTGATGGGCAAGAGCATCGCCACGGTAACAGCAGGGCCCAATCCGGGTAGCACGCCAATGGCGGTGCCTAGGGCACAGCCCACAAAGGCCCAGAGTAAATTAATGGGGGTTCCGGCTGTTGCAAAACCAGAAAGCAGATTGTTCCAAGTATCTAACATGAGTTGCTTTCAACTTAGGCTTAAAGCCAGGAGGTGCCGGTTAAGTTGGGCAAATTGATGGCCAAGAACTTGGTGAACAGCCAAAAAACAGGTGCTGCAATGAGGAAACCCAAAACACAATCTTTGAGTGTTTGCGAAATGTTGCCAGCAGGGTCGCCTTGTGAAATTCGAAGACCCCTGACAGCCAAAATAAAACAGATGGCGCAACTCACCACAAAGCCCGCCACATTGATCAGTGCAGCATTGGCCAAAATACCAGCCGAGACCCATGCGAATGCGTGCCAATCGGCTTTCTCTGCACCACTGGCTTCAGGCATGTTGCGATAACCACCCGTTATAGATTCCCAAATTAGCCAAGCAGAGCAAGCAGCCAGAAAGACCGCTACGACCCACGGCAAAAAATTGGGCCCAACGCCAGCGTAGCCCGCCTCAGATGAGATGCTGGTGGCGCCCCACATCATGAGCAAAGACAAAGCCAAGCCGAAGAGGCCGATGGCAATTTGTGTGGGGGAAGGAGGGAGAGCGGTAGACATACATTGTCCTTTTGTCAAAAATTCTGGGTCCCGCAGGACCCAGAAAAAAGAGGCTGCTCAAAGAAATTGATCAGCCATGATTCACCCTAGGTGAATGCTTAGATCATGCCGGACTTGACCATGGTTGCACGCAAGCTTGCAAATTCACGATCGACAAAATCGTCAAATTCTGGGTTGGGCATCCAAGCGGGTGTCCAGTTGTTCTTTTCCAAAGACTCAGCCCAAGATTTTGATTTTGTGGCTTTGAGAACCATTTCGGTCAGGCCTTTGCGCTGTGCGGCTGTGAGGCCAGCAGGTGCATAAACACCGCGCCAGTTTCCAATCTCAATGTTGTAGCCTTGCTCGATCATGGTGGGGATGTTGATACCCTTCAAGCGCTTGCCCGATGTGACAGCAATGGGGCGCATCTTGCCAGTTTCAATGTACTGCTGGAATTCGCTGTAGCCGCTACCGCCCACAGTGACATTGCCGCCCAGAATGGCAGCAACAGCTTCGCCGCCGCCGCGGAATGGCACGTAGTTGATTTTGGCTGCATCAACACCCACTTCGCGCGCCAACATGGCTGCGGCAATGTGTTCTGTAGAACCGCGTGAACCGCCGCCCCACTTGACGCTGCCAGGGTCCTTTTTCAATTGGTCTACGACGTCCTTCATGGTTTTGAGGGGCGAATTGGCGGGCACCACAAACACGTTGTACTCGCTGGTTAAGCGCGCAATGGGTGTGACCTTATCAAGGCTGACTGGCGGCTTGCCTGTGATAATGCCTCCCAACATGACCGCGCCCATGACCATCAAGGAGTTGCCGTCGCCTTTGGTGGCGTTGGCGTATTGTGCGAGGCCAATGATGCCGGCAGCGCCGCCCTTGTTTTCGTAGGTGACCGAGCTGGCCACGCCAGAGTCTTGCAGGGCTTTGCCCAAAGCACGGCCTGTGGTATCCCAGCCGCCACCTGGATTGGCTGGAATCATCATTTTGATGTTGGCGGCTGCCAATGAGGGCAGAGACAGGCTAGAACCTGCTGCCAATGCCAAAACGGATTTGATGAACTGATCACGACGCATGGTGTCTCCTTTGAGTGCAAAATCGATAAGTGATCATCTACTCTTAAACTGTCATTTACCTGTCGAAAACCCTAGGGAAAGTACTGATCCATGCGCTTATTGTTGGTCGAAGACGACCCTTACTTGCAAGAGACCCTCGCTCGCAGCTTGTCTCGGCGTGGAATGCAAGTTAGTTGTGCCGCATCGGCTGCGCAGGCCTTGAGCTTGTGGAAAAGTGTGCGCCCCGATGTGGTGGTGCTGGATTTAACGCTGCCCGATGGCGATGGTTTGAATGTGGTTTCCCAAATCCGCAAAGAGGGTCTGACAACGCCCGTCCTGGTGTTGACTGCCAGAACTACAGTAGGCGATCGTGTGTTGGGTTTGAATTCAGGTGCCGACGATTACATGGCCAAGCCTTTTGATTTGGACGAACTGGAAGCCCGTGTCAACGCACTTTATAGACGTGCACGCAGTAGCCCAGGCACTTTAGATCAAAGAGAAGGCTCTGCCACGGCTCGCGCAGACCTTCACACAATTCAGTTGGGCGCCTTGACCTTAGATACCTTGAATGGTGCAGCTTATTTGAACCGGCAACCTATGGAGCTGACACCTCGCGAAGTGGCCATGCTGCAGGCATTAATGTCGCAACCGGGTCAGGCGGTTTCTAAGGAGCGTTTGTTTGCAGCCGTGTTTCCACTTGAGTTGGACGTTCAATTTGAAGCCATCGAAGTGGTGGCTTACCGACTTCGGAAAAAATTAACAGACACTGGTCTTGGCTTGGTGACTTTGCGTGGCCTAGGTTACTTATTGAAGGTCAACGCATGATGCTTGGTACGGGATCCAAAATGTCAATGCGCAGACAATTGTTGTTGGGAATTTTGTTGCCCCTCTTGATCTTGGTGGGCATCAATGCATGGAGCCTTTATCAGGAAGCTTTGAACGCCTCGGACATTGCTTACGACAGAAGCTTGTTGGCTTCAGCCAAAACCATCAGTGAGCAACTCGACGTGGTGGGTTATGACAACGATGCCCAGATCAGAGCCTTGGTGCCCTATGCAGCCACTGAGGCTTTTGAAACAGACAACCAAAGTCGCTTGTATTACAAAGTCTCACATTTGAATGGCACCATGGTTTTGGGTTTTGCAGAATTGCCCGTCTGGAAAGGACAGATTCCTGCCAAGCCCGCCTATGCTGCATTGGTTGATTTTTACAACGACACCTACCAAGGTGAAGAGATACGTGTGGCCACCCTGTTGCAGCCCGTGGTGAGTGAAAAGGGACGTGCCATGGCTGTGATTCAAGTGGCTGAAACCTTGGAGCTGCGCCACAACTTGGCGCGTGAACTGTTGATTGGGACCCTGTGGCGACAAGCCTTGCTATTGGGCATCATTGCACTGGTCGTAGTGAGTGTGGTGCAACGCGCTACACAACCTGTACGCAAGTTGTCTGAGCATTTGGAAAATCGATCTGAGCATGATTTGGCGCCCTTGGCTTACGACGCCGCACCGCAAGAAATTCAGCCTCTGATTTTGGCTACCAACCATGTGATGCAAAAGTTGCAATCTTTGTTGGCGCAGCAAAAAGGATTTGTTCGCGATGCAGCGCATCAACTCAGAACACCCCTGGCCGTTTTGAAACTTCAGGTGCAATCTGCGCAGCGTGGCGATACGCCCAACGAACAAGCACTGCAAGACATTGCACTTACCATTGACCGTGCCACTCAATTGATCAATCAAATGTTGGCGCTGGCCAAGGTGGAGCAACTCAATGCTTCCACCCAGCCTACATGGACAGATTTTTCGCTGGTCGCACGCGAAGTTGCACTTGAGTTGGCGCCTTTGATGGTCGTTAAGAATCTGGATTTTGAGATTGACACTGAGATCAGTGGTGTTCTTGCGCCCGACTGGATGCTGAGGGAACTGACTCGCAACCTGCTGTCCAATGCCATTCGCCATAGCCCACAGGAAGGACGCTTGAAACTGGATTTGCGGCCGTATGGCGAAACCGTGAGGTTCAGTTTGCGAGACGAAGGCCCTGGGCTGAGTGACGATCTGCAAAGACGTTTGTTCCAACCCTTTGCAACAGGCGATACACGTCAGGGAAGTGGCCTGGGCCTGTCTATTTGTTTGGGCATTGTGCAATCACTCCATGGTGAAATTAAATTGCGCAACGAACCCATGGCGGGTTATGTCAGCGGCTTGAACTGCGAGGTGCAGTTCAAACGCGCAGACCCAATGACAAGCTAAATAATTACATCAACAGGTGTTCACCGGCGTTGTCGCCGCCCAAAATCACGTAGTTGACTTTGCGAATGTCCATGAGCTTGGTGCCACCAGAATAGCTGATCGAGCTTTGGGTGTCTTGCTCCATCTCGATCAGGGTGTTGGCCAAATGACCTTTGAGGGGCTCTAGAATGCGCTTACCTTCAACATGCTTGTATTCGCCCTTGTTGAAGTCTGAGGCCGAGCCGTAGTACTCTTTAAAGAGCTTGCCGTCCACCTCGACAGTGGCGCCGGGCGACTCTTCGTGACCGGCCAACATCGAGCCAATCATGATCATGGTGGCGCCAAAGCGAATGCTTTTGGCAATGTCGCCGTGCTCACGGATGCCGCCGTCGGCAATGATGGGCTTGGTGGCAACACGGGCACACCATTTAAGCGCTGACAACTGCCAGCCGCCTGTACCAAAACCCGTTTTGAGCTTGGTGATGCAAACCTTGCCAGGGCCAATGCCCACTTTGGTGGCATCAGCGCCCCAGTTTTCCAAATCAATGATGGCTTCAGGGGTGCCCACGTTGCCCGCGATGATAAAAGACTTGGGCAACTTTTCTTTTAAGGTTTGAATCATCTTGTGCACGCTCTCTGCATGGCCGTGCGCAATGTCGATGGTGATGTATTCGGGCGTCAGGCCTTCGACCACCAATTTGTTGACTGTGTCGTAGTCGGGGCCTTTGACGCCCAATGAAATAGACGCGTACAAGCCTTTGGCGTGCATTTCACGCACGAATTGAACATTGTCCAGATCGAAGCGGTGCATGACATAGAAGTAACCGTTTTGCGCCATCCAGGTGCAAATCTTTTCGTTCACCACCGTCTTCATGTTGGCCGGAACAACCGGCAGACGGAATTTGCGGCCGCCTAACTCAACACTGGCATCGCATTCAGATCGGCTTTCCACGCGGCATTTGCGGGGCAGCAACAAGATATTGTCGTAATCAAAAATTTCCATTTAACCAAGCTCCAAAAGGATCGTTGAAAGAACGAATGAGCGCTTGGCTTGGCCGGTTTTGAGTGCCTTTTTTTGGGCAAAAAAAACCGGGCGCAAGAATCTTGGGCCCGGTGGCTGATTCTACCCGTTTTGTTTTGAAATTTCAAAACAAGGCCTCAGGAGTTTCTACAATTGGGGGATGTATGACCAAACGCCCCTTTTGAGCAACTTGAACCCAGAGCAATTGCGGGCAGTTACGCTTCCCTCTGAATCGGCACTCATTTTGGCGGGGGCGGGGTCTGGCAAAACCCGAGTATTAACCACCCGAATTGCTTGGTTATTACAGACCTCCCAGGTGGGCTCGGGTGGCGTGTTGGCGGTGACCTTCACCAACAAGGCCGCCAAAGAGATGATGCTTCGGCTTCAGGCTATGTTGCCCGTCAATGTTCGGGGCATGTGGATCGGCACATTTCATGGCCTGTGCAACCGGTTTTTGCGGGCCCATTACAAAATGGCCAATCTGCCACAAACTTTCCAAATTTTGGACACGCAGGATCAGCTGTCGGCCATCAAGCGTTTGTGCAAACAGCACGGTGTCGACGATGAGCGTTTTCCACCCAAGCAATTGCAGTGGTTCATTGCCGGTTGCAAAGAAGACGGATTACGGCCCAAAGATGTGGATGTGCGCGACGATGAAACCCGTCGCAAAGTAGATATCTACCAACTCTACGAAGACCAGTGCCAGCGCGAGGGCGTGGTGGACTTTGGTGAGTTGATGTTGCGCTCCTATGAGTTGCTGCGTGACAACGATTCGATTCGTTTGCACTACCGCTCGCGTTTTAAACATGTGCTAATTGACGAGTTTCAAGACACCAACAAGCTGCAATATGCTTGGATCAAAATGATTGCAGGCCTGCCGGCAGAGCATGGCAGTGCTGTTTTGGCAGTGGGAGATGACGACCAAAGTATTTACGCATTCCGAGGTGCGCGAGTGGGCAACATGGCCGACTTTGTGCGTGAGTTTGGCGTGCAGCACCAAATTAAGTTAGAGCAAAACTACAGAAGCTACAGCAACATTTTGGACTCAGCCAACGCCCTGATTGGCAACAACAAAAACAGGCTTGGTAAAAACCTTCGAACTGACCAGGGCGCTGGCGAGCCAGTGCGAGTGTATGAGTCGACCAGTGACTTTGCGGAAGCGCAATGGCTGGTTGATGAGGTTCGTCAATTGGTCAAAGGCGATGGCTTGACACGCAAGGAAGTGGCCGTGCTGTATCGCAGCAATGCGCAGAGTCGTGTCATGGAAACAGCGTTGTTCAATGCCGGAGTGCCCTACAAAGTGTATGGTGGCCTGCGATTTTTTGAGCGAGCTGAAATCAAACACGCATTGGCCTATTTGCGTATTTTAGAAAATGCCAACGACGACACCAGTTTCTTGCGCATTGTGAATTTCCCGCCGCGCGGCATTGGCTCTCGCAGCGTGGAGCAACTGCAAGACGCTGCCAAAGGTTTAGGGTGCTCTTTGCACGATGCCGTGAGCACCACAGCCGGCAAAGCAGGCGCCAAGTTGGCAGGCTTTGTGGCCATGATCGATGTGATGCGCGAGCAAACGCCAGGCATGACTCTGCGCGAGATCATCGAATTGGTGCTCGATCAAACGGGTTTGATCGAGCATTACAAAACTGAAAAAGAAGGTGCCGATCGCGTTGAAAACTTGGAAGAGTTGGTCAACGCTGCAGAAAGCTTTGTCACGCAAGAAGGTTTTGGTCGCGATGCTGAGGCCACGGCTTCAGAGATGGCGCCCAATGCAGAAGATGGTGAAGTGATGTCGCCATTGGCGGCCTTCTTAACGCATGCGGCCTTAGAGGCAGGGGACAATCAAGCGCAAGCCGGTGAGGATGCCATTCAACTCATGACTGTGCATGCCAGCAAAGGCTTGGAGTTTGACGCGGTGTTTATCTCGGGCTTGGAGGAGGGTTTGTTTCCTCACGAAAATTC
Source organism: Limnohabitans sp. (assembly GCA_044233865.1). GTDB lineage: Bacteria > Pseudomonadota > Gammaproteobacteria > Burkholderiales > Burkholderiaceae_C > Limnohabitans_A. Next base: position 14,668 of record JBIIJK010000040.1, read on the forward strand.
CATGAACGACTTTGACGGTTTGGAAGAAGAGCGCCGGCTCATGTATGTGGCCATCACGCGTGCGCGCAAACGTTTGTACCTCAGTCATTCTCAAACGCGCATGCTGCATGGTCAAACCCGCTACAACTTAAAGAGCCGTTTTTTGGATGAGTTACCTGAAGAATGCTTGAAATGGATTACGCCTAAGAACCCTGGCTTTGCGACCGGGTTGGGCGGCGGTTGGACTTCACCCGCTCAAGCATTTCAAGCCAAGCCTGCTTGGGGGCACAGCAGTTTGAGCTCGGCAGAAACCTACAAAAGCCCGCCTGTGCCTGTGCAAAAAGCAGAGCCTTCGCATGGCATCAAGGTGGCCATGAAAGTGTTTCATACCAAGTTTGGTGAGGGCCAGGTTTTGGCCGTGGAGGGTGTTGGCGCAGATGCGCGAGCCCAAGTGAATTTCCCAAGACATGGTGTGAAGTGGCTGGCCTTGTCGGTTGCCAAATTAACACCTGTGGAATAATTTAGGACCGAAGGAAGAGAACTTTATGAAAATTGAAAAAGACACCGTTGTGACCTTGAAATACAAAGTGTCCGATGCGCAAGGTAAATTGTTAGAAGCTGCAGCAGAGCCCATGGCTTATTTGCATGGCGGCTATGAAAACACCTTGCCCAAAATTGAAGAGGCGCTAGATGGCCAAGACAAGGGCTATCAAACCACATTGGTGCTGAGTGCTGCCGATGCCTTTGGTGAGCGCGATGAAAGCCTGCTACAAACCATGCCCAAGAAAGATTTCCCGCCTGGCGTGAAGGTAGGGGGGCAATTGCGTGGTCGCACACCAGATGGCCGTGAAGCCATTTTCAATGTGCTGAAAATCAAAGGCGATACCGTGATGTTGGATGGCAACCATCCTTGGGCGGGTCAAGTTTTGCAATTCCAATTGAATGTGCTGGATGTGCGCGCGGCCATTCCAGAAGAAATTGAACATCGCCATGTGCATGGTGCACATGGCCATCACCATTGATTTTTATGCTTGGTGTTCGCTGCCTGGCTCGGGCAATTCAAAACAGTCTTTCACGCTAAAGTAAACCGATGCGAAAAACATGGCCGCCATGAGCAAGGCGCCCGGCATGAGAACAGCAGCTGATAAATCGTTGCCACCTAAGGCGCTGCTGATGAGGACAATGAGTACGGCACCCGCTACAAGCACGCCTGCCCATGCCAGCAAATACACAGCAAATGCGCCCAAATTGCGCCAGCAAGCGATGGCGCTGAAAAACAGGCTCTTGACAGGTGGAACGCCGTGCCAATGAACCAAAGCCGGCGCGTGCCAAAAGAGCATTGACAAAGGCACGTACATGATGGTTGTCAACCACATGGCTGTCTGAAAGTCTGCATCGTTGACCACTTCTGGTGTGATGGGCGCATTGGCCAGATAGACCATGGCAAACCCGCCGCCATCGACGAGGGCTGAAATGCCCATGACTGCCAAAAAACTCAGGGCATAAAGAACACCCAGAAGCAGCATGGCCTTGAGTCGAAGCTGTCCTGCACGAAAGGCCACCAACATGACAGTGGGCATGGGAAACTTTCCGGCGGCTGCCTGTTCGGTAGCGACCATGAGCCCTAAAGTGGCGGCTGGCAAAACAAGCAAGGCCAATGCCGCGCCAATAAATGGAACCATCGACAAGAGAGAAACCCATGCCATGAACAAAAAGAACAAACCAGTGAAAGCAAGTGGCTGGCGCCAGAAAGTGCGAATACCTTGTTTGACCCAGACTAGGCCCTGCTTGGCAGGAACGATTTGAAGCTTCATAGTCAGAGCTTAAAGGGCGAAGTTAAACGAGCACGCAATACCCGTTCGAAGTGGGTGGGATCGTGTGGTTTTAGCATGGATGCTTCTCTGGGTAAATGGAAATCCCAAAGCCGGGAAATCCAAAAGCGCAACGCGCCGGCGCGCAGCATGGCTGGCAGCAACTGTCTCTCGGCGGAACGCAGTGGCCGCACTTCTTGGTAGGCATTCAGCATGGCCAAGGCCCTTTCAGGATCGTGCTCTCCTGAGTTTAAGTCGATGCACCAATCGTTCATGCACACCGACAAGTCAAACAACCAAGTGTCATTGCCCGCAAAATAAAAGTCGAAGAAGCCGGTGAGCTTTTCGCCATCGAACATCACGTTGTCGCGAAAAAGATCGGCATGGACAGGGCCTTTGGGGAGGGCTTGATAAGCGGCACCCTGTGCAATGTGATTTTGGTAGGCCAACTCGCTTTGCAAGAGCCTAGCTTGGTCTTCCTCCAAGTAGGGCAGCACCACTGGCACAGTGTCGTTCCACCAAGCCAAGCCTCTTAAATTGGGTTGGCTGCGGTTGTAGTCTTTACCCGCTAAGTGCATGTGGGCCATCATGGCACCGACCGCAGCGCAGTGAACAGCATTGGGGGCCAGTTGACTTTTTCCAAGCAGTCGGTTGACCACGGCTGCTGGTTTGTCGCAAAGGGTGTACAAAATGTCGCCATCTGAATTGGCAGCAGGGTTGGGCACTGGAATGCCTTTTTCTGCCAAGTGCTTCATCAGGAACAAATAAAAGGGCAATTGTTCGTGATTGAGACGCTCGAACAAGGTCAGGACGTAATCGCCCAAATCGGTGGTGGCGAAATAGTTGGTGTTTTCGATGCCGCCCTCAATCCCCCTTAACTCGGTCAGTTCACCTAAGCCTAATTGGGACATCAGCAGGGCTGCTTGCTCTTCGGTAACGGGCGTAAAAACTGCCATGGCTTAGCGGGGGCTCGAAAGGGTGGAATAGGTGCCCGAAGGCATGGCGAAATGCATGCAAGGATTGTAGAGGGTGTTGGCGCCAAATTTGACAGACTTTGACTCGGCAAACCCGCTTCAGGACAGGCACAATTGGGGTATGAGCGACAAGAAAACACTTTTGCTGGTGGATGGTTCCAGTTACCTCTACCGAGCCTTTCATGCCATGCCTGATTTGCGGGCCGTACCTGGCGACCCTAGCAGTCCTGCCACCGGTGCCATCAGAGGCATGATCAACATGATGGAGCGCCTTCGGAAAGACATTCCCGCAGACTTTGCGGTGTGTGTGTTTGATGCCAAAGGCCCTACCTTCCGCGATGAAATTTACCCAGAATACAAACAAAACAGAAGTCCCATGCCCGATGATTTGCGCTCGCAAATTCAGCCGATTCATGAGTTGGTTCGTTTGATGGGATGGAAAGTCTTGGACGTACCGGGCGTTGAAGCCGATGATGTGATCGGCACACTGTCTGCTGTGGGTTCATCGCAAGGCATTGAGGTGGTGGTTTCAAGTGGCGACAAAGACTTGGCCCAATTGGTGAATGAACACATCACCATCATCGACACCATGAATGGAAAGCGCCGTGATTTGGCGGGCGTTCAAGAAGAATTTGGTGTGCCTGCCAGCCTTATGTTGGACTATCAAATTTTGGTGGGTGACACGGTCGACAATGTGCCAGGCGTGCAAAAAGTAGGCCCTAAAACGGCGGTCAAACTTTTGCTTGAATATGGCTCGCTCGATAACTTGATGGCCAATGCCGATCAAGTTAAAGGGGTGGTGGGTGAGAACCTTCGCAAGGCGGTCGATTGGTTGCCCACGGGCCGTCAGCTCTTGAAAATTCGCACCGATTGCGATTTGAACGAGTACGTGCCCGAGTTGCCCTCACTTGAAACCATTCGGTTAGCGCAGCCCAACGAGGCCGACTTGTTGGCTTTTTATGAAAAGTATGGCTTCAAAGGTTTAGTCAGAAGCCGTGGTGCAGGCGCCCCTGAGTCTGTAGCCAGCAAGTCCTCTGCCAAAGCGGCATTCGTGCCCAATGACGATTTGTTTGCAGAGCCAGAACCGGTTGTCACTGTCACTGGCGATAAGCACTATGAAACCATTTTGACTTGGGCGCAATTCGACACATGGCTGCCGAGATTGGAGGCCGCTGAGTGTGTGGCCATCGACACCGAGACCACATCGCTTGATGCCATGCGCGCCGATTTGGTGGGCATCAGTTGGAGTGTCAAACCGGGTGAGGCGGCTTATTTGCCTTTGCGCCACGAAGGGCCCGACGCACCTGTGCAGTTGCCCTTGTTGGAAGTTCTGGCCAAGCTCAAAGCTTGGCTTGAAAACCCGCTCAAACTCAAAGTAGGTCAGCACATTAAATACGACAGGCATGTGTTTGCCAATCAAGGCATTGAGGTGCGTGGCTATGCACACGACACCATGCTGCAAAGTTATGTGCTGGAAGTCCACAAGCCTCACAGCCTGACCAGTTTGGCATTGCGACATGTGGGCCGCACCGGTTTGACTTACGAAGACATGTGCGGCAAAGGTGTGCATCAAATTTCGTTTGCGCAAGTAGATGTCGAAAAAGCCTCTGAGTATTCTTGTGAAGATTCAGACCAGTGCTTGGATGTGCACAGTGTGCTTTGGCCACGCATTCAAGCTGATGCCAAACTGCGCGCCATTTATGACATCGAAATTGCCACCAGTGAAGCTTTGTTTCGCATTGAACGCAATGGCGTGCTCATAGATGGCCCCACGTTGGCCGCACAAAGCCAAGCCTTGGGGCAACGCATTTTGCAGCTTGAAACTGAAGCCTATGAAATTGCAGGGCAGCCCTTCAACTTGAGCAGCCCCAAACAACTTGGTGAAATCTTTTTTGACAAGCTGGGTTTGCCCGTCATTAAGAAAACCGCGACGGGTGCGCGCAGTACCGATGAAGAAGTGTTGGAAAAACTGGCAGAAGACTACCCCTTGCCTGCGCGCATTTTGGAGCACCGCAGTTTGTCCAAACTGAAGGG
>JBIIJK010000099.1:0-5084 GCA_044233865.1 Limnohabitans sp.
CAGTCGCTTTCATAAACAGACCCCTTTAGGTTTTAGGCTGAAAATTCGTTGTTTTGACATTGCTTTGAATTTCTCTTTAGTCAACTTTTAAATCAACACAGATAGAGCCCCGAGTACGGAGTCGAACCTTTGAGCAAAGGATTATGAGCAGCTTCAATAAAAAATAACCAATATGAATCAATAGGTTACAGGCGGTCTGCGGCAGTGTGGAAGCAAATGTGGAAGCCGCATTAATTCACTACGTCTAAGTTGGCGCCTGTTGAATCAGAGGCTTTCTTCAAATCTAGGGTTAACCAGAGTCAGTCTCGGTTAATCAATAATCCTATGATAGATTGAATCATCCCCTTCCCCCTTGACGAATAATTTTCACAAAAATATCCTAGGCAATGGTCAAAGCCGATAGACACTCATGCAAAAAATGATCAACGCTTTTTTCAAACTGCTAGAGTTTCTGGTGGTGGCCTGTCTGGTGGCCATGGTCATCATGGTGTTTGGCAACGTGGTGCTGCGCTATGGTTTTAACTCGGGCATTTCGATCTCTGACGAGATGTCGCGCTACTGCTTCATCTGGCTGACTTACATTGGAGCCATGGTGGCCATGCGCGAAAAAGGCCATTTAGGTGTGGACACGCTGGTGCGCCGCTTGCCCCTTGGCGGTAAAAAGCTGTGCTTTTTATTCAGTGAAGCGATGATGCTCGGCTGCAACGTTCTTTTCTTTTGGGGCACCTGGAAAATGCACGACTTGCAGGTGACCAACATCTCTGTGGTGGTGGGTATCCCAATGATCTGGATTTATGGCATTGGCTATGTGACGGCCTTCGTCATGGGCATCATGAACCTGCACAAGTTGTTCCAATTGTTGACTGGGCAACTGGCTGAGGCGGATCTGGTGCTGGTGGTTGACTCGGAAGACAAAGTGGTCCTTGCCGAGATGGAGCCTGAATTGCGAGGCCGCGTATGACCATCGCCGTTTTTGTTTTCAGCTTGCTGGGTGCCATGGCACTGGGCATGCCCATTGCCTACGCCTTGTTGGTGTGTGGTTTGAGCCTCATGGCCTACATGGCCAGCAACGGCATGATCAACGCTTTCGACAGCCAAATTTTGGCGCAGCGTTTTGTGGACGGGGCAGACAACTTCCCGTTGTTGGCCGTGCCGTTTTTCTTGTTGGCTGGTGAGTTTATGAACGCGGGTGGTTTGAGCCGCCGCATCGTGAACCTGGCCATGGCCTGGGTCGGGCATTTCCGTGGGGGCTTGGGTTACGTGGCAGTGATGGCGGCGGTCATCATGGCCTCTCTTTCAGGCTCTGCGGTGGCAGATACCGCAGCCTTGGCCGCCTTGTTGATCCCCATGATGAAGCGAGCCGGCTATAACGTGGGACGCTCGGCCGGCTTGATCGCCTCCGGCGGTATCATCGCGCCGGTAATCCCTCCTTCGATAGGCTTCATTATCTTTGGTGTGGCGGCCAATGTGTCCATCACCAAATTATTCTTGGCGGGTATTGTGCCGGGCCTGTTGATGGGGGTCGCGATTGGCTTGACGTGGTGGTGGGTCGCCAAGCGTGAAAGCGTGCAGCCGGGACCTCGCATGAAACTTGCCGAAAAATTGCAGGCTACGCGTCAAGGTATTTTGGCACTGGGTTTGCCGGTCTTCATCATCGGCGGCATGAAATTCGGTGTATTCACCCCGACCGAGGCGGCCGTGGTGGCCGCGGTTTACAGCTTTGTGGTGGGCGCGTTCATTTACCGCGAATTGGAATGGGCCAAGCTGTACGGCTTGATCTTGGCAGCCGGCAAGACCACCTCGGTCATCATGTTTTTGGTGGCAGCCGCCATGGTCAGCGCATGGCTCATCACGGTGGCCAACATTCCGGCCGAAGTGGCCCGTATGATGGAGCCACTCATGGGCAACAAGACCTTGCTCATGGTGGTGTTGATGCTCTTGGTCATTGTGGTGGGAACGGCGCTTGACTTCACACCCACGGTGCTGATTCTGACACCCGTACTGATGCCGCTGGTGATCAAGGCGGGCATTGACCCCGTTTATTTTGGTGTTCTGTTCATCATGAACAACGCCATTGGTTTGATCACCCCGCCGGTGGGTACGGTGCTCAACGTGGTGTGCGGTGTTGCTAAGATTAATATGGACACCGCTTTCAAGGGGGTCTTGCCCTTCTTGTGGGCGCAACTGAGCGTACTGGCTTTGTTGATTGCTTTCCCCTCCATCGTCATCGAGCCGATGAAATGGATGCTGAGATGATTTCTTAACCCTGTGTTTTTTAAAAGGAGACATTCATGTTGAAACGCAGAAATCTGGTGACCCTGATCGCGGGCACATTCCTAGTGGTATCGAGCGCCATGGCGCAGTTTGCCGATCGCAACATCAAGTTCACCAACGGTGTGAACGAAGACCACCCTGTGGGCGTGGGCGTCAAGAAAATGCAAGAAGTTTTGGCTGCCAAGACCGGCGGCAAGATGAAGATCACTGCCTTCTGGGGAGGCGCAGCGGGCGGCGACTTGCCTGCAACACAGGCATTGCGTGCGGGCACCCAAGAGATGGTGTGTACCTCCAGCTCACCGCTGGTGGGCATCATCAAAGAGCTGGGCGTGTTCGATTTGCCTTTCTTGTTTGCTAATGAAAAAGAAGCCGATGCCGTGCTTGACGGTGCCGCCGGCAGGTACTTCAATGCCAAGCTCGAGGCCGCAGGCCTGGTGAACTTGGCGTATTGGGAAAACGGTTTTCGCAACCTCACCAACAGCAAGCGCCCAGTAACCAAGCTGGAAGATTTTGATGGCGTCAAAGTGCGCGTCATGCAAAACAACATCTTCCTAGACACCTTCAAAACTTTGGGCACCAACGCCGTTCCCATGGCATTTGGCGAAGTGTTCACAGCTTTGGAAACCAAGACCATTGACGGTCAGGAAAACCCCTTTGTGACCATTGAAACCTCCAAGTTCAATGAAGTGCAAAAGTACCTGAGCGTGACGCGCCACGCCTACACGCCTTTCCTGGTTCTTTACAGCAAGAAACTGTGGGACCAACTTAACCCCCAAGAGCAGGCCGTGTTGCGTGAAGCCGCCATGGAAGGTCAAAAAGTGCAACGCGCTGCCAACCGCACTTTGAATGAAAAATCCTTGGCCAGCCTGAAGACCAAGGGCATGCAGGTCAACGAAGTCAACTCTGCAGAGCAAAACCGCATTCGTGCCAAAGTTGCTTCGGTGTACGACAAGCACAAGGACTCGATCGGAGCCGACGCCATCAAGGTAGTGCAAGATGAACTGAGAAAAGCTCGCGGTGGTTGATCCCTCGCGCTCAGCCTTTTGCTGAACCCAAAAGCTCCACAGCCGCACGCTGTGGGGCTTTTTTAACGACTGAAATGGGTGCTGCCATGAAAATCACGCAACTCGAAACTATCCGCTTGGATGAATTTCCTAACATCATCTGGGTGCGTCTGCACACCGACGAGGGCCTGATGGGCCTAGGTGAAACCTTCATGGGTGCGCAGGCAGTGGAGGCGTATTTGCACGAATGGGTCGCGCCCAAACTAGTGGGCCAGGATCCACTGGCCATTGAGTCACGCCAGCGCGACATCACGGGCTATCTGGGCTGGCGTGGGTCAGGTGTTGAGACGCGCGGAAATTCGGCGGTGGACATCGCGCTGTGGGACATTTTTGGTAAAGCCGCAGGCATGCCCTTGTACACCGCTTTGGGCGGCAAGAGCCGCGACGAAATTCGCGTTTACAACACTTGCGCGGGCTACCAGTACATCCGCAGCAACGTGAACCAGACCAGCAGCAACTGGGGCTTGGGGCAAGGTGCCGGGCCTTACGAAGACTTGCAAGGCTTTTTGCACCGCGCCGACGAGGTGGCCGAGTCGCTTTTGAGTGAAGGCATCACGGGCATGAAGATTTGGCCCTTTGATGTGGCTGCTGAAAAGTCGCACGGCCAATACATCAGCCCGCAAGACCTTAACAGCGCGTTGGAGCCGTTTCGAAAAATTCGCAATGCGGTGGGCGACAAGATGGACATCATGGTCGAGTTCCACAGCCTGTGGCGCTTGCCCATGGCGCAAAAGATTTCACGTGCCTTGCAAGAGTTCGACACCTTCTGGCACGAAGACGCGATCCGCATGGACAGTCTCGATTTGCTCAAGCAGTACGCGGTGGACTGCAAGGCGCTGATTTGTGCGAGCGAAACGCTCAGCTACAAATGGGGCTTCAAGGATTATTTGCAAACCGGCGTGGCAGGCGTCGCCATGCTCGATTTGAGCTGGTGCGGGGGCCTGACAGAGGCACGCAAGATTGCTGCCATGGCCGACGCCTGGCAGCTGCCCGTGGCCCCGCACGACTGCACAGGACCGGTGGTGTGGACCGCGTCCACGCACTTGTCTTTGCACGCGCCCAATGCGCTGATCCAGGAAAGCGTGCGTGCCTTTTATTCTGGCTGGTACAAGGAGCTGGTGACCGAATTGCCGCAAGTGAAGAACGGCATGATCAGCCTGAACGATAAGCCAGGTTTGGGGCTGGAGTTGCTGCCTGATCTGCACCAACGTGCCGATGCTTTGGTGCGGGTCAGCCGCTGACCACAAATTGCCATCCCTGCACAGCTGAAGCGCGTCAAGTCAGGGCTTCATTGCACTGACAAAGCTGGGCTCCAAGCATGCCGACGCAGATCTATATCGCTCGTATGCTTCACGATGCGCTAAGCGTGTTGACTGTTGCGGCGCGACCCAGCGCTCGATCGTGGTGATTCGCCTTCTGGCTTCGACCAAGTCGGTCGCCTGTTCGGTGGCCACGGCCAGGATCGCGGCCAAGCCCAATGTGATCTCTTAGCTCATTTTCTGGGTTTTGAGTTTGAACAGCCAGCAAAACTCGCTAACGCAGTTTGGGTTGCATTTCTTCCAAAATTGAACGTGCAATGGGCATCGTGCGAACAGTTGCACGGCAATATTTAACTAGCTCATCAGGTGTAATTTGTTTTGCCATGGAACGTAAGTCTTTTTTAATTTAGCTTTTTGTATTCTGCGACACATCTTCAAATTATCAAAAAAACATTTCCTTAAAAGAAGAAAGCCACTGACTTCAAAA
>JBIIJK010000100.1:0-5034 GCA_044233865.1 Limnohabitans sp.
GATACTGCCACGAACCAACATGCGTTGGAGTTTGGCAGAGATTGCAAAATACTGGAGGTCACCGTTTTGTTCAAAAATAATTCTTGAATCTTGGTAATCTTTGCGCCACCAATGAAGCAAAGTAGAGGGTAGCGACAACGCACTTAGCCAAAGCAATTTTGCTAATTGCATGTCAGGTGCCGGTTATACAGGCGCTGGGCCAGTGTTTAAAATTGCGGCCGCGTTGAGCGTACCTTCAATGGCTTGAGTCAAAGTTCCTTCTATCTCGCCACCTTTTTCAATTTCAATTTCGACGTAATGAATCTTGCCAGTGATCTTGCCTGTAGAGCGAATGATCAGGCTCTTCTCGCTCACCACGGTGTTGTGCAGTTGTCCGCGAACATCAATGACTTTGGCAGAAATTCGGCCCGTGATTTTGCCAGTGGGGCCAATCAAGACTTCTTCAGCTGTCAAGTCGCCCTCAATGATGCCATTGACCACAGCTTTGGAAGGTATAAAAAACACCCCCTTGACGGTAACGCCATCGCCGATAACGACGCTTTCAAGTGAATCTGCTGGATTTGCCACGTTTGCTCCCTAATTGGGGAATTTTAGCAAATTACGTGACTTCAATCAGAATAAAAATTGCGATTTAAACGAATGCTTTAGTTTACTGCGCCATGACCAAGCCAAGTTCAAATGGAATATCGTCTAAACAGGCGCTGGTTTGTCCTTTGGGGCCGCGGTCAATGAAACGGATGGTCACCATGAGTTTGTTGCCATGGACTTCGGGCGTCGCTTTGAGTTTGGGGTCTACCCAAATTTGAACCAGCTTGCATTTTCCTTGCGGAATGCTTTGTCTAAACTCACCGCCTTTGGCTACTAAACGAGAGTGAGATGCATTGCCTCGAGTGAGTCCCATCAAAAAGGCAACGCTGTCTCTGAGGGGTTTGAAGAAATCTAGCCAATTCAACAGGTCTTCCCTTCGATCTTCGCCGCTTCGGTGCTGCCAAGCAAAATATCGAGGTGCATCAAACGGGCTGGTTCCGCCAGGCAGTCCCATGCCTTCTCGAAGCTTGTACAGCCATTCATCGTCGGCAATCATGTGAGCCAACTTCTTTTTTTGCGATTGCAGTGCCACGATATGTTGTTCAACCTGCCCAAGCAGTTCTGTCAGAACCGTGGCAGAAACCTTGGGGTTGCCTTTGAAGCCATTCAATTTGGTTTTTTGGGCATTCAGTTGCACCAAGATTTGGTCGCTTAAGTCGAATTGATCGTCTAAATCGGCAATTTCAAAGAGGCACAAAAGGCAGAAGTGGTGGTCTATGGCAAAAAACCGATTGATCAGTACATCGACCCTAGCAAACAAGGTCTCAACCCGCAAGAAATTGCTGGTGAGTTCGTCAAGGGGGTGTTCAAAAAGTATCGCGGCCACTTTGCTGAGGGTCAATGTTCATTGCCTGAATCTGCCAATGATACCCGCCATTTTCGGCCACATTGTGCGTATCATTGGCACATTCGCCACTCCATTGACAGAAATCCATGACCGACTTTGGCGCCAGCAGCAACTCGTCTGAATCTGAAATCTTCTTCAGAATGACTGACCGTTTGCAGATGGAAAGCTGTGCCATGGCCGTGGTCAAAGATGGCAAGAGCGTGGTTATTTCCAGCAAAACCACCGAGCTGATTGATCATTTTGGTGCCGCATTCATTCGTCGTCTAAAAAGAGCACTGCCAGACACGCCCATTGAAGTTTTCATGCCGCCTGACACCGAGGCCATGCTAGAACGCTTCAACAAATTGCTCACCACCATCAAACTGGATGAAGCCACCAAACCCAGAGGCGGTCAGTTGCCTGAAAAAATTTGGGTGGTGCATGATGCCAATGCCTTGGCCACACATGAGCTCGATTTGTTCACAAGGCTTATTTTGCAATTTCCTGGCGCAGGCATTGGTGCGGTCTTGATGTTTGCCTCTGAGAGCGCACAGGCAGACAAGCTGGCTACACAAAACAAGCAGTTTGTTTCTTGGGCTTTGGAGTTGCCGACACCCGAGCAAAAACTCAGTGCCATTCAGCAAGCCAGAAAAGAGGGCAATGAAGAAGTAGCTATCGAGTTCTTCAACAAACTGGCCAAAGCAAGCACTAAAAAAACCACCCCCTTACTGAATGCGGCAGTAGCTAGCGGCGGTGCCTCCAAAGCAGCCCCACCCCAGAAAGACAAATCCAAGAATCTGAAGAAATCAAAAAAGTGGACATGGATCTTGGCCGTGTCTGCCTTGCTTCTCAGCTCTATGGGCGTGGCAGCTATCTTGCACCCAGATTTAAGCCAGAAAGTGATTGCGCAGGTCACTGGTTTTTATGACGATGTGCTGGCACTGGGTTCACCCGAAAAGAAAAAAACGGCACAAAACAATGCAATGAAAGCAGAAGGCGCTGCAGACAATAAATTAGACACAAACCCCAGTACTGCGCCTGAAAAAGTTGCAACTGCAGGACAGCCCAAGGACGATGCCAACAACCCACCACCAGGCCCTCCGGCCGATTTAAAGCCCTACATTGCAAAAGCAGAAGCGCCTGTTGCCACACCGCCAGTTGATGCAACTACGCCTCCAGTGGCTACTGCTACTCCTGCGAAGCCGGCCAAGATCATTACGGAGCTACCCGATGTGGCAGTTCAGGGGCGCTTGTGGCTGAGGGGCTTGCCAGAAGACACATTCTTGTTAGAGCATGGCGTTTATGAAACAGTAAGGCAAGCTCAAAGCGCAGTGAAGGCAAAGGCTTGGTTGGCCAATGCACGCATTGTTCCCATGTACCAACCGGGCAAAGACGACGCTAAGTTTGTCGTTCTAACCGGACCCTTCAGATCCAAGGACCGCGCTAAAAATACCATGGTGCGGCTAAATCTGTCATCCGATGTCACCATCAAACCACAGGGCACATTGCTTTCGCAGTCCAAACCACCGCAATGAACATTTTGCTCATTGAAGACGAACAGCGAATTGCAGATTTCATTGTTGCAGGTTTTACCGATGTGGGGTTTCAAACGCACTGGGAACAAGATGGTTTTCGCGGCCTCAACACGGCCTTGATCAAAAACTTTGACGCCATTGTTTTAGACCTCACCTTACCCATGATGGATGGCCTGACGGTGTTGGCTGAAATCCGACGCAAAAACTTAGCCCTACCCGTCATTATTTTGTCGGCCCGCACAGATTTGACAGATCGACTGCAAGGATTTGAAAAAGGTGCTGACGACTATTTGGCCAAACCATTTTTTATCGAAGAACTCATCATTCGAATCAAAACAGTGGTCAGTCGCAAGCAGGGCAGCGTCGAAAAAACCATGGTTCAAAGTGGCCTCACGCTAGATCGTTTTACCCGCGTGGCCCATTGGAAAAACATCAAAGTTAATTTAACGCAACGTGAGTACTTGCTGTTGGAATGTTTGATGCTGTCGCCAGGGCAGATTTTTTCAAGGCAACAAATTCTGAAGCAAGTCTGGCAAATCGATTTTGATCCGGGCACCAATGTGGTGGATGTGTGTGTACAAAGGCTTCGAAAAAAACTAACCGACGACAAAATGCCAGAGGGAGAGCAGTTTCCCATTGAGACCATTCGCGGCGTTGGGTATCGGTTTAACAACTACTGATTCAAATGATTCAATCTTTTCGACTGAACGTTTTTTTGGGCGTGCTTGCTTGCATGCTGATCTTTGCGGTAGCAACTCGCATCATGGTTCGGCAAGTTTCGGAAGGCCCCATCTTGCTGTACCTGTATGAAACTTTGAGCAAGCACATTGACAACGAAATTGAAGAGTTGAAGCAAGCGCCTCAGAGCAAGATCGATGTGGCTTCGCAAGTTCAAATCGTTCAATACAACTTGGGCAAATCTTTTGCCGATTTAAAACCAAACGAGTTACAAGTGTGGATGGCTAGCAGTCCATCGCAAGGCCAAAATCAATTGGCGGGTTTGATTGAAACTGCAAATTGGCGAGACCTGAGCTTTGCGATTGAAAAACCCGGTATGAAATTGGCTGAAGTTAATTTTCAAGGTGAGAATTGGTCGGTTCTTCGCGCCTCTGGATTGCAAGAAGACATGTTTGTTGCCGTCAATAAAAACCTGTTGCTTCGATCTGTTTCAACCATCATGCGCACTCGGGAGGCCGTATTGCAAAACCTGTGGCCTCTGTTGATTGTGTTTGCCTTAGTGGCCACTCTGCTCATGTCTTATTGGGCCTTGAAGCCCGTCATGCGATTGCAACAGTCGTTCACCAAGGTGCAACTTGACAGCCCCAATGAACGTATTTCTGAAGCACATTTCTTTCGCGAATTTAGAGACTTCATTCGGTACTTCAACGATCTGATTGATCATTTGAGAACCAGCTACAAACAAGCTGCCAGGTTCTCCAGCGATGCTGCACACGAACTCCGCACGCCCCTGACCATTATTCGCGGTCACTTGCATCGCTTGGTCAATGAATCAAGCGATGGCTCTAAACTGCAGTTAGAGCTTTCTTTGGTGGCTGAAGAAGTAGAACGCCTTATTACTATTTCCAACAAGTTGCTCATGTTGTCCTTGGCCGATGCAGGCGGCATTAAGTTGGACAAGCAAGCAATTAAATTGCTAGATTTGGTGGAAGAGATGGTCGAGGACTTGAAGTTATTCAACCCCGACATCGGCTTTGATTTTGAAATTCCTTCCAGCCTGCGCTTGAAAGCCGATCCTGACTTGTTCTTCCAACTCTTGACCAACCTGATGGGCAATGCTGTGAAATACAACCACCCCCAAGGCCAAGTTAAATGCAGTGCTGAATCAAGGAACGGTCAAGTTTGGATCACTGTGGCCAACACCACCGCGCTCACATTGGAAGGCTTGGACCACCGAGTGTTTGAGCGTTTTTACCGGCACCGTCAGAGCGTGAATCAAAACTTAAGTGAAAAACCCGGCGATGGTTTGGGCCTTAGTTTGTGCCGAGAAATCGTGTTGGCGCATGGCGGTCAGATTGAAATTAAGACGGAGCCCGAACAGTGGGTCAAGATTAGCAGCAGCTGGGA
>JBIIJK010000041.1:0-18935 GCA_044233865.1 Limnohabitans sp.
CCTACTACTATTGATTTGAAGTAACTGTATTTGCCTTGCCAGACCATGAAAGCAGCAATGAAAATAAGCGAGGCCACATATATTCCCAACACAAAGATGGCGGCCGTAAAAGCCACAGTTGGAAGGAGCATGAGCAGCATCAAATTGAACTCGTGCTTTTCGGCAAACACTTCTTTGCCATCGTCTTGTTTCCAAGCCAGCAAAGTTTGCACAATCACCCAAGATGCGCCGCCCAACAAGAGGCAACCAATGTAGAAAGGAAAGTAACCAGGCTCTGGCCCATCACTTCCCCAAGCATTGCCAACACGAAGACTGTCCGTGATCACCAACAAACTCACACCCACAAAGCAGGCAGCTACCAACAACTCTATCCACCGCATTTGCAGGTGTTCACCTGTTTTCATGATGAGGTCCTTCAAAATTCTTATTTGGCCAAGAAGCCGGCATCACGCATCAAGCGGTAATGCTCCACCTCTGCTTTCAGCAACCAATCTTGAAATTCCTGACCCTTCATGAACGTGTCTTTGAAGGCGCCGGTCTCCATGAATTCTTTCCATTCAGGCAGTTGGCGTACTTTTTGGAACACATCGGTGTAATAAGCCACTTGCGCTGGCGTGGCTTTGGGCGGCATGAAAATGCCGCGCAACATCAAGTACTCCACATCGAGGCCTTGCGATTTGCAGGTGGGAACGTCTTTCCACGACTGGGTCGGTGTGATTTTTTTCGGATAAGGCATAACCTGCGAATCAAATACGCACAGCGCCCTTAAAGATCCGCCCTTCCAATGCGCCACGGCTTCAATGGGGTTGTTCACTGTGCTGTCAACGTGTTTTCCCACCAATTGAACCGCCACGTCACCGCCCCCTTTGAAAGGGATGTAGATCATTTTTTTGGCAGTGGCTTTTTCAATGGCCACCGTGATGATCTGGTCTTCTTGTTTAGAGCCCGTTCCAGCCATTTTGAATTTGCCAGATTCGCCTTGCTTGACGGCCTTAGTGAAGTCGCCCACCGTTTTGTAGGGCGACTCGGCATTGACCCAAAGCACAAACTCATCGAGTGCCAACATGGCCACAGGGGTCAGGTCCTTCCAATTGAAGGGCACACCCGTAGCCAAAGGCGTGGTGAATAAATTTGACAGTGTGATGATGATCTTGTGACCATCAGGGCGCGCCCCTTTGGCATCCAAAAATCCTTCTGCACCTGCACCCCCCGATTTGTTAACCACCACCAAGGGTTGAGCCATGATCTTGTGCTTGCTGATCACACCTTGAAGAAAACGCGCCATTTGATCAGCGCCACCACCCGTGCCAGCTGGCACGATGAACTCAACGCTTTTGGTGGGCTCCCAATTGGCTTGAGCGAAAGCATTGAAACAGAAAGAACTGCACGCCACCAAGGCAACAGTTTTAAGGGACATCACTAGGCGATCTTTCACAATAACTCCTTGGTAATTAAGTAAACTCAGAAGTATCGTAATAGAATGATTCGTAGTTTGTCGAGATTGAAATCCTGTAAATTCAACTTTTTCCCCACTAACTAATGAAAACCCTAATAGAACTTTTGGCGGCCGGAAATGGCTCATCAACTTGTCTGAGTGCCGCCAACAGTGCGCCCCTTACGTATTCAGCTTTGCGTCAACTGAGCCAGTACGTTCAGTCAGCTTTTAACCAAGTTGGCATCGGTCGCAACGATCGCGTGGCCTTGGTCTTGCCCAACAGCGCAGAAATGGCCGCCAGTTTTGTTACGGTGGCCTGTTGCTGTACTTCTGCGCCCTTAAACCCCAGCTACCGTGCGGATGAGTTTGAGTTTTATCTGAACGATTTGAATGCCAAAGCCTTGGTGGTTGAGAAAGGCTCTAGCAGCCCTGCCGTTGCGGTGGCGGCCAAAATGGGCATTGCACTCATTGAACTTGAGCCCACGCCTACCTTAGGTGCTGGCTCTTTCACTTTGAACATGCATGGCCTTGCAGCCAAAGCAGCACAGCATCCTGGTGATGCACAGCCTGACGATGTGGCCTTAGTGCTTCACACCTCTGGCACCACTTCCCGCCCCAAAATTGTGCCGCTCACGCACCGCAACGTCAGTGCCTCCGCGCAAAACATTGCAAGCAGCACACGCTTTGGCAGCACCGATCGCGGTTTGAACGTGATGCCGCTGTTTCACATCCATGGCCTCATTGCAGGCATCTTGGCACCCTTGTCGCAAGGCGGCGAAGTCTATTGCACCAGCGGCTTCAATGCCTTGAAGTTCTTCAGCCAAATGGACGAAGTCAAGCCCACTTGGTATACCGCTGTGCCCACCATGCACCAAGCTATTTTGTCGCGCTCGGCCAACAACAAAGAAGTCATTGCAAGGGTGCCCCTGCGTTTCATTCGCTCCTCTTCTTCTTCCTTGCCACCGCAAGTTTTGGCAGAACTTGAAGCCACCTTCAAAGCGCCCGTCATTGAAGCCTATGGCATGACCGAAGCAGCTCACCAAATGGCATGCAACCCGCTACCACCTGGCCAAAGAAAGCCCGGCACCGTGGGCTTGGCAGCAGGCCCCGAGATTGCCATCATGAGCGCTGAAGGCGAGTTATTGCCACCGGGCAGCACTGGCGAAATTGTGATTCGTGGCAACAACGTCACGCCAGGTTATGAGAACAACGACAAAGCGAATGCAGAAGCTTTCACCCACGGATGGTTCAGAACGGGTGATCAAGGTGTGTTGGATGCCGAAGGCTACGTCAGCATCACAGGAAGGTTGAAAGAAATCATCAATCGCGGCGGAGAGAAAATCAGCCCCCGTGAAGTCGATGAAATTTTGATGGACCACCCTGCTGTAGCCCAAGTGGTTTGCTTTGGCATTCCGCATGACAAATTAGGCGAGGAAGTTGGCGCCGCCGTGGTCTTGCGCGAAGGCATGACGGCCACTGAAAAAGAACTTCGCGAATACACCGCAACACGCTTGGCCGATTTCAAAGTGCCTCGCAAAGTTTTACTCTTGGACGAAATTCCCAAAGGTGCTACCGGTAAATTGCAACGCATTGGCATGGCTCAAAAGCTCGGCTTGGCTTAAAGCCCATGGAACTTCAAATCTTTTTAGAACTGGGCCTCACAGGCACAGTGGTTGGTTTCATGGCTGGCTTGTTGGGCTTAGGCGGTGGCTTGCTGATGGTTCCCGTGTTGAGTTTTATATTGGGCAACATGGGTGTTGCCGAAGACTTGTCTATCAAAATGGCCATCGTCACGTCCATGTCGACCATTTTGTTCACCTCTATTTCAAGTGTGCGTACCCACCACAAACTGGGTGCTGTTCGTTGGGACTTGGTCAAAGGTTTGGCGCCCGGCATCGTGCTTGGCAGTGCCTTGGCCAGCCTCTGGATTTTTGTAGCCGTTAAGGGCGCCACCCTGGCCATTTTGTTTGGCGTGTTTGTGTCTTACTCTGCGTTTCAAATGTTCATGGACAAGAAACCAAAGCCTTCGCGGCAAATGCCGGGTTTTGTGGGTCAGTTAGGCATGGGCGGTCTCATTGGCATGCTGTCTGGCTTGGTGGGTGCTGGCGGCGCCTTTGTCAGCGTGCCCTTAATGGCTTGGTGCAACGTGGCCATTCACAACGCCATTGGCACCAGCGCTGCCTTAGGCTTTCCCATTGCGCTTGCCAATGTCACAGGCTTTGTCATTAGCGGACTGAACTTAGACAACTTGCCGCCAGGCGCCTTTGGTTATATCTGGTTGCCTGGCATGGTGGTCATTGCCTGTTTCAGCGTGGTCACAGCGCCCTTTGGCGCGCGCGCAGCGCACAAACTTCCGGTGAAAAAACTGAAACGGGTGTTTTCTTTCTTCTTGGTATTTCTGGCTGCGTACATGTTCCACAAAGGCATCAACGCTGCTTGATGGTTTGGCTTAACGCGTCATTTAATGCTGTTAGACGACGCACCATGGGGCTTGGTTGTGCACCAAGCCCATCCACAAAGCCCAGCCCGAAGTGATGGCCAAGGCCAGGCCGGCCAAGCGAATACCCCAAGCGCCATCGCCCAAGCTTTTGAGTTTTAACAACAACCACGGTGCAAAGCCCAAACTAAGGCTACTGCCCAAGGCAAAGCAAGCCATGGTGAGTGCGCCTTCCAAGGCATTGCCTGTGAGTGCTGCCACCATCAAGGCAGAGTACAACAAGCCGCAGGGCATGAAAGCCCACAAGCCACCCACAGCCAAAGGCGCCACTTTGCCCAAATTGGCATTGAGATGGCGAATTTTGGCCCAGAGTTGTTGGGCACTTTGATCAAGCCAAACAGGTTGTTTGGCTTGCCATACAAGCAATAAACCCAAAATGACAGCGCCCACATGCAGCATGCTCCAAACAGGCCTGAGCGCGGCAGACTCCACCGTGAGCCAGCCCAAAGCTTGAACGCTGAAAGCCGCCAAAGCGCCCATCAGACTGTAGCCAAAGAAGCGGCCCACCTGAAAAGAAACCAGTGCCCTGTTTGAATGTGGGCCTGCGGCATGACCGATGCCCGCGCAAGCTGCGCCGCACATAGCCACACAATGGGGGCCTCCGGCCAATCCCATGATCAATGCCGTGAGCGCTAATGATGTCTGCATTCAGCGATTGTGAACTTCTTAAAAGACTTTTAAATGATCTTTGAAAATCGGGTTCGGTTGCGATCGGTTTGCAAAAATTTGTCAAACACCATGGCCACACCTCGCACAAAAAACCAGCCTGTCGGTGTGACTTGCAATCCGCCATCCGTCAGCTCAACCAAGCCTTGTGTTTGCAAACTTTCTAGTTGGCTTAATTCAGAGGTGAAATATTTTTTGGCATCAATCAGCCATGCATCATTGAATGAAGCGAAATCAATCTCTCCTTGACACATGATGGTCATGATCCAAGCACGGCGGATCATGTCGTCGCGCGACAAAACCAAGCCCTTCACAATCGGCAACTGACCTTGTTCCAACATGTCCACATACTCTGCCATGGTCTTAGCATTTTGGCTGTAGGTACCACCCATTCGACCTATGGCTGACACGCCTAGACCCAGAAGATCGCAGTCGGGTTGAGTGCTGTAGCCTTGAAAGTTTCGGTGCAAGCGGCCTTGCCTTTTGGCCACAGCCAAAGCATCTTCTGGCAATGCAAAATGGTCCATGCCCACATACACATAGCCGGCACTCATCAGCGCAGCCATTGACCTGGACAACATGTCAATCTTATGAGGCGCAGTCGGCAACTCTGCCGCCGCAATACGGCGCTGAGGCTTGAAGCGTTCGGGCAAATGCGCGTAGGCATAAAGCGCAATGCGATCGGGCCGCAACTCAGTGACTTGCGCCAAAGTGCGATCAAAGGACTCGGGCGTTTGCTTAGGCAGGCCATAAATCAAATCGATGTTGATGGATTCAAAGCCGATCTTGCGAGCCGCCGTCACCAAGGCGAAAACTTGCGCTGCCGGTTGAATTCGATGCACTGCTTTTTGCACTTCGGGGTCAAAGTCTTGCACGCCAAAACTCAGGCGATTGAAACCCAACTCAAACAAAAAGGCCAAACGTTCTTCGTTCACGGTTCGGGGATCTACCTCTACCGAATATTCACCACCCGCTGTGAAGCTGAAGCTGCGTTTGAGCATGGTCATGAGTTCGCCCAACTCGACGTCGCTCAGGAATGTGGGCGTACCGCCGCCCAAATGCAACTGACTGACCGATTGGCCCGTGCCCATGGCTGCTGTGTAGAGCGCCACTTCACGCTTCAGGTAGTTCAAATAAGGTGCTGCCCTATCATGGTGCTTGGTGATGATTTTGTTGCAAGCGCAGTAGTAGCACAGCGATTCACAAAAAGGAATGTGCACGTATATGGACAAGGGCCCGTTTTTTGGGCCGACACCTTGCTTGCGAAATTCCAAAGCTTGTCTCAAATCGCTTTGTGAAAAGGCCTCTACAAACCGATCCGCCGTTGGGTATGAGGTGTAACGCGGGCCAGGGACATCAAAACGGGTGAGCAATTCGGGCGTTAAAAAGGACATGCGGAATTTATCAAGGCTGACATATTTCTTAGATTTGCTTAATGTGCCCTTTCCTTGTTGGCTTGAATTTGACATAAATCAAATTTTGACCAAATTGTCGCCTAAAAAGAGATTTATAAAATCTTGAGATGAATCAAGAGGTTCAAGTGGGTATAAGCTCAAGCCTTGACTTGCCGCAATGTCAATTTTTCCAAATCGAGAATGCCATGAACCCTGAAGCCATCAAAATCGCATGCTCCAACTGCAACTTGCGCGAACTCTGCATGCCCATGGGCCTGTCTGAACACGATCTAGAACGCTTAGACGATTTGGTCACCACGCGCCGCAAAGTCAAACGAGGCACCACCCTTTTCAGCAATGGCGACAAATTTACGTCGCTTTACGCCATTCGCACTGGCTTCTTCAAAACCTGCCTGGCGTCGGAAGATGGACGCGACCAAGTCACGGGTTTCCAAATGGCAGGCGAAATCATTGGCCTCGATGGCATCGTCAACGATCAACACAGCTGCGATGCCGTTGCCTTAGAAGACGCAGAAGTGTGTGTCATGCCGTTCGACCGCATTGAAGAAATTTCACGCGAAGTCACCGCGCTTCAGCACCATGTTCACAAAATCATGTCTCGCGAAATTGTGCGCGAGCACGGCGTCATGTTGCTGTTGGGTAGCATGCGCGCTGAAGAGCGCTTGGCAGCCTTCTTATTAAACTTGGTTCAACGCTTGCACTCTCGCGGCTTTTCACAAACCGAATTGGTTTTGCGAATGACGCGCGAAGAAATTGGCAGCTATCTGGGACTCAAACTTGAAACCGTCAGTCGAACATTCTCTAAATTTGTAGACGACGGCATTGTAGAAGTGAAGCAGCGCCACGTAAAAATATTGGACATCGAAGCGCTTCAGCGCATGGTAAACACACAGCCTCAATGCCATTAAGGCCAACAAAAACACTGAGTTGACTTAACAGCAGCCATCGCCTTTTTGGGTGCAGTTACTTGGGCGTTGATCGACTGGCACAGGGCAACGGTTGACCTCAAAGGGCGACATGGACAGCAGCGTAGTAAGACTGCTAGACACAATGGTCAGTGCCCAAAATACGAAAAATGACACGGTGTAAACACCTTGTCTTGATAGCGCCATCGGATGACCAAACCAGTGCATGTCTTCAGGGTCAAACATGCCAAAAACCACCGCTTCTAAAAGTCCTGCCACTAAAAAAGCGGGCCATACGATCCACATCAGTCTTTGAGCAAGCATGTTTGTCTCCTTGTCGGATTTTGTGAGTGAACTGACTTCTTATTTTTTGGGTGCTGGCACTACGCCAGTGCTTGCATGATTGCGAGCTTGCATGGCAGGCGCCATGGCGGCTTCTAACTTGCCTTGATTTTCTATTGCATTGCGAGGATTCATTGCCTCTGTGGGAAGCACAGGGTCTGGAATGGTGATGGCCAGATAAAGGGTGGCAAAGGCCGCCACCACCACCACGGCTGGGCCTGAAATGATCATCCAGACCATGCCAAATGTCCACCATGGCTTGGCGGCAGCAGGACTTTGATTTTTCAATGTAGGGGTATTCATAAAACACTTTCTTCAATGTGAATGTGCAAAAATCTTGATTAGCGTGGAATTAAAAAGATCGATTTTTCTTCAAGCTTTTCACCCACCTTTTCAGTGTCGTCAAAAGCCTCGATGGTGAATTGAATGGGATACTTTCCAGAGACCGCAGCATCATAAGGAACTTGCAATCGAACAGTGACCCAACGCGATTGGGTTGACTCCACCACCAAGTCTTCAGCATCGGTCAAGACCTTTAAATCATTCATACCAGAAGCAACGATTCGGAAATGCTGGCGTTTTTCTGCAGCATTCATGATTTGCAGCCGGTACACATTCTCGATGTTGCCACCACTCACAATGCGTGCCAGTGAGGCACGGTCTCGAACCACATCAACCTTGAAAGATTTGCGTGCGAATAAACTTCCAAACAGCAGTGCAATGACTAACAGCAAAATGCCCGTGTAAATGAGCACTCGGGGCCGAAAAACATGGCGCAGTGTTTGGGCAGAAGTCCAATGGTTTTCCATGGCGTGTTGCGTAGAAAATTTAACCAAGCCACGCGAATAACCTACTTTGTCCATGACGGTGTCGCACACATCGGCACAAGCACCACAGCCAATGCACTCGTACTGCAAGCCATTTCGAATATCAATGCCAGTGGGGCACACCTGCACACACAAGCTGCAGTCAACGCAAGCCCCCAAATTCAAGGCAGCGAAATCGGCTTTTTTAGAGCGTGAACCGCGCGGCTCTCCTCGCTCTGAATCGTAAGTGACAATCAAGGTATCTTTGTCAAACATGGCGCTTTGAAAGCGTGCATAGGGGCACATGTATTTGCAAACCTGCTCGCGCATGAAACCTGCATTGCCATAGGTTGCAAAGCCATAAAAGAAAACCCAGAAAACTTCCCAAGACGACATGTTTCCCAAGAAGAACACCATGCCCAAATCACGAATGGGGGTGAAGTAGCCTACAAATGTGAAGCCTGTCCAAATTGAAAATCCAAGCCAGAGCAAATGTTTGTACCATTTCTTGACCAATTTTTCCAGTGAGAATGCTTCAGCATCAAGGCGCATGCGGGCAGTGCGATTGCCCTCCACTTTACGCTCTATCCACATGAAGATTTCACTGTAAACCGTTTGCGGACATGCAAAGCCGCACCACAATCGGCCTGCAATGGCGGTGAATAAAAATAATGAGAAAGCAGAAATCACCAACAAGCCGGTGAGGTAAATAAAGTCTTGTGGGTAAAGCACAATGCCAAAAATATAAAAGCGCCTAGCGCCTAAATCGAACAGCACGGCCTGGCGCTGACCCCACTCTAACCACGGCAGCCCATAAAAAATAATTTGAGTGAGGAAAACAAAACCCCAGCGCCACTTAGCAAAAATGCCTTGAACGCTGCGTGGGTAAATTTTTTGATGTGCTTGATACAGCTCACCCCAAGCGCCCTCCTCCGTATCGTCTGGAGCCGCTACATCTTGCAAGGCAACGATAGGGATGAACTTTCGCGGCGCCTTCTCTGGCTTTTCAGGAGAATCCAAAATCACTCTCTCAATTTATTTTGCCGCTACTTTGGCAGGGTTGTTTGACAAGCCCCAAACATAGGAAGCCAGCACGTGCAACTGAGGGTCAGTGAGCTTGCCAGCTTGTGCGGGCATTTGGTTCACTTTGCCATTGTTGATCATGGCCACAATGGCGTTTTCGCCCCAACCATGTAGCCAAATGTCGTCGGTGAGGTTGGGAGCGCCAAGTGCTTGGTTGCCCTTTCCGTCAGGACCATGGCAAGCAGCACAGGTGCCAAATTTGGATTTGCCCAATGCTGCTCTCAAGGAGTCGTGAGGACTTTTGGACAAGCTCAAAACATATTGCGCCAAATTGCGAACATCTTCAGGGCTACCCACTGCAGCCGCCATGGGAGGCATCAAGCCGTTTCTGCCTTTCAGCAAAGATTCTTGAATTTTCTCGTGTGAGCCACCATGCAGCCAATCCTTGTCAGTCAGGTTAGGAAAGCCTTTGCTTCCGCGAGCATCTGAGCCATGACACTGAGCGCAATTGTTCATGAACAAGCGATCTCCAATGGCCATGGCCTGAGGGTCTTTGGCCACGTCTTCAGGTGGCATGCCCGCAAATTTGGCATACAAGGGTTCCAACTCTTTGTTGGCCTTGGCCACTTCTGCGTCGTATTGGCCCGTCGACGTCCAAGCCAATTGACCGGCGTTGGTGCCTAAGCCTGGGTACAAAGCCAAATAGCCCAATGAAAAGACGATGGTGATCAGGAACAAACCCACCCACCAACGTGGCAAGGGGTTGTTCATCTCACGCAAATCGCCATCCCAAACGTGGCCGGTGGTGTTGTCGTCGTCGGTCATGGCCTTGGCTTTACCGCTAAAGTAAAGCAGCAGCAAGCAGGCCACAATGCCGACCAAAGAAATACCGGCCACATACAAAGACCAGAAATTGCTTGTGAAGTCACTCATTTCAGATTCTCTTTCTATTCGTTGATCTGGGGTCTTCAGTCGTCTTGGCCGAAGGGCAACTGAGCTGCCTCTTCAAACTCAGCGGTGCGACGCTTAGACAAGCTCCACATCACGATGCCAATGAACAGAATGAAGGTGATCACTGTCACGGCCGATCGAAGGGTATTGACGTCCATGGTGTGTGCTCCGTTTATTTGCGGTGAATGCCCATGACTTGCAGATAAGCAATCACGGCATCCAACTCTGTTTTGCCTTGAACTTCTTCAGTGGCCTTGGTAATTTCTTCGTCGGTGTAGGGCGCGCCCAATGTGCGAAGACCACTCATGTGGGTTGGCAAACTGGCACCATCGACGGGCGCTTTTTCTAGCCAGGCATAGGCAGGCATATTGGATTCAGGCACCACATCACGTGGGTTGATTAAGTGAATGCGGTGCCAATCGTCAGAGTACTTGCCACCAACGCGCGCCAAATCGGGGCCCGTGCGCTTGCTGCCCCATTGGAAGGGGTGGTCATACACAAACTCGCCCGCCACAGAGTAAGGCCCGTAGCGCATGGTTTCTGCACGGAAAGGGCGGATCATTTGGGAATGGCAGTTGTAGCAACCTTCACGCACATAAATGTCGCGACCCGCCACTTGCAAGGCGGTGTATGGCTTCAAGCCAGGAATGGCTTCGGTGGTTGATTTTTGAAAAAACAGCGGCACGATTTCAACCATGCCCCCTGCCAATAACACCAGCAAGATCAAAACGATCATGAGGAAGTTGTTGGTTTCAATTTTCTCGTGGGACAAACCGCCACCCGTTTTTAAATTGTTTGACATTGAATGTTTCTCCAATTGTGCTTAGGCGTGCGCAAGCGCAGGTGCTGGAATGCTCACCTCTACGGCATGCCCGTTCGTAGCTGTTTTCAAGGTGTTCCACAACATGATCAACATGCCGATCAAATACAACAGGCCACCCGAAAAACGCACAACATAGAAAGGGTATGTGGCTTTCACAGACTCTACAAAGGTGTAAGTCAAGGTGCCGTCTGCATTGACAGCGCGCCACATCAAACCTTGCATGACGCCGGCAATCCACATGGCTGCGATGTAAATCACAATGCCAATGGTGGCAATCCAGAAGTGCGCCTCAATGGCTTTCACGCTGTACATCTTTTTCTGACCAAACAAACGCGGAATAAGGTAGTACATGGTGCCCATGGTGACCAAGCCCACCCAGCCCAAGGCGCCTGAGTGCACGTGGCCCACTGTCCAGTCGGTGTAGTGCGACAAGGCATTGACTGTTTTGATCGACATCATGGGGCCTTCGAAGGTCGACATACCGTAGAAGGACAAAGACACAATGAGAAAACGCAGCACAGGGTCGTCGCGCAATTTGTGCCATGCGCCAGACAAAGTCATGACACCATTGATCATGCCGCCCCAACTGGGTGCCAGCAAAATGAGTGAGAACACCATGCCAAGC
Source organism: Limnohabitans sp. (assembly GCA_044233865.1). Lineage (GTDB taxonomy): Bacteria > Pseudomonadota > Gammaproteobacteria > Burkholderiales > Burkholderiaceae_C > Limnohabitans_A. The sequence continues at coordinate 11,489 of JBIIJK010000041.1, forward strand.
GACTGAGTCCAGTCGGGCAATGCGGTGTAATGCAGATGGTGCGGGCCCGCCCACATGTACGTGAAGATGAGCGCCCAAAAGTGAACAATCGACAAGCGGTAGCTGTAAACAGGCCGCTCAGCTTGCTTAGGGATAAAGTAATACATCATGCCCAAGAAGCCAGCGGTTAAAAAGAAGCCCACCGCATTGTGGCCGTACCACCATTGCACCATGGCATCTTGCACACCTGCATAAGCAGAATAAGACTTCATGAGACCGACAGGCATGGCAGCGCTGTTGACCAAATGCAGCAAGGCTACAGCTATGATGAAAGCACCGAAGAACCAGTTGGCCACGTAAATGTGGCGAACCTTGCGGGTACCCACTGTGCCAAAGAACACCACCGCAAAAGACACCCAGACCAAGGTAATCAGGATGTCAATCGGCCACTCGAGTTCGGCATATTCTTTGCCGCTGGTGTAGCCCATTGGCAAAGAAATGGCCGCTGCCAAAATAACTAACTGCCAACCCCAAAACGTGAAGCTGGCCAATTTGTCATTGAACAAGCGCACATGGCAGGTTCGCTGAACCACGTAGTAGGCCGAGGCAAACAAGCCGCAACCACCAAACGCAAAAATCACGGCATTGGTGTGCAAGGGACGCAACCTGCCATAGCTGAGCCAAGGGATACCTAAGTTCAACTCAGGCCAAGTTAACTGGGCCGCAATGATCACGCCAACCAGCATGCCCACCACACCCCACACCACTGTCATGATGGCAAATTGTCTGACAACCGTATCGTTGTAGACCGTTGCCTGTGCATTGGTAAATTTCATTTTCACCTCTTCTAAAATTACGAGGTGAGTTTCTCAAGCTAGGGAATAAGCGTCTTTGACTTACGTCAATCATTCCTCAAAATTCGCTCGCCTTCTGCTTCAATGTCTTCAAATTGACCTCGGTTCACGGCCCACCACAGGCCCGCCAGAATGAAAAAAACCAAGGCAACTGACAAGGGAATCAATAAATAAAGAATGTCCATTAAGTGTTTCCTTCCAATTCAAAACCAATGGTTTTGGACAATCGCATGGCGTTTAAAACTACGCCCAAAGAACTGCAAGCCATGCCCAATCCTGCCAACCAAGCAGGCAAGTAGCCCAGCATGGCCAAGGGCACACATGCAAAGTTGTAAACCCCAGCCCAAATCAGGTTCTGCTTCACAATCTGCATGGTTTTTCGGCTGATTTGAAAGGTGGTCACCAATGGCTTCAAGTCGCTGGCCATGAAAACAAAATCGGCTTTGGACTGTGCCAAGGGTAGCGCTTGACCCAATGCAAAAGAGACATCTGCCCCCGCCAACACGGGCCCATCGTTCAGGCCATCACCCACCATGGCGACGCAATGTCCCAGGGATTGCTCAAGCTTGACCTGCCGAAGTTTTTCTTCAGGCGAGCAAGTGCCTATTGCATCCTGAATTCCCAAACGTTGAGCCACTTGCGACACAGAAGCTTGACCATCACCCGACAAAATACGAATTCGCAAACCCATTTTTTCAAGCGCACGAAGTGTGGGCTCTGCCTCAGATCGCAATGCCTCTGAAAACTCGAAGGTGGCCAGCCAGCCGTCTTCGTCACTCAAACAAGCCTGCAGAACTTCCTGTTGGGTGGAAGGCAATCCACAAAAAGCTGCGGAGCCTAAGCGCAATTCTTTGTGACGCGTTGCGCCAGACTTGGAGTCGAGTTCATGCAAGGTGGCTTGCACGCCCTGCCCTGCAAATTCTTGAAGGTTTGTCACCAAGGGCTTTAGGTCTTGCCCCTTCATATGCGCTCGAAGTAAAGACTTGGACACAGGATGCATTGAATGCGCAGCCAAACCAGCGGTCCAAGTTAAGGCCTGCTCAGGCCGCACACCCTCTCGGGTGGTGATGCGTTGCACACTGAAATTTTCTTTCGTCAATGTGCCGGTCTTGTCAAAAATGACCGTATCGACTTGGGCCAACATTTGCAAGGCTTGCAAACGTCTGAGCAACACGCCGCCCTTGGCCAATGCACCCGCAGTGGCCAGCATGGCCGCTGGTGTAGCCAAGGACAAGGCACACGGACAGGTTACGATGAGCACAGAAACCGCCACCATCAGGGCATGTGCCGGGCTTTGCTGCCAACCCCATAGGGCCGCCAAGCCTGCCGCCAAAAGGACACCCCACAAAAATGGTTTGGCAACTTTATCGGCGATCAAAGCCATGCTGGGTTTAGACACCGAAGCACTTTCCATCAAGGTCACCATCTGGCCAAAACGGGTTTGCTTGCCTAAAGATTCAATTTGAACTTCGACGCTGGCTGTTAGATTCAGACTTCCCGCCAAGACGCACTGCCCAATGTGCCTAGGCAATGGCTTTGACTCGCCTGTTAGCAGCGCCTCGTCCACTTGCGTTTCACCTTTGACAATTTGCGCATCTGCAGCAAAGGCCTCGCCTGCTCGCACTTGAATGACGTCTTGAACGCGCAATTGGCGCAAAGTAGTCATCTCAAATTGACCGTCACTTGTGCGTCTGTGAACAACATCGGGCAAACGGTTCATAACCGCTTCCAAAGCACCTGCTGTTTGATCGCGCAGTCGCAGCTCTAACCATCTGCCAGTGAGTAGAAAAAACACAAACATGGTGAAGGAATCAAAGTAGACCTCAGATCCGAACACACCTTGTGGTTCAAACGTGCCGATGGTGCTCACCCCAAACGTCACCAACATGCCTATGGCCACTGGCAAATCCATGCTGATCTTTTTTTGTGTCAAATCACGCCAAGCCGTTTTGAAAAAAGGCAGGCACGAGAAAAACAAAACAGGCAGCGATAAAACCCATGAGGCCCACCTTAAAAGTTGCACCATGTCAGGGGCCATGTCGGCGGGATCGCTTAGATAAACAGGCGTGGCATACATCATGACCTGCATCATGCAAAGCCCAGCAACGCCCAAGCGCCAAAGCATCTTGCGGGCATCTTCACGCCTAGCTTCATTGGCAAATGCATCGTTGGCAGGCACAGTGCGGTAGCCTATTTGTGCCACTGCCTGCATCCATTGAGATGGCTTGGTGGTGTCGGAGGACCACACAACTCGCCCCCTGTGGCTGGCTGCACTGATCTGCGCCGACACCACACCAGGCACAGCCAGCAAAGCATCTTCGATGTTGATGGCGCAAGCTGTGCAGTACATGCCTTCGAACACCACGCTGGATGTCCAAACACTCGGATTTTGCTGGCTCGGTTGACTGAAGTCAGACCACTCTTGCTTTTGGTCTAGCAAAGCCCATGGCGTGGCGAAAGCCTTCGCATCGAAAGAGATTGCTGGATTGGACATGAGCAGAAGATAAACCAACCAGCTTGCAGGAAACTTGATCCAAATCAAGACGCACAGATTTGGCAGACTTAAGCTTGTGTCATCAATTCACAAAGGAGCTCATCATGTATGAACGTATTCTTGTCGCCACTGACGGTTCTTCGTTGTCAAAGAAAGCTGTTACCAGCGCCATTGGACTTGCAGCCACATGTGGCGCTGAGCTCATTGCACTGAAAGTGGTTCCTCGTTACCCACAGGCCTACTTCGAAGGCAGCATTCCGTTGAACGTCAAAGATGTTGCGCGCATTGAAGCCCAATGGGCGGAAGAGGCACAAGCGGCAGTTGATGCTGTTCAAAAAGCAGCAGCAGCCAAGGGAGTCAAAGCCAAAGCCGTGGTCAGCCGTTCCGACATCGTGTCAGACGCCATCATTGCAGCTGCTAAAAAGCACAAAGCAGATTTGGTGGTCATGGCATCGCATGGTCGCAAAGGCATTAAGCGCTTGCTCTTGGGCAGCGAAACACAACAAGTACTCACCCACTGCCACGTGCCAGTGTTGGTCCTACGATAGGAACAAATTTTTGTGCTGATCGCGCAGTAAATTTTTCTGCACCTTCCCCATGGTGTTTCGTGGAAGCTCTTGCACCACGAAACACTTTTTGGGTATCTTGAAATTCGCCAATTGTGATTTCAAACTGGCAATGATCTGATCAGCATTCAGTTGAGCGCCAGGCTTGGCAATGACAACAGCCACGCCCACTTCACCAAAATCTGGATGGGGCACGCCTACCAAGGCACTTTCTGCTACGCCTGGCATCTCGTTGATGTAACCCTCAATTTCAGCCGGGTAGACGTTGTAGCCACCACTGATGATCAAGTCTTTGCTGCGGCCCACAATGACCACGTAGCCGCGCTCATCGAACTTGCCCACGTCGCCAGTTTTGAAATAACCATCGGCCGTAAATTCTTCTTTTGTTTTCTCGGGCATGCGCCAGTAAGCTTGGAAAACATTTGGGCCTTTGACCTGAATGTTGCCGATCTCGCCCACGGGCAAGTTTTTGCCAGCGTCGTTCTGCACGCGCAGTTTGACGCCTGGCAAAGGAAAACCCACGGTACCACCACGACGTTCACTTTGACCAGCATGTCGTTTGTCAGCCGCATAAGGGTTGGAAGTGAGCATGACTGTTTCACTCATGCCATAGCGCTCCAAAATGGTATGACCCGTACGCTCCTGCCATTCAGCAAAAGTTTCAACCAGCAAAGGGGCAGATCCTGCAATGAACAAACGCATGTTGCGCACAGCTTGCTTGTTCAAGGCAGGCTCGGCCAGCATGCGCACATACAAGGTGGGCACGCCCATGAAGACGGTGGCCTCAGGCATTTTGGCAATGACAAATTGGGGGTCAAATTTGGCGAGCCAAATCATTTTGCTGCCATTGATGAGTGCGCCGTGTAGGGCCACAAATAAACCGTGAACATGAAAGATGGGCAAGGCATGAATCAGCACATCGCCCGTTTTCCACCCCCAGTAGGTTTTCAAAGTTTGTGCGTTGCTGAGCATGTTGCCATGCGTCAACATGGCGCCCTTGCTTCTGCCCGTGGTGCCGCTGGTGTACAAAATAGCAGCCAAGTCGTCGGCATTTTGAAGCACCACCTTGTGCTGATCTTTTTGATGCGCAGCGCGCTCAAGCAAGGTGCCTGTTCGATCGTCATTCAAAGTGAACACATGCTGCGTGCCTGCTTTGAATGCAATTTTGCTGACCCATCCAAAATTGGCAGCCGAACACACCACCACCGCGGGCTCGGCGTTGCCAATGAAGTATTCAATTTCAGAACTTTGGTAGGCTGTGTTGAGCGGCAGAAAAACATAACCCGCTCGAAGTGTTGCCAAGTAGAGCATGACCGCCTCTACCGACTTCTCAACCTGCACCGCAATGCGACTGCCCTTGGGCAAGTTCAAGCCATTCAACAGATTGGCCATCATGGCACTGGCCCGATCTAAATCGCGCCATGTGTAATTCAAGCCATGGTCTGTTTCAACCGCAATCAAATCTAAGTTTGCGGGGAATGCAGCGCGCAAGGCTGCAAACAAATTTTCTTGTGCCATCTTCAGTCCAGCTTTGCGCCAGAGGCTTTCACCACCTGGCTCCATTTACGCAATTCAGTTTTAATGAAGGCATCAAATTGTGCGCCCGTTAAATTAGGGAATTCTGCACCTTGCGCTGCCCAAATCGCTTTGGCTTCATCTGTTTGTATAGCTTTGCGCGCCTCTTCCACCATGCGCGTTTGCACATCAGCCGGCGTGGCTTTGGGCGCCCACATGCCATACCAAGTGCTCACGGTGTAGTCGGGCAAGCCCAATTCTGAAGAGCAAGGCACATCTGGGAAAGCAGGGCTGCGCTTAGCGCCAGAGACCATGAGTGCCTTGATTCGTCCGCCCTTAATGTGTGCCGCTGAAGAACCCAGTCCATCAAACATCATGTCCACATTGCCAGCGATCAAGTCTTGCAATGCAGGGCCTGCACCTCGGTAAGGAATGTGGGTAATGAAGGTCTGAGTTTGAAGTTTAAACAGCTCACCCGCTAGGTGGTGCGAAGTGCCACCGCCAGCAGAACCATAGTTCAACTTACCGGGGTTCTTTTTGACAAAATCCAAAAACTCTTTAAGGTTGTTGGCTGCTACTTTTTTGGGATTGACCACCAAAACTTGTGGCACTGCCGCAACCAAAATGATGGGGGCCAAATCACGCTCTAAATCGTAATCTAATTTGGGATACATGCTGGGTGCAATGGTGTGATGAACGGCACCCATGAAAAAGTTGTAACCATCTGGCGCAGCCTTGGCAGCGATGCCTGCGCCCACTGTACCGCCAGCACCGCCCCTGTTGTCAATGATCAGTTGCTTGCCCGTGAGTTTGGAAAAAATGGCCGACAAGGGACGCGCAAATGCATCTGTGCCGCCGCCCGCAGGAAAGGGAACAATGAGGTTGACAGGTTTTGAAGGCCATGTGGCTTGAGCCCAAGCAGGCAGAGTGGCCGCCAGTGAAGTGCCCGCTGCCCATTGCAAGAGGTTTCTGCGCTGGATTTGATTTTCAGAATGTTTCATTTTTGTCTCCTTTGATTAACTTTTTAATTGAATCACTGTCTCATTTTAAAGATGGCAAGTGCAGTCAAAGCCTGCTCGGCTTGTTGACCGCAACATACAGAAATACGCCGGCCAAAATCATGGGTACGCACAACCACTGCCCCATGCTGAGCCCTAAGGACAACAGCCCTAAATGCGAATCGGGTTCGCGAAAGAATTCAGCCACGAACCTGAAAATACCATAACCCATTAAGAAGACCGCAGAAACCTGGCCTGTTGGGCGGTCCTTGCGGGCAAAAAACCATAGCACTAAGAAGAGCAACAAGCCCTCTAATAAGAACTGATAAAGCTGAGACGGGTGGCGTGGAAAATCTCCGGCCCCCCTGAAAATCATGCCCCATGGCAATTCGGGATCGGCTTGCCTGCCCCAAAGTTCGCCATTGATAAAGTTACCGATTCGGCCAGCAGCCAAGCCCGTAGGCACACATGGCGCCACAAAGTCCATCACCTGGAAAAAGGGTCGGTGGCGGGTTTTGGCAAACCAGACCATGGCTGCCATCACCCCCAGCAAGCCGCCATGAAAACTCATGCCGCCTTGCCATACATAGGCTATTTCAAGGGGGTGAGAGAAATAGTAGGCTGGTTGATAAAACAAACAGTAGCCAATGCGGCCACCCAAGACCACGCCCAAAACGCCGGCAAACAAGATATCTTCAACATCGCGAACTTGCCAATGAGACAGACGCGCGTAGGGAAGGTGGGTCAACCTTCGGGTCGCCAGAAAGTAAAAAAGGCCAAAGGCGGCCAAATAGGTCAAGCCGTACCAGTGAACTGCGATAGGTCCCAGTTGCAATGCAACGGGGTCAATTTGAGGGTGAATCAACATGGGTTCCGATTGTGCACCCATCGATGCTCGAATGCACAGAGTGCTAGCCCTTAGTTTCTCGGGGGTGTTGTTTGGGGATTCTTGGATTGGGAAGGTTCATGGGCATGTTGTCTGGGAGGGGTGAGGGGTATGGGGGGCTCCTCATGCTGGGGTACCAGAAATCGTCACCCCCC
>JBIIJK010000136.1:0-2871 GCA_044233865.1 Limnohabitans sp.
GGTTCGTTAATCAGGCGCAGCACATTGATGCCCGCCATCTGCGCAGCGTCTTTGGTGGCTTGTCTTTGCGCATCGTCAAAGTACGCAGGCACTGTGATCACAGCGCCGTGCAAATCATCGTTGAAGGTGTCTTCTGCCCTGTAACGCAGCGTGGCCAAAATTTCGGCACTGACTTCAACAGGTGATTTAGCACCCTGAACCGTTTGAATGGACAGCATGCCTTTTTCAGAAGCAGCCTGTTGGCCTTCGGGCTTCACAAACTTGTAGGGCAACTTTTCTGGATGGGCAATGTCAGACAAACTGCGCCCCATGAAGCGCTTCACAGAGGCCAATGTATTTTCTGGATCTAGGGCAGCATTGGCCACAGCTTCATGGCCTATCTGCCTGCCTTGTCCTGGCAAATAACGCACCACAGAGGGCAAAATTATGTGGCCTTTGTCGTCGGGCAAGCACTCTGCCACGCCATTGCGCACAGAGGCCACCAAAGAATGCGTGGTGCCTAAATCGATGCCAACGGCAATGCGCCGCTGGTGTGGATCCGGCGCTTGGCCAGGTTCGGAAATTTGCAAAAGTGCCATTTAAAACTTCAATGTCTGTGCGGTCAAATTAAGTGCAGGCGTCAAGCCCATGCTGCACTTCCTGTGCAAATTTTTCAATGAACATCAGCGCCCTTACCTGCCCTACCGCTGCCGAATAGTTGTGATCAGCGTCCATCAAGTGCGCGGCTTGCGCTAATACATGTGCATGGGATGCATCAACTTCTTCTAGCAATGCTTCGAGTGCCGTAATTTTAGTGTCTAAATTTTTAAGCGCTTTGCAATCGTCTAGCGCTTCGCGCCATTCCATTTGTTGCATTAAAAATGCGGGCGGCATGCTGGTGTTGTTTTCTGCATTCACTGCAGCACCATGCAATTCACACAAGTAAGCTGCACGTTTTAAGGGGTCTTTGAGTCGGTTGTAGGCTTCGTTGATGCGCACCGACCATTGCATGGCAACGCGTTGTGAAGCAGCGCCTTCAGAAGCAAATCGGTCGGGGTGGGCTTCGCGTTGCAAAGACTTCCATTGAAGGTCTAGCTGCGACCTGTCTAATGCAAAAGCTACGGGCAAGCCAAACAGCTCAAAGTCTGACGCCTGCAGTGAAATCACACGCGGAACGATTCGCCACAGCCGCAGCGATCGCGTTCATTGGGGTTGTTAAAACGGAAACCTTCGTTCAAACCTTCGCGCACAAAATCCAATTGCGTGCCGTCGATGTAGGCCAAGCTTTTGGGGTCGATGAGCACCTTGACGCCGTGGTCTTCAAAGACCACGTCTTCGGGAGCCACGTCGTCGACGTATTCAAGTTTGTAGGCCAAGCCAGAGCAACCGGTGGTTTTGACGCCCAGACGCACACCCACGCCTTTGCCGCGTTTGGTGATGTAGCGCGACACGTGCCGCGCTGCAGCTTCTGTTAATGAGATGGCCATGTGTGTTTCTCGCAAGCTGCAGGGTTAGACCGCTGCGTGTTTTTTCTTGTAATCTTCAACGGCCGCTTTGATAGCGTCTTCGGCCAAGATGGAGCAATGAATTTTGACGGGTGGCAATGCCAACTCTTCGGCAATTTCGCTGTTCTTCAAAGCTGCCGCTTGGTCCAAAGTTTTGCCTTTGACCCACTCGGTCACAAGTGAGCTAGAGGCAATGGCAGAGCCACAACCGTAGGTTTTAAAACGTGCGTCTTCAATGACGCCCGTAACGGGGTTGACCTTGATTTGCAATTTCATGACGTCGCCGCAAGCGGGCGCGCCCACCATGCCGGTGCCCACATCTTCGTCGCCCTTTTCAAAGGAGCCCACGTTGCGGGGGTTTTCGTAATGATCAACAACTTTTTCACTGTAAGCCATGGTGATACTTTCTTAATTCTTCGGTTCAATGTTAGTGGGCAGCCCACTGAATGGTGCTCAGGTCAATGCCTTCTTTGTACATGTCCCACAAGGGGCTGAGGTCGCGCAGTTTGGCCACGTTGGCTTTGATGGTGTCAATGGCGTAGTCAATTTCGGCTTCGGTGGTCCAACGGCCCATGGTCATTCGCAAGCTGCTGTGGGCCAATTCGTCGCTGCGGCCCAAGGCGCGCAGTACATAGCTAGGCTCAAGACTGGCAGAGGTACAAGCCGAGCCCGACGACACAGCCAAACCTTTGATGCCCATGATGAGCGACTCGCCCTCAACATAGTTGAAACTCATGTTGATGTTGTGCGGTACGCGCTTTGTAGGGTGGCCATTTAAAAACACTTGCTCAACGTCTTTCAAACCATTGAAGAGTCGCTGTTGCAGAGCTTTGACTTTGGCAATGTCTTGGTCCATTTCGAGGCGCGCAATGCGGAAGGCCTCGCCCATGCCCACAATTTGGTGCGTGGGCAAAGAGCCAGAGCGCATGCCACGCTCGTGGCCGCCACCGTGCATTTGCGCTTCTAGGCGCACGCGAGGTTTGCGGCTGACGTACAAAGCGCCAATGCCTTTAGGGCCATACGTTTTGTGTGCGGTCAAGCTCATCAAGTCGACCGGCAAGGTGCTGAGGTCAATCTGGAATTTGCCAGTGGCCTGCGCGGCATCGACGTGAAAGATGATGCCCTTCTCGCGGCAAATGGCGCCAATGGCAGCTATGTCTTGAATGACGCCAATTTCGTTGTTGACGAACATGACGCTGACCAAAATGGTATCGGGGCGCAAAGCTGCCTTGAAAACATCAAGGTTGAGCAAGCCGTCTTCTTGGACATCCAGGTAAGTCACTTCAAAGCCTTGGCGCTCAAGTTCGCGCATGGTGTCGAGCACCGCTTTGTGTTCTGTTTTAACCGTAATCAGGTGCTTGCCGCGGCTTTTGTAAAAGTGTGCTGC
>JBIIJK010000101.1:0-4781 GCA_044233865.1 Limnohabitans sp.
CATCCATCGCTCAACGTCAAAACAGTACCCGAACTCGTCGCCTTGCTCAAAGCCAATCCCAACAAATACTCCTTTGGCTCGGCAGGCAATGGCACATCGCAACATATTTCTGGCGAAATGTTCAAGCTGGCCACCGGCACGCAAATGCAACACGTGCCCTACCGCGGCAGCGGCCCCATGATGATTGACCTGTTGGCAGGCACCATTCAAATCAGCTTCGAAAACAGCAACACGGCCATCCCCCAAATCACAGGCAAAAAACTAATTGGTCTGGCCGTCACCTCCGGCAAGCGTTCCAAGGCTGCACCTGAATTGCCAACTATGCAAGAAGCCGGTCTTGATGGTTATGAGTTAAGTTCTTGGCAAGCCATGTTTGCACCAGCAGGTACACCGCCTGCCATCGTGAGTCGCTTGCAGCGCGAAGTTGCAGAAATCTTGAAACAGCCCGAAAACGCAAAGCGCCTCGCTGAAATGGGACTTGAGCCAGGTGGCGGCAAGTCCGAAGAATTGGCAGCCTTGATCGCCACAGACATACCAAGGTTGGGCGAGGTGGTTCGGCGTTCAGGCGCCAAAGTAGATTGACTTAGAGTCTGGCCAAGCATTGCATCTGCCCACCATCAAGGACGCTAGATGACCGATGACGAAATAGCTTGGCTAGACCTAAGCACAGTAGCCGGGCTCATTCGCGAGCGCGTGCTCAGTGCTGAGCAAGTGACACAAGCGCAACTGCGACGCATTGACCGCCTAGATCCAAAACTACACGCCTATGCCCGCGTCACCTCTGAGTTGGCACTTAGCCAAGCCCGCGCTGCCGACCAACGCCAAGCACAAGGCCAGGCGCTAGGACCATTGCATGGCGTGCCCATTGCAGTCAAAGACCTGTGTTGGACGGCCGGTATTCCAACAGCTGCAGGCATGCAAATTTACAAAGACTTTGTGCCAGACCAAGACGCCACCGTGGTGAAACGATTGCGCGATGCAGGTGCCGTGCTGCTCGGCAAATTGCAAATGACCGAGAGTGCGTTTTCAGGTCACCATCCTCTCACTGTCGTGCCGGTCAATCCATGGGAAGCCTTAGGCTGGACGGGAGTGTCCTCCAGCGGCTCGGGCGTGGCCACAGCCGCAGGTTTGTGCTTTGGTTCAATCGGAACAGACACAGGCGGCTCAATACGTTTTCCTTCTGCGGCATGTGGCGTAACGGGGCTCAAACCCACATGGGGCCGAGTTTCACGCTACGGCGTATTTGAGTTGGCAGCCTCGCTAGATCATGTTGGGCCCATGTGCCGCACAGCTTTAGATTGCGGCTTGATGTTGGGCGTGTTGGCGGGCGCAGACCCCTTGGACCCCACAGCGCTGCAAGCTCCGGTGCCCGATTATTCAGCTGGTCATAAAGAAAGCTTGGCCGGCTTGCGCATCGGTTGGGATGCGGCCTATGCCTTGAACGATGTAGAGCCCGAGATTGCGGAAGCAGTTAAGCAAACCCTTGCGGTGCTCGAAAAATTGGGCGCGCAAATCGTGCCGGTGACCATGCCAGAAGTTGGTGAACTGGTTGAAAACTGGGTGCCACATTGCGCGATCGAGGCGGCGGTGGCACACACCAATACGTTTCCATTGCGACGCACAGAATATGGACCCATGCTGGCAGGCTTGCTAGACATAGGCAACAAACTGTCAGCCACCGACTATCAACGCATTCTGTTACAGCGTGCCACGCACACTGGACAATTGAACTCAGTGCTAATGCAAGTAGATTTGATCTTGATGCCCGCCATGCCGTTTGCCGCACCCAGCACAGAACGCATTGCGAATATGCGCAAAGACCCGGGGCATCGCAGACGCTTGTCTCGCTACACCGCTCCCACCGATCTATCGGGGCACCCTACCCTGACCTTTCCCGCTGGCGAGACCGCTGCAGGCTTGCCGGTCGCAGCGCAGTTGGTGTCAGGGCATTTGAATGAAGGCTTGCTGGTGCGCGCAGGTGCCGCGTTTCAAGCAGCGACGCAGTGGCATCTGCGCCGTCCTCCCATTGAAGCAATGGGCAGCAACGCCCACTGAGTGACTTCAGTTGTCAGCACCCTTCTTAGGGTAAACCGCAATTTGGACAGACTGATATCGGATTGCACAGTCAAATGTGAGTGTCTATCATTCGAGAGCAGAGTTCTAACTTACTTGAAAGCCCGCAAAAATGAAATTAGCTTCCGCCCTTCTCGCTAGCCTTGCCATCTTGGCCATACCCTTCGGTGCATCGGCCCAAGGCTACCCCACCAAATCAATCAGCTTGGTGGTGCCCTTTGCCGCTGGCGGACCTACAGACATTGTGGCGCGCACACTGGCCGCCAGCATGAGCAGAACCTTAGGCCAAACCGTGGTGGTTGAAAACAAGCCGGGCGCAGGCGGCACTTTGGCCGGTGGCTTTGTGTCCAAGGCTGCACCCGATGGTTATACATTTCTGATCCACCACAACGGCATGTCAACGGCCCCAGCGCTGTATAGAAAAATGGCCTTCAACCCCATGACTGACTTTGAGTATGTCAGCCAGGCGGTGGACGTGCCCATGACCCTGATTGGTCGAAAAGATTTGCCTGCCAAAAACATGCAAGAGTTAACGGCCTACGTCAAAGCCAATGCCAAAAAAATCAATCTGGCCAATGCCGGTTTGGGCGCGGTCTCTCATTTGTGCGGCATGTTGCTGCAGCAGGCCTGGGGTGTCGATCTCACTACCGTGCCGTTTTCTGGTACTGCACCCGCGCTGAATGCGTTGTTGGGCGGTCAGGTCGATATTTTGTGTGACCAAACCACGCAAACCACATCACACATCAAGGCAGGCACTGTCAATTTGTATGGCGTGACCACCAAGCAGCGCATTCGTGCTTTGCCAGATGCACCCACCCTGACTGAAGGCGGTCTGAAAGATTTTGAAGTCATTGTGTGGCACGGTATTTATGCCCCTAAAGGCACACCCGCAGCCAACATTGAAAAATTTGGTTCTGCCGTTAGAACCGCTTTGAAAGATCAAGCCTTTGTGACTCGCATGGCAGACTTGGGCGCAGAAATTGTGCCTGACTCCAAGCAGACACCAGAAGGTCTTCGCACTTGGCTTCAGTCTGAAATTGGCAAGTGGGGCCCCGTCATTCGATCGGCTGGCGTCTACGCTGACTAAGCTTAGGCCAATTCAGAAATTTCAATTAAATTCAGGTCGGGATCTCGAACGTAGACCGACCTGATTTTTTGTGTGGCGCCCGTGCGCATCACGGGCCCTTCCAAAATAGGCCAAGCCTCTGCATTTAACTTGGCGATCACTTGCTCAAGCGGCACCGAAGCAATAAAGCAAAGGTCTAGTGATCCTGGCACTGGCAAGTGCGCCTTGGGGTCAAACTCTTTGCCCTTCACATGCAAGTTAATTTTTTGATTGCCATACTTAAAGGCTTTTCGAGTCACGGGTGGTGTGCCACCTACAAAACTCTCCAAACTCATGCCCATGATTCGGGTGTAAAAGTCTACGCATGCGGTTTCATTGGCAGTCGTCAAAACTAAGTGGTCTAGATGGTCAATCATTTGGCGTTTTGAATGAGATTCGAGGCTGAGGATGTTATATTTTTAACTCAAATTCAAAGCGCATCCATCAAGGTAAACCATTGAGCCCTGAAATACTGTCAAATTTGCAAACTTGGGTGGGTCGTTCGCAGACCTTGACTGACCAAATCACCATGGCCCCCATGCGCGGCCTCAGTGCCACGCTTGACCGCAAAGACCCAGAGCCAAAGTTGGGTGATGCACTGCCCCCTTTGTGGCATTGGCTGTATTTTTTGCCGCACACACAGCAAAGCGAACTTGGGCCCGATGGGCATGCTGCAAAAGGTGGGTTTTTGCCCCCTGTGCCATTGCCCCGAAGAATGTGGGCAGGCAGTCGGTTTGAATGGCACTCACCCATCTGCGTTGGCGACATCCTTTCGCGCACCTCCAGCGTTCAATCTGTTCAGCACAAAGTGGGAAAGAGTGGCGACTTGGTTTTTGTGAAAGTGCTTCACGAGTTGCGCAATGGCGCTCAATTGTGTTTGAGTGAAGAGCACGACATTGTTTACAAGTCGGCACCGCTTGAAAATGAAGTGGCTGCACAGCCTACGCCTTCTGCAAAGCTACTTGTGCCTGAGCTTGCACTTTGGCAGCGAGAAGTTGTGCCCGACGATGTTTTGCTTTTCAGATACTCGGCACTGACTTTCAATGGCCATCGCATTCACTACGATCGAACTTATGTTACACAACAAGAGGGCTACCCTGGTTTGGTGGTGCACGGGCCACTGATAGCCACTTTGTTGGTAGATTTATTAAGACGAAATTCAAACAAATCATTGAAAAAATTTGAATTCAAAGCTGTGCGCCCAAGCTTTGAATGCGCAGACGGACGCTCCATCCATTTGAGCGCGCAAAGCAATGACAACAAGCATGTTAGTTTGTGGGCGCAAGATCACGAAGCGTATCTGACCATGCAAGCCACTGCAGAATTGAATTGATCCAAATGACACACACCATTCCCAAGCCCGATGCACATCAACCTTTGCGCGAAGCATTGCGCGATATGTGCAAAAGCTTTGACTCGAAATACTGGCAAGAAGTAGACGAAGCACGCGACTACCCCGAGCAATTTGTCAAAACCTTAACCGATGCCGGATGGATGGCCGCACTCATTCCCACCGAATACGGCGGCTCTGGATTGGGCTTGGCTGAAGCGTCCGTCATCATGGAAGAAATTAATTTGTCGGGTGGCAACGCCGGTTCGTGTC
>JBIIJK010000006.1:0-57500 GCA_044233865.1 Limnohabitans sp.
GGCGAAAAATATGTTGGTGAGTGGAAGGACGGCAAGTTCAACGGACAAGGTACTTTGTTCGCATCAAATGGCTCAGTTATAGATCAGGGTATCTTTGTCGATAACAAGTTGGTGCGTTGAGCACCAGTACAAAAATAAATTTCACTGTGAGCGCAGGTCATTCAGACCCCACCCACCCCGTACCCCCACTTATCGGCGATGGGACTCCCCTCAGCCTTCGCATACTATTTTGCTCAAACGATGAGCCTGCTGAAGGCCCCCCTTCCTTTTTGAAAAGCCTGAGACGGGGTTATAAATAAATTTTGGTATTGAAACGGTGGACGGGTCAATCAGTCTAAATTTCAAATTTATCAATGTAACAATGATGGTCAATTTCTTATCTTTGCCACCTTAAGTTAGAACAGTTAGTATTTTCAACTTGAACTTAAGGCTGTACAAATAACACTTTTAATGGAGTTGCAAATGACCGTAAAGTTAGTATCAATGAATTTATTCCCAATATTAAAAGCCAGTCTATCCCTTGGCGGGGCTGTATTCTTTCTGTCAGTAGCGAATGCTTCAGAGACCTCTTGTATCACTGCAGGTCGCATGAACGCTGACGGAAATTGGTCACCACAGTTCCAATCCGTGCGATTGTTAGACGATGCAGGCCGTAGGTTGTCCGTAAAGCTTAAATCTGAGTTGACAATTGTGCGTGGCGTTGAATTGACGGAGCCTGCACTTTTGTCTGGGTGTGAAGGTGACCGCGCACTGACTCGCGGAAATGATGTGGTAACCGACAAAGCTCCTGTTCCTGCCGCAAAGTCTGGCCGATTCAACGTCATCGGCGTAGGATTCCCAAAGCTACAAATTGGTGGTGAGTTGGTTGAGTTAAGAGTGCAGGTCAGTACTGATCAGATAGTCATGATCACTCGCTAGGTTAAGAAAACTTAGCTTTGTAAGTTGGCTGATATGTGGCGCTACTGAAAGATTGGTTCGATGACTACAAAGGGTTGAAATTTTCCAAAAGGGACTCCTCCCTTCCGAGGAGCTAGGCACTGTTAGGACGTGGCTCACTCCAGAAGTTTGAACAGAATTGAACACAGAAAACCTGTGAGTGTGAACAGGTCGATCTGGATCAGTGCCAAAAACACCTTAGCATAAAAAGTACAAAACAGATAGGCGTTCTACTTACCGCCGCCGCCAAAATACCCATCAATCCATGTTCAGCTTTGACATAGATTCGCTTTTTCAGTGCATAGCGCCTTAAAAGCGTCATAATCGTCGGCATGCAAAAATCCACTGACGTCAAGGCCGTATTTCTCTACGGCTTGACTATTTTCCTGAGTGCTTTCTTACTTTTTCAAGTCCAGCCCATGATGGGCAAAATGATCCTGCCTTGGTTTGGCGGATCAGCCTCAGTCTGGACCACTTGCATGCTGTTTTTCCAAGCCCTGCTGTTGCTAGGCTATCTTTACACGCATTGGGTGGTCAGTCACTTGACCCCTTTGCGTCAGAGCCTTCTTCACATGGTCTTGCTGGCCAGTTGCGTGCTGCTACTCCCCATTACGCCAAGTGATTTTTGGAAGCCTACGGGCGCAGAGAACCCCACTTTGCGCATTCTGGGTTTGCTTAGCGCTTCTATTGGTTTGCCCTACATGGTTCTGTCAACCACTGGCCCTCTTGTCCAAGCTTGGTTTGCGCGAGAGCGCAGCGGCGCTGTGACTTACAGGCTTTTTGCACTGTCCAACTTTGGCTCTATGTTGGCCTTGTTGGCATACCCATTTTTGGTCGAACCTTTGTTGCCAACACGTTGGCAGTCTTTGGCATGGTCAGGCTTGTTTGTTCTGTTTGTGCTGGCCTGTGGCAGCTTGGCTTGGCGTGGACGGCATGCCAAGCCCTTGGTAGAAGAAACGCAAGCCTCAGGACATCAAGCCGCGGACAAGGCCTCATCAACCATCAAAGCGGGCCAATTGCTGCTGTGGGTGGCGCTGGCAGCCTGCCCCTCTATTTTGATGGTGGCTGACACCAGTTATCTCACACAGAACATTGCGCCCATCCCCTTGCTCTGGATAGCGCCTCTAGCGCTTTATTTGCTGACCTTCATTTTGTGTTTTGAACGACAGGGTTGGTACCAAAGACGCATTTTTTTACCGCTCTTGGTTTTAAGTTTAGGCGCTCTGGCTTACCTGCCCACGCTGGGCTTATCCGATTTGCCGCTGCTAGTGGCCATGGGCATTAACCTCACGGCATTTTTTGTCGTGTGCATGGTCTGCCACGGTGAACTGGCTTTGCAACAACCGCCTACAAAGCAGCTCACTTTGTATTACTTGATGCTGTCTGTGGGTGGATTTTTAGGTGGATTTTTTGTAGGTGTTATCGCACCTTATGCCTTTGATGGACATTACGAATTGTCTGTCGCAGTGGTCTTGAGTGGCCTCGTCGTCAGTCTGTCGCTGTGGCGCGCATGGCCGGCCATTTCAAAGGGACTGGGCAGGCCCGTGTTTGCTGTTGTCAGCTCTTTGGCGCTGGTTGCACTCAGCACAATAAGCGTGAACGACCACATGCAAGAGGCAGAGGGCGTGGAAATGAAAGCCCGAAATTTCTATGGCAGCTTAAGGGTTTTCGCATTTCCTGATGACGGCTACCGCAGCATGTTGCATGGGCAAATCGTGCACGGCAAACAATTTTTAGCACCTGAGCGCGCCTTGGAGCCCACCACTTATTACAACGCCGATGCGGGCGCTGGCCTTGCCATCACGACGCAAATGACAATGGGCCCTGTTCGAGTGGGTGTGATTGGTTTGGGAGTGGGCACCTTGGCTGGGTATGGCCGACAAGGCGACTCTTATCGCATTTATGAAATCGATCCGCTCGTGATTGGGATGGCACAGAATAACTTCAGTTTTTTATCAAAAACTTTGGCTAAAACTGAGCTTGTGCTGGGCGATGCCAGACTGCAACTCGAAGCAGAATCGCCGCAGCAATTCGACGTCTTGGTAGTCGATGCATTTTCAGGCGATTCAGTGCCTGTGCACTTGCTCACGCGCGAGGCCTTTGAACAATACGCCAGGCATCTGAAGCCGAATGGCGTGATAGCTGTCCACATCACCAACAGATTTTTAGACCTTCAACCCGTCATTCAAACTGCCGCACAAAAACTGGGCTTCACAGCCCGGCTCATTGACCACCCAGGTGACGATGGCCGATTGGTTTACCCTTCGAGATGGGCCTTGCTGGCCAAGGACCCACTGTGGTTTGAACAAAATGCTTTGAAGGCAGCCACAACACTGGAGAGCCCAACTGGGTTTGTACCTTGGACTGACGACTACAGCAGCTTGTTTGCCGTTGTGAAATGATTGATGACTAAGGCTCTAGAAACCGATGTCCTGATTGCAGGGGGTGGGCCCTTTGGCCTGATGTTGGCCAACGAGTTAGGACGCAGGCACATCAAGTGCCTTCTGGTCGACCCCAAAGCCAGCACCGCCTTCAACCCACAAGCCAATGCCACACAGGCTCGCACCATGGAGCATTTTCGGCGTCTCGGATTTGCTCAAGAAATTCGCGCGCAAGGACTGCCGCCCCATCACCCCACAGACATCACCTACCTCACACGCTTCAGTGGCATTGAGTTGGCCCGGCTTAGATTGCCCACAGCAGCGGCGGCTCCTCAAGCCATCAAAGCCATGACAGGTTCATGGAGTGCTGCTGAATTGCCGCACCGGGTCTCGCAAAAATTTGTCGAAGTAACGCTGCGCCAGCATGCCGAAAAATGGAACAGCAACGACATTCGCTATGGATGGAAGCTTGAATCATTCATCGATGAAAGTCTCTCAGCCAGCAACGCAGGTTCAGTTGCATCGAGTCATCCTATTCAGGCCAGCATTCAACAAGTCAATTCGGCTGAACCAGCTTCTCTTAAAGTCAAAGCCAAGTACTTAATCGGCGCAGATGGCGCCAGAAGTTTCGTTCGCCATGAACTCGGCATTGCATGGGGAGGCGCTACAGGATTCAAGCGCAATTTCATGGGCGGTAAAATGCTGGCGGTTTACTTGAAGGCTCCGCACTTCTACGAGCGCAATCCAAATGACCGCGCTTGGATGTATGTCATTGTCAATCCACAACTACGCGCCTTCATCATGTCGGTTGATGGCGTCAGTGAGTTTGCCTTTCATGTGCAAATGGCAGACGACGCTGCTACTGAAGCACTGACAGCAGAAGATGCCAAAAGACTGTTTGCACTCGCCTACGGACAGCCCATCGACATTGAAATTTTATCGATGGCCACCTGGCTCGCAGGACATGCGCTGGTGGCAGACAACTTCCAAAAGGGAAACATCTTTTTAGGGGGTGATGCAGTTCATTTATTCACACCCACAGGAGGGCTAGGCTATAACACGGCTGTTGAAGACGCCGTGAACTTAGGCTGGAAACTCTCAGCTGTTTTAAAAGGCCAAGCCCAGCCAGCTCTGCTCAACAGTTACGAGATCGAAAGAAAACCTTTGGCCATTCGCAACACAAGCTATGCAAAACAGTTTGCCGATTCCATCGGTATGTTTGATGCTGACAAGGCGCTTGAAGATATTTCACCTGAAGGCGAGCAGGCACGAAGCATCGCCTCTGACTATTTGAATGGCCATGCACGAAGGGAATTCAATATTCCAGGGGTCACATTTGGCGGTCGATACATGCAATCGCCGCTCATCGTTGCAGATGGCACACAAGCACCGGCCGATGCCGCCAATACATACATCCCCTCAGCGTGCCCAGGTGGACGCCCTCCTCACGCTTGGTTGCCAGACGGCAGTTCTCTGTTCGACCGCTTCAATTTTGAATGGACTTTGCTGGTGCTTGGCAAAGACAATTCTCAATTGGCACGAGATGCTTTGAAATTTTCAGAAGCAGCTTCACAGTACCATTTGGACTTCAAAGTCTTGCGCTTTAATTCCCAAGAATTGATCGATTTGTACGAAGCCAACTTGGTACTGATCAGGCCTGATCAAATCGTCGCTTGGCGTGGCACGAACGCGAGCAAAGCCTCTCAAATTTTGAAGCAAGCCAGCGGGGCTTAACGGATATTCACAGGCCTTGTCATTTGCTCAGGCGTGGTGAAGTAATTGGAGTGAAGCCCCATCAAGGAATCTGATCCTTGATTTCTAATTTCAAGCCTTTGGCGCCTACTTTGACAGGACCCAAACTGCCCGACAAATCGCCAGATTGCGGCATGGCATTGCCCGACTTGGTGACGCGCACCTTAACCATGACTTCACCGGCCGCTGATAACTTGCGATCGGGGGCCATGGCAGTGGAATCATCGAGCGTGAAATTGAAAGGCAACTGCGACACAGTGGTCTTAAAGATGGCCAAGGGCATTCGATCGCCGTTGGCAGGGGTTGCATAAATAAACACCACATCATTGGGGCTGGCCTTGGACTTCAAGGTAGCAGACAAGTTCACTTGCCCTGTCACATTGAGTCCGGAAGTTGCCGCAGGTGTGACTTTTGCGGGGGGCATGCCCAATCTTTCACGCACAGTCGCAATCGCGCTCTCCAAGCCTTCCAAATCAGGATTGTTAGCGTCTAAGGGCTTTCTGGCCTGCTCCCAATACTTCAATGCATCTGCAAACTTGCCTTCTGCGTAAGAGGCACTGCCTGCCGTCAGCAAAGCACCAAAGTGTTGCGGATCTCGTTGTAAAACTTCACGTATGACGTTCCAAGGTTCACCTTCAAATTGACCTTGACGCTGCATGGCAATGACCTCAATGCGCTCCAACTTCAAGTCGTCGTCATCAGTGAGTTTGAGGGCACTGTCGTAGGCCCTAAGTGCTGCATCAAAATTTTCTAAGGTTCGGTAGGTTCGGCCTAACATGACCCAACCTTGCAAATTGTCGGGCTTGTCTTGAAGTTTTTCTGCCAAAGTCTGAGCCATTTTGGTCAAATCTTTGGGGTCAACTTGATCAGGTGTTTTCAAGGCCAAAGGGTTTAAGGCCTCGGGTTGGCCTACCCATATGTACATGCCCATGGAGCCTAAAGGCAAAGCCACAGCCAACACAACAGCGGTCCAAATGGCGGGCTTTTCGGTTTTGGCAGCAGGATCGTCTACTGCAGATGTATCTTCTAGCAGACGCAGGCTCAATTCATCGCGCGACTGCTGCCATTCTTCATCACTGATATGACCACTGTTGTGCTCGTGGTCTAAATCTAAAATTTGGTCGCGGTAAACCTTGGCATTGGCATTGGCTTGGCTTGCCTGCGTCATAGGCTTTTTCTCACGCAACAAGACCCACAAGAAAATGGCGGCAACACACAGCGCAATGCCAAGCGCGATGATGACAAACAACATGCTGGCATTCATGACGCATCTCCAGATTTCAAAATTTCTTGTACTTTGCGTCGATCTTCATCGCTCAAGACAGGGCTGGTTTTTTGTGCACCCTGACGTTGCCGCAAGTAATACGCCATGCCCATGACGGCTAAGACCAACAACAAAAAGGGGCCAAACCACAAGACCCAAGTGAGAGGCTTGACTTCAGGTTTGTACAGCACGAAGTCGCCATAGCGGGTGACCAAGTACTCTTTGATTTGCGAGTCGCTTTTGTCTTCCCGAATGAGTTTTCTAACCTCTTCACGCAAGTCGTTGGCCAACTCTGCACGCGAGGAGGCCAGCGATTCGTTTTGACACACCATGCAACGCAACTCTTCAGAAATGTGAATCAAGCGCTTTTCAAGGACAGGGTCTTCAGCCGAAAGAACTGCTTCCTTGGCCTGCAAGGGGGCAAGGCCAGACAACAGGAGGCAAGTTGCCACACACAGCCACTTTAAAAATACTGATTGCAAATTCATGCTGACTTTCACTTGCCTTTACGAGGCGTTCAATTTCTGCACCAAGGGCAAAATAGTAGACTGCAACAACTCGGGTGTGACCACGCCCACCCGCTTGTATCGAATGACGCCTTCTTTATCAATGACGTAGGTTTCTGGCACGCCATAGACACCATAGTCAATTCCCACTCGGCCATCCAAATCCACGGCGGACAGCACATAAGGGTTGCCGTGTCGTTTGAGCCAAAGAGCGCTTCGATCACGTGCAAATTGCAGTTTTTCTTCTGGCGTGAACTTCTTGCCAGCAGGCTCATCTTGCGGCTGAACTTCTTTGTAACTCAGACCCACAATGGGCAATTGATTGGCTTTGGAGAAGGCCACCAAAACGGGATGCTCTTCTCGGCAAGCCACACACCAAGTGGCCCAGACATTCAGCATCCACACTTTGCCCTTCATGTCTTGAGGTCCAAACTTTGGCGCATTGGCATCCAGCGTGTCCAAGGAAAATGCAGGCGCCGGTTTGCCCACCAAAGGCGAAGGGATTTCACGAGGGTCTCGGTTCAGGCCGATGGCCAGAAAAATAACCAGGCCCAAAAACAGTCCTAGCGGAATTAAAAACTTTTTCAAGACAATGCTCTCAATCTGAACTGCCTAAGGGGCTTGCTTTGCATTGAATTAACCCAAAGTGTTGGCAGACTTGCGATAGCGTCGATCGCTTACCGCCAACAAACCACCCAGCACCATCAAAATGGAGCCATACCAAAGCCAAGATACAAAGGGCTTGTAAAACACCCGCACACTCCACTGCAGACGCTCACCCTCAATGGGTTCACCCAAAGAAACGTACAAATCGCGGAACAAGCCCGAATCAATACCAGCCTCGGTCATGGGCATAGCGGAAGAGAAATATTTGCGCTTTTCGGGATACAACATTTCAAGGTACTTACCGTCTTTGGTGACCTTGATATCACCACGAAGGGCTTTGTAGTTGGGGCCATCCACATCCGAGACGCCCGTCAGCTCAAAGCTGTAGTTTTCGATGGTGACGGTATCGTTCAAGCCCATTCGCACATCGCGCTCGACTTCATAACTTTTCACCATGGTGATGCCCACCGTGATCACTGCAATGCCCAAGTGCGCCAAGTGCATGCCCCAAAATGAAGGCGGAATGCGACCTGGCTTTTTCATGCGAATGAAAATTTGCATGAGCAAACCTACCACCACCCAAGTGGCCAGGGCCATGCCCATGCCGGTAAGCCAAGTGCCGCGTTCGGTAAGCGTCCAAATTGCGACGCCGGCTACAACAGCAGCCAATGCAGGCAATCGCAAATCGTGGCCCAACTGTGCCCAACGCGCCTCGCGCCAATGCGCAATGCCACCCGGCACCATTAAAAACACCACCGGCACCATGAGCGGTACAAACACCGCATTGAAGTAAGGCGCACCCACAGAGAGTTTGCCTAAATTAAGCGCGTCCACAATGAGTGGATAAATGGTGCCCAACAACACAGCACCCGTGGCCACCACCAACAACACACTGTTGGCAATGAGCATGGACTCACGCGAGACCAAACCCATCTTGCCGCCAAGTGTGGCCTTGGGGGCTCGCCACGCAAAAAGCGTCAGTGACACACCGACCACCACTGCCAAGAAAATCAAAATGAAGACGCCGCGCTTGGGGTCGGAAGCAAAGGCATGAACCGATGTGAGCACACCGGATCGAACCAAGAAGGTGCCCAAGAGCGACAGTGAAAATGCGCCGATGGCCAGCAACACCGACCAAGCTTTGAAGCCGCCGCGCTTGTCTGTGACCATCAGAGCATGAATGAGGGCGGTGCCAAACAACCAAGGCATGAGCGATGCGTTTTCGACCGGATCCCAAAACCACCAACCGCCCCAACCCAATTCGTAATAGGCCCACCATGAACCCAAGGCAATGCCTGCCGTCATGAATATCCATGCCACGATGGTCCATGGCCGAGACCAGCGCGCCCAAGCTGCGTCCATTCGGCCCGATAACAAAGCCGCCACAGCGAAAGCAAAGGCCACAGAGAACCCCACATAGCCCATGTAAAGCATGGGAGGGTGGATGACCAAACCGGGGTCTTGCAGCAAGGGGTTCAAATCTTTACCGTCAAGAGGCGCTGGCAACAAACGTTCAAACGGACTGGACGTGATCAAGATGAACATGAGGAAGCCGGTTGACACCAAGCCCAAAATGCCAATCACACGGGCCACCATGGCCAAAGGCAATGTGCGAGAAAAAATGGCAACTGCCAAGGTCCACCCTGACAACATCAGCATCCACAGCAACAAGGAGCCTTCGTGGCCACCCCACACCGATGCAAATTTGTATTGCGTAGGAAGCAGCGAGTTGGAATGCCCTGCAATGTATTTGATCGAGAAGTCATCGGTCAAAGCCCCATGCGCCAGCACAGCAAAAGAGAACGCAATCAATAAAAATTGAAGCGTTGCAGCCGGTTTTGCCAAGGCTTGCCAACGTTGGTTGTCATTGATGGTTCCAGCAAGCGGCAAAACACCTTGAACCAGCGCCACACACGCAGCCAAAATCAAGGCAAAGTGACCAATTTCAACAATCATTCCAAACTCTTTTCAATTATTTATAAGGCTTCACAGATTGTGCAGCCTTGGCAGCAGCTGCCTCATCCAATGCGTGCTGCGCCTCAGGAGGCATGTAGTTTTCGTCGTGCTTGGCCAAAACCTCGGCGGCCGCAAACAATTGGCCATCCGACAATTTGCCTTGCGCCACAACGCCCTTACCCTCTTTGAACAAGTCGGGCAAGATGCCCTTGTAAGCAACAGGCACTTCGTGGGCAAAGTCGGTGACGACAAACTTAACGTTCTCGCCGTCTTTGATCAAGCTACCTTCTTTGACCATACCGCCCACACGAAACGCTTTGCCCTTGGGCGCCTCGCCTTTGTAAACTTGCGTGGGAGTAAAGAAGAACACCAAGTTACTTTGAAAAGCATTCAAAACAAAAGCACCCGCTATGGCCAATGCGGATACACCCGCGGCAATCAATAAAAATCGTTGATGTCTAGGTTTCATCAGGACCACTCCTTGCTGTTCGTTTTTGCAACCAATTCGTCGCTTATTTGGGCCAGGGCTTGAGCACGCGCATTTTTGACCCAGATCATTTCCAAAGCCAGACACAGTGCAGTGACACCGAAACTACCCCAAACATAAAGACCATACCCACCCATGGCCCAAAATTCAGTCCAGCTGTTCCAAATCATGCGTTGGCACCTCCAGCAGTGTTCTTCATCATTTGAGCTTTGACCTCAGGCAATTCGGCCACCCATTGTGTATGTCTCTCGCGAACCAAAATAATGCTGCGCACTCGGTAAAGGGCCATGGCCACTGCATACATCCAAAACGCAACGCCCATGATCAGCATGGCTTCAAGCATAACCTCAGCCATGCTAGACCCTTTGGTCAGTGACACCGAGGCACCCTGGTGCAAGGTGTTCCACCACTTCACAGAAAAGTAAATGACAGGCACATTGAGTGCACCCACCAAGGCCAAGATACCACCCGCTTTGTCGGCGCGTCGAGGATCGTCAATGGCGTTGGTCAGGGCAATGTGGCCCAAATACAAAAAGAACAATATAAGCTCAGAAGTGAGACGTGCATCCCACACCCACCAAGTACCCCACATGGGCTTGCCCCAAAGTGCACCCGTCCAAAGCGACAAGAACGCACAAATGGCACCGGTAGGCGCCAAGGCTTTGGTCATCATGCCCGACAGGCGTGTGTTGAAAGTCAGGCCCAGCAACGCCCAAAAAGCCATGGCCAGATATATGACCATGGACATCCATGAAACAGGCACATGAACAAAAATAATGCGATAGCCCTGGCCCTGCTGAAAATCAGAAGGCGCCACAAACATACCAAGCCACAGGCCCCAAACTGTGAGCCCTGTTGCCAGACAAGCAAACACGGGCCAAAGCTTTCCAGCCAAAGGGTAAAAGTTTTGGGGCGATGCGTAAAAAAATAGTTTTTGAATCATTGTTTGATTGACTGCTTAAGATTCAATTGCAATGCGAAGCGATACCGCACTCGCCCAAGGACTGAACACGGCCGCCACCAAAACGAGAGCAGCCAACACCGACAAATGGGCAGAAGCACCCAAGCCACTGATTTCTGCTTGTACAGCACCAGCGCCAAACACCAGCGCTGGCACATACAAAGGCAAAACCAATAAAGACAAAAGCACATCGCCGCCGCGCACGCCCAATGTGAGGGCCGCGCCCACTGCGCCAATCAAGGAAAGTACCGGTGTCCCCAAAAGCAAACTCAAAGTTAAAACCCAAAGCGCGTTAGTAGAAAGGTCAAATTGCAAACCCAGAATAGGCGCCAATAAAACCAAAGGTAAGCCAGAGAGTAACCAGTGCGCCAAGATTTTGGCGGCAACCATCAAAGATAAACTGTTGGGCGATAAGGCCATTTGCTCCAAGGTGCCATCTGCGTAGTCGGTGGCAAACATGCGGCTCAAAGACAGCATGCTGGCCAACAAAGCCCCTACCCACAAGATGCCCGGGGCTACCAATCGAAGCGTGTTCATTTCAGGGCCAATACCTAGGGGGAAAAGCGCCGCGACCACGACAAAGAAAAACACGGAAGTAATCACCTCATTTTTGCGCCTTAAGGCCAAGGTCAGGTCGCGCTTTACGATGGCAACAAAAGCACTCATGCACTTAGCCTGTAAGAGCGGCCTTGGCCGGCCAGTGAAACCGCTTGGTGGCTGGTTAAAAGCACCATACCCTGACTGCTTAGGTGGGCGTTGATAACTTCAGAAAGCGCATTTTGGGCTGCGGGGTCTAAGGCCACAAACGGCTCGTCTAAGATCCACAATTTGGCGGTGCTGACCACCAGGCGCGCCAAAGCCGTTCGGCGCTTTTGACCTTGAGACAAAACCCGAACAGGCAAATGTTCCCGCCCCCTGAGGCCCAACTGAGCCAAGGCTGCCTTGGCATCGGTCAAAGACAACTTTCGCCCAGCCACAGCGGCATGGGACAGTAGATTTTCTAGGGGGGTCAGGTCTTCTTTGAGGGCCAATTGGTGCCCGAGATAGGCCAGATTGGCTCTAAATTCATCTGAATTTTCGCAAACTGGCTGGCCTTGCCAGCAAATCTCGCCCTCTTCCAGAGGACTTAAGCCGCAAGCCAGCCTTAGCAAGCTGGTTTTCCCAACCCCATTGTCGCCCTCTAAATGCAAGTACTCACCGACTTGCAATGAAAAGGAAACTCCTGAAAACAGACGTTTTTCACCGCGGGAGCAACAAAGATTGGAAACGCTGAACATGTGGCTGAATGATCGCAGAAGATGCCCATTCAGAATTGATTCAAGTCAAAAAATAATGAGCGAAAAAAAGGGTAAATTTGACTTTGCCCTTTATTTTAGCGCTCTGACTTAATTGGCAGGCGTTGCGCCTTGGTCTTGTTCTATTTCTTTGGCCCGTTTATCGGCCTCAGACTTTCTGTACAAGCTCAGCACATTGGGCAATCGATCCAACATTTCAGTCCACTCATATTCAAAGGGCATTCCCACCCATTCACCGCTGGCTTTGAGGCCGGCAATGCTGGCTTTAATATGATGCCGCGCTACGTCAAACATTTTCAACTCTTCCTCGGTCAAGGACTCGCGAAGGTTTTTAGAAATGTCAGCCTCAAGCAATACAAGCTTGTCGTGGTGCAAAGCCAAATCGCGTTTGAGTGTTTCAGAAGGAAGCATGCTGCCGTGAGGATGCTGAATTTCCTCTAGCTTTTCAGTAATTTCTTGAAAACTTTGCTGGGTCTGAAAATAGAAAATCAGAAAACCTGCCAAAAGGATAAAAAGGACAGCAATAACCAGCAGAAAAAAATTGTCCATAACGGACCTCACTTCGTCAATCTGACGCCATCCTACCTAAGTGTCACCCATGGGGCAACTCGGCGCGAGCCATTTTCGCCCTCTTAAGCAAAAAATACACTTCAAAGCTACACTGCGTCCCAAGGAGAACCCGTCTGTGAACCAAGCTTTAGCCACCCCATCTTTAGATTCATCCCCTGAGACCACCCGATTTGGCAGCGGCAAATCGGTTAAACGGCTCGAAGACCAGCAGCTTTTGCTAGGCGCAGGTCAGTACACCAACGACGTCACCCTGCCTGGCCAGTCTTATTTGGTCTTCCTTCGCTCCCCCTACCCACACGCCAAAATTACCAACCTTGACACCACTGCTGCCAAGGCCATGCCGGGCGTCTATGGCCTCATCACAGGTCAAGACCTCTTGGCGGCAGGCGTCAAGCCCATGGCGCGTCCCATGAACTTCAAACGGGCAGATGGCAGCCCCTTGTCTTGCACGACACGCTACCCCCTGGCCACAGACACCGTTCGATTTGTAGGCGAACCCATTGTGGCTGTTGTGGCTGACACTGAAGAAAACGCGCGCAATGCGACTGAGGCCATTCAGATTGAGTTTGACCCCTTACAAAGCGCAAGCACCTTAGCAGACGCACTGGCACCCAATGCACCTTTGTTCACAGATGCGCCAGACAACCGCGTGGCAGAAACTCGCTATGGCGACATCGCGGCCACCCAAGCGGCCTTTGCGCAAGCCGCACATGTAATTCATTTGGACATTGTGAACCAACGCGTAGCCGCTCTGGCCATCGAACCCCGAAGCGTGTTGGCTTACCCCGAAAACGGTCGACTGACCATTCGCATGAGCAGTCAAATGCCATCTGGCGTTCGCACCACAGTTTCCGATCTGCTCAGCATTGACAAAGAAAAAGTCCGCGTCCTCGTGGGCGATGTGGGCGGTGGCTTTGGCATGAAAACAGGCGCCTATGCAGAAGACGTGGTGACGGCTTTTTGCGCCCACACCTTGGCTCGGCCTGTGAAATGGATTGCCGACCGCAGCGAAGAATTTTTGAGCAGCGCCCATGGCCGCGACATTCAAACCAAAGCCTCTTTGGCCTTGGCCCAAGACGGCAAAATTTTGGGTTTGCGCATCGAAACTTTGGCCAATGTGGGGGCCTACCCCACCATGACCGGTTTGGCCATCCAAATGCTCATTGGCCCTTGGGTGCAAAGCAGCGTCTACGACATTCAAACCATTGACTACCATTTCACGGGCGTGATGACCCATACCGCAAGTACCGGCGCTTACCGCGGTGCAGGTCGCCCTGAAGCCATTTACAACATGGAGCGTTTGTTGGACGAAGCTGCACGCGTGAGCGGCATTGACCGCGTGCAACTGCGACGCAAAAATTTCATCAAGCCCGAACAAATGCCCTACAAGAATCCAATGGGCCAGGTCTACGACACCGGCGCCTTTGAGATGATCATGGACGAGGCTTTGGACAAGGCGGACTGGCACGGCTTTGCCAAACGGGAAGCCGCCTCCAAGGCCAAAGGCTTATGGCGTGGTTTGGGCATTGCCACCTTTTTGGAATGGACAGGCGGCAACGCGCTAGAAGAAAACGTGCAGGTCCAAATTTTGGCCGATGGCATGATTGAAGTAGCCTCTGCCGTCAATGCCATGGGTCAGGGCATTGCCACCTCACTTGCCCAATTGGTGGTCGATGTTTTTGGTGTTGACATTTCACAAGTGCGCGTCATTTTGGGCGACACCGACCGCGCCAACGGCTTTGGCAGCGCGGGCTCTAGGTCTCTTTTCACTGGGGGTTCGGCCATGCGCGTGGGTGCCGAGAAAACTTTGGACAAAGCTCGCGAACTGGCAGGCCAAGCTTTAGAAGCCTCTGCGGCAGATTTAGCCTACCAAGGCGGCACATTCAGCGTCAAAGGCACTGACCTGAAAATTTCACTGGCAGACTTGGCCAAGCGCCAACCTGAGGCGCGCATCGAAATGCAATCGAGCACCACCGCCAGTGGCCCCACTTGGCCCAACGGGTGTCATATTTGCGAGATCGAACTCAACCCTGCAACGGGCGAAACCAAAGTGGTGTCTTACACCTCGATGAACGATGCAGGCCGCATTGTGAACCCCATGATTGTGGAGGGGCAACTTGACGGCGGCGCCGTGCAAGGCATGGGGCAAGCCCTGTTAGAGGGTTTGGTCTACGACCCAGAAAGCGGTCAATTGCTCACTGGCAGTTTGATGGACTATGCGGCACCCCGCGCTGACATCATGCCGGAAATGTTCCATACATTTACCAACCAAACGGTTCCCAGCACCAACAACGTCTTGGGCGTGAAAGGCGTGGGCGAGTTGGGCACGATTGGTGCAACACCTTGTGTGGTGAATGCCGTGGCTGATGCCATGGCCAGAAATGGGAATGCCAATAAAGCGCTGAAGTTACAAATGCCCATGACACCGTTTCGCCTGTGGGAACTGCTGCACACGGAGTGAAAAAACAGTGAAGATTTACAAATATTCAAACCATCTTTTTGAATTCTGCACATAGAATCCGCTCATGAATTCTCAATGCAAATCAGCCAGTGCCAATGCCTACATGCGGTTTCTGCAATTGGCCAAGTCTATCCAAGAACTACCTGACGGACCGCAATTAGACGCCAATGAAAAAGCATTGCTTGAAGAAATTGCTTTGCGTTGGTTTGAAAACCGCGTCATGACTGTTCGTGAAGCCATTGGCCTTGCTCACTTGGGTTCGCCTGCCACCTTGCACAAGCGCATCACTCGCTTGCGTCAAAAAGATTTGCTGAAGACATTCAACCAAACCGAAGACAAGCGCGCCAAGTACCTCATTCCGACCGATCAAACCATCGCCATGTTTCGTGAGTTTGGCAAGAAAATGAGCTCGGCTATTTCTTCAACTGCCTAAAAAGTGCAGCGCTTCTTTGATGGCGCAATGCTTAACGTTCTGCTAAAAATAATTCTTGCAGATCGCTCAAAAAATCGAAGCCCTTTTCAGTGGGCCGAACTTTGGCCAAATCTCTAACTAGCAAGCCTTTGGCTTCTGCCTGTTCCAAACCCTTCTGAATCGAGGTCATGGCCAATCCAGTTCTAGCCATGTAATCGGTCAAGCTAAAGCCCTCTTTCAAACGCAAGGCATTGAGCATGTACTCAAAGGGCAATTCTTCGCGCGACACTTCTTCATGCTGCGTGGCAGGCTCTCCTTTCAGCGCTTGGGTCATGTAGAGTTGCGGCTCTCTAAAACGCACTTGACGAGTAATGCGATGCGCAAAACTCAGCTTGCTGTGCGCGCCAGCCCCAATGCCCAAATAATCGCCAAACTGCCAATAGTTGAGGTTGTGCCAACATTTGTGGCCCGGCTTGGCATAGGCAGACACCTCATACCTTTGCAGACCTTCAGCGCCTGTCATTTCAGTGATCAAGTCCATCATGGCGTAGGCATCGTCGTCTTCGGGCAACACGGGCGGATGTTTGGCAAACAGCGTGTTGGGCTCGATAGTGAGGTGATAAATGGAAATGTGAGGCGGCTTGAAACTCAAAGCTGTTTGAACATCTTGCGTCAGATCGCTCAAAGTTTGACCCGGCAGGGCATACATCAAATCCAAGTTGAAGGTTTCAAAAGCAGACTGCGCTTCTTCAACGGCAGCCATGGCTTGATCTCGGTTGTGCACGCGGCCAAGCGCCTTTAAATGCCCGTCATTGAAACTCTGCACGCCAATCGACAAACGCGTGACACCGGCTGCACGAAAAGCTTTAAAGCGATCTTTTTCAAAGGTACCTGGGTTGGCTTCCAATGTAATTTCAGCCTCTGCTTCCAAAGGCAACCGGGCCCTGATGCCACTGATCAATCGATCGATGCTGCTCGGCGTGAACAAACTGGGCGTACCCCCGCCAATGAATACACTGTGAACAGGACGACCCCAAACTAAAGGCAAACTGGTTTCTAAATCTGTCAACAAGGCATCGATGTAGCGCTGCTCTGGCATGGCTTGTGAGTTGTCGCGCCATTCGTGTGAATTGAAATCGCAGTAGGGACATTTTTGAATGCACCACGGCAAGTGCACATACAAAGAAAGTGGTGGCAATGATTGCAATTGCAGCAAGCCAGGCCGCATGGCGTGTACCACGTCAAAGGCTTGTTTCATTCAAAGACCCCAGCGCTCGCGCATGAGCGCTACCATGGCTTGCGAGGATCGACCTCGGTGGCTGTTGGCGTTCTTCACTTCCACGGGCAACTGCGCAAAAGTTTTTCCAAATTCAGGCAAGAACAACACGGGGTCAAATCCAAAACCGTTGTCACCTAAAGGTTCTCTTGCAATGTCAACCACCACACGGCCCACTGCAATCAAAGGCTCTGGGTCGTAGGCACTTCTAACGGCCACCAAAGTACTCACCATGGCGGCACGTCGGTTTTCAACATCGGCCATTTGCTCAAGCACTGCCGTCACATTGTTGGCATCTGATTTTTCATACCCAAATTGCGTGCAATAGTAGGCTGTATCTACGCCAGGCAAGCCACCAAAGGCATCAATGCACAAGCCGGCATCGTCTGCCACAGCGGGCAAGCCACTTTGTTTAGCAGCATGACGTGCTTTGGCCAAAGCGTTTTCAACAAATGTTTTGTAGGGCTCTGGGGCTTCAGAAATATTCAACTCAGACTGGCGGACCAATTGCACATTGAGCGCGCCAAACATGGTTTGCAATTCGGCCAATTTACCCGAGTTGTTAGACGCCAAAACCATCTTCATGAAATTAGGCTCCGGCGTGCACGTGCGTTTGACGGGATTGCTTTTGCAATTGAACCAACTCTGCAATACCTTTTTCTGCCAATGCCAACAAACTGTCCATTTCTTTGCGTGTAAATGCCACACCTTCAGCCGTACCTTGTACTTCCACAAAATTGCCTGCACCCGTCATAACGACATTCATATCGGTGTCGCACGAAGAGTCTTCGGTGTAATCCAAATCAAGCAATGCAGTGCCATCCTTCAATCCAACAGAAATGGCCGCGACCGAATCTAAAATAGGTGACTCTGTCAATTTGCCTTGGTGCATGAGCCAATCGACGGCATCTTGAGCGGCCACAAATGCGCCAGTGATGCTGGCTGTGCGAGTGCCGCCATCGGCCTGCAACACATCGCAATCGAGGTGAATGGTGCGCTCGCCTAATTTTTTCAAATCAAACACAGCGCGCATGGAACGACCAATTAGGCGTTGAATTTCTTGAGTGCGACCACTTTGTTTGCCGCGTGCGGCTTCGCGATCGCCGCGGGTGTGAGTAGCGCGTGGCAGCATGCCGTATTCAGCAGTGACCCACCCCTCGCCGCTGCCTTTTTTGTGTCCAGGCACCTTCTCTTCCACAGAAGCTGTGCACAACACGCGGGTATCGCCAAACTCAATGAGCACAGAGCCTTCTGCATGCACGGTGTAACCCCGCGTGATTTTCACGGTGCGCAATTGGTTTTGATTTCGGCCATGGGCGCGTGAAGAATTTGTAGAGGAACTGGTCATGGTGAAGCGTTGTTTAAGTTTGAGATAATGGGCTATGGGCAACAGGCAGAGCGGCCAAGCCCCCAACTGATCGGCAGTGTCTTGCTGCTGTATCCAAGAAAGAATCCATGCCAGTTTACAGTATGACCGGGTATGCTAGCGTGCAATCCAGCACGTCTGCCGCAGAGGGAAACACAGATTCCTCAGCCTCCCCAACGGTCCGTTTTGGTTTGGAAATCAGATCGGTCAACAGCCGCTTTTTGGATCTGAGTTTTCGCCTTCCCGACGAACTGCGTCACACAGAGCCTGCGCTTCGTGAACACATCGTTCAGCACATCAAGCGAGGCAAGGTCGAGGTTCGTGCTGTTTATCACAGCAACCAAGAGACCGAGCTGACCGATCCAGCCATTGGCACACTTCAAAAACTCTTGAGTTTGCAAAACAAAATTCAAAGCTGGCTGCCAGGTGCGCGAGATCTCAGTGTTTCTGATGTCATCAAACTGGCCTCTCACGAAAAGTCAGGCTTAGGCCTGAACGAGGCCGACCTGATGCCCTTGGCCACACAAGCGGTAAAAGCGCTTAAAGACGCCCGAGCTAGAGAGGGTGCACGGCTGGCCGACATGTTGCAAGACCGAATAAGCCAACTGCGTACTTTGGCAGAACAAGCGGCACCCTTGTTGCCCCTGTTGGTTGAACAGCAGCGCCAGCGCTTCATTGACCGTTGGAACGAGGCCATGGCCTTGTCTGGCGGCACCGTGTCGTCCGATGTCGCCAAAGACCGCGCCCTGACAGAAGCCACTGCTTTTGCCATTCGCATCGATGTGGCCGAGGAACTCACCCGATTGGCCTCCCATTTGGATGAGCTCAGTCGTTTGATTAAAAAGGGTGGCGACATTGGCAAGCGCTTGGACTTTCTCATTCAAGAACTCCACCGGGAAGCCAATACCTTGGGATCTAAATCGGCCGCCCTTGAACTGACCAACATATCGGTTGACATGAAGGTGCTCATTGAGCAAATGCGTGAACAAGTGCAAAACATCGAATAAGTCGTCACACAGCACCACCACAAGCCTCATACCCCATTACACTCCTTGCCATGGAATATCCTGGAAACCTCTACGTTGTAGCCGCTCCCAGTGGAGCGGGCAAGTCCAGCCTGGTGAAGGCCCTGATGGAACTAGACGCTCGCGTGTCGCCTTCGGTGTCTCACACCACTCGCGCGCCCCGCGGCCAAGAAAAACACGGCCGTGAGTACTTCTTTGTGTCTCAACAAGAGTTTGATGCCATGGTGGCCGGAGATGCCTTTGTGGAGTGGGCCAATGTGCACGGCCACCGTTACGGCACCTCCAAAAAGATGCTGGAAGAGCGCATGACGCAAGGCTCTGACGTCATTTTAGAAATTGATTACCAAGGCGCTATTCAAATTCAAAAGATGTATGCCAACGCCATCCTGATCTTCATCCTCCCCCCCAGTTGGGAAGAATTGCGCAGCCGATTGGAGCGCCGAGGCGAGGACAGCACGGAAACCATCGAATTGCGCCTGCAAAATGCCGCCATTGAGTTGGCCCAGGTCAAAGAGTTCGACTTCGTTATAATCAACGAAGTTTTCGATCGCGCCTTGTTTGACCTCAAGGCCATCGTGCACGCTCAGCGACTGAAATACCTAGCCCAGCACCGAGCCCGTGCCGAAACTTTCGAATCCCTTCATATCACCTGATTTTTTACCGGAGACCGTTATGGCCCGCATTACCGTTGAAGATTGCCTCGAACAGATCCCTAACCGTTTCCAATTGGTATTGGCTGCCACTTACCGCGCACGCATGCTAAGTCAAGGTCACACGCCCCGCGTCGAAAGCAAAAACAAGCCAGGCGTCACAGCCCTGCGAGAAATTGCTGCCGGCAAAGTTGGTTTGGAAATGCTGAAAAAAGTAAACTAATTTCTACATTCAGCTAGGCCTTCCGGGCCTAGCCGCAAAAAGCCCCAAAGTTTCTAAACCTGGGGCTTTTTCACAGTCGCGTTACATTTAAGGCATGCGCGCAGCTTTTACATCTGTTTTTCACAATTCCGCTGGTACATCCATGCTCGGAAAACGAGATAACGCTCACAACATCTTGGTTGGCATGCCAAGTGCCAGTGCTGCCAACGCCGCTGCGGCCAGTTTTGCCGCCTTGGTCGCCAAACTCAGCTACCTCTCGGCAACAGATATCGACCTGGTGCGCAAAGCCTATCGATTTGCAGATGAAGCGCATTTGGGCCAACTTCGCAAAGATGGTCAGCCCTACATCACACACCCTATTTCAGTGGCCACCCAGTGCACGGAGTGGAAGCTTGATGCGCAAGCTTTGATGGCGGCGCTCATGCACGACGTCATGGAGGATTGCAATGTCACCAAGTCTGACTTGATTGAAAAGTTCGGATCTTCTGTGGCTGAATTGGTCGATGGCTTAACCAAGTTGGACAAATTGGAGTTCAACACACGAGAAGAAAATCAGGCTGAATCATTCCGGAAAATGCTCTTGGCCATGGCCCGAGATGTGCGAGTGATCTTGATCAAGTTGGCCGATCGCACGCACAACATGCGCACCATGGCCGATATGCCTCGTGAAAAATGGGCGCGGATTTCTTCAGAAACAATCGAAATTTATGCACCGATTGCACACCGCTTAGGCTTGAATCAAACCTACCGCGAATTGCAAGATTTGTCTTTTCGCCACTTGAAGCCTTGGCGCTATGCCATTCTGGCAAAGGCCGTTGCCAAGGCTCGAAATCGAAGACGTGATTTGATTCAAAAAGTTCAAGCCGAACTTGAGTCCACCTTCTCAAAGGCAAAAATTGATGTGCAAATTTCTGGCCGCGAAAAAACGCTCTTTTCCATCTACAAAAAAATGGATGGCAAGCACCTGAGTTTTGCTCAAGTAACCGACATTTATGGCTTCAGGCTCATTGTTCCATCGGTGATTGATTGCTATACCGCTTTGGGTATTTTGCATCAGATGTACAAGCCTGTCCCTGGCAAGTTCAAGGACCACATTGCCATTGGCAAAGTGAATGGCTACCAGTCATTGCACACCACTTTGGTGGGGCCCTCTGGCGTCAATGTTGAATTTCAGATGCGCACCGAGGCCATGAATGTGGTGGCCGAGTCTGGTGTTGCCGCGCACTGGTTGTACAAAGACAACGCCACTGGCAGCATGGAAGCCGAACGCTTGGGCACTCAATGGCTGCAATCACTTTTAGACATCCAAAAAGAAACGCGTGACGCTTCCGAATTTTGGGACCATGTCAAAGTTGATTTATTTCCCGATGCCGTTTATGTTTTCACGCCAAAGAGCCAAATCATGTCACTCCCACGCGGTGCAACCGTGGTCGATTTCGCCTACATGATTCACAGCAATCTTGGCGATCATTTGGTGGCGGCCAAAATCAACAACCAACAAGTTCCATTGCGCACAGAGTTAAAAAATGGCGACGTGGTTGAGGTCATGACGGCACCCGTTTCAGCACCCAACCCATCATGGCTTGGCTTTGTAAGAACGGGCCGCGCGCGCTCCAGAATCAGGCATCACCTCAAAACCATGGCACACAGTGAATCCATGGACTTGGGCTTGAAACTTATCACGCAAGCATTGCGCGCTGAAGGCATTGAAAAATTACCAGACGATCCCACCCGTTACCACGGCCTGTGGGAAAAAGTTTTGCGCTTCACTGGCAACCGAAATAGAAGTGATTTGTTGGTCGATGTTGGGCTTGGCAAACGCATCGCTAGCATTGTGGCCAAACGCATGGCAGCTTTGTTATCAGAGATGGGCGAGAAGCCCGACCCGCTGCTCATGACACGCGAACGTTTCATGGCCAACGACACCATCTCTCAAGGCGCTATTCTGTTGGATGGCACCGAAAACGCCTCAGTCGTTTACGCACCTTGCTGTCGCCCACTGCCTGGCGACAAAATCATTGGCTACTTAGGCCGCGGTGAAGGCTTGGCCATTCACACGGCCCATTGCAGCGTCGGCATGAAACTCCAGCAAAAAGACAGCGAACGCTTCATCGGGGTGGAGTGGTCTGATGAAATGATGCGCAGTTTTGAAACCAGCATCCGCGTCACCGTGGTCAACACCAAGGGTGTATTGGCCAGAGTGGCTGGCACGCTGGCCAACTCAGAGGTGGACATTGTTCATGTAGAAATGGGGCAAGCCAGTGTGCAAGATGCCGCTGAAAATACCTTCGTCATTTCCGTGCGCGATGTCAACCATCTTGAAACGGTTCTGAAAAACTTGAAACGCACACCTGCGGTATTGAATGCAGAGCGCATGACTCACCGTGTGCGAGGACAAAGTTCGGCTGAAGAATAAGGCGCTAATTCAGCCTGTGTTTAAGCTTCAGTTTCAATGTCAGTGCTCACTTGGCTTAGGATAAGTCACATTCAACACTTCAATTTCACGCCAGCCTTGCGGTGTGACCAACTTGAGCACATCGCCAGTGCTTGACTTCAACAGGGTGCGCGCAATAGGTGACACCCAACTCACCTCGCCCTTCAAGCTATCGGCCTCGTCAATGCCTCGAATGGTGACAGTGCGCTCAACCCCATTTTCTTCCACATAGGTAACTGTGGCGCCAAAGAAAACTTGATTTTTGCCATGGTGTGCGCTGGGGTCTGTGACTTCGGCAATTTCTAAGCGTTTGGTCAGAAAGCGAAGGCGCCGATCAATTTCACGCAAACGCTTTTTGCCGTAAATGTAATCACCGTTTTCAGAGCGATCGCCATTGCTGGCTGCCCAATGCACAATTTCAACCACCTTGGGGCGCTCATCGTCCATGAGCGTAAACAGCTCCGCACGCAAATTGGCATAGCCCTGAGGGGTCATGTAGTTGCGGGTGCCTGCTGGCAAAGGCGGCAGGCTAGGGTCTTCCCCGTCGTCATCAGCGTCGTTGTCTGTTTCCCGTGTGAAAGCTTTGCTCATGGTCTCTAGTTGGGATATGTCTATTCAAACCCGTTTTGCACAAAGAAAAACAGCCTAGGGGCATACGCCTCTAAGCTGTTGTTCTAGAACCGAAATTCTGGTGCGGCTGGCAGGAATCGAACCCACGACCCCTTGGTTCGTAGCCAAGTACTCTATCCAGCTGAGCTACAGCCGCTAAGCCTAGGATTGTAGCATGGTATTTTTTATTCAAAAGCCCAAGTAGCAAGATTATCCAAGAACATGTGGCTCACTCTCAATTCGTTCCCTGCAGAAAATCCAGCTGAATGGGGCGTCAGAATCACGTTCGGCAAATTCCACAGGGGTGATGTTTGGGGCAGGGGCTCGTGCTCGAAAACATCAAGGTAAGCGCTTCCTAATCTGCCATTTTGGAGCGCTTCAATCAAGTCCTTTTCAACCACAACCTCACCTCGCGACACATTCACCAGGCCAGCCCCTGGTGGCAGCAAATTCAATCTTTGGGCATTGATCAAGCCTCGGGTTTTGGGGGTCAAAGGGCACATCAAAATGACCCAGTCGGTTGTAGGCAACGCGCTGTCAATGGCTTCAAAGGTCAGCATTTCTGGCTGCGGTGAATGACCGGCAGGCATGGCAAAAGATTCAGACTGAACTTGCTGGCGAACGACTTTCAAACGAAGCCCCAGCATTGTCAGAAACTGCGCCACCCTTTGTGCGATAGGGCCCCACCCCACCAACAAAGCCGTTTGACCGCTTAAGTCGGGAGGCAATTGAGAACCTAACAAAGGCGCCCATTTTTTCGCATGCATGGCATGAATCAATTCTGGAAATTTTCTTGACAAAGCCAGTAAGCCAGCCAGAGCCGTTTGGGCTACCACTTCGGCATTGGCGCCTGACGATGTGGCGACTTGCACGCCCTTGGCTTTCAAACGAACGTACACATCGCGATCAGCGCCTGCAGAGTGGATATGAACCCAACGTAAATTGGGCGACTCTTCTAAGACTTGGTAGCAAGCCTTGAGGCTAGGCGCAAGCTCATGCTTGGTAGACAAACCTGTGACATCCCTTGATACAAAGGCCACATCAAAATCTCGCCGGCCCGATGCAACAGCATCCTCAAAGCTCACGCATTCAAATGGCCGAGAGCCCATCACTCTGGCAATGTCCTTTGACAGCCCACGCAGTGCCAACTCTGACAGCAATATCTTCATAAGCGCACTTGATTGAAACTGAATCGAATCAAACCCATTTAAGTCTTAAAGCTTGGATCTAAGCGGTCTAATTTGCGCAACAGTGCTGGCCACTCCATCAAGCCATATGGCCTGCGAGTGCTAGGTTGGTAGTTGTTCCATGTTTCTTCTAAAACATCTGGCGCCACTTTGGTGAAGGGCGTATTGCAAGCCATGGCAGCCAATTGGGAGTGACACGCCAGCTCTAATCTGTGCGCCCAGTTAAACGCTTCTCCCACACTTTTACCCACTGTGAGTGCGCCATGGTTGCGCAAAATCAAAGCCTCACCCTGCCCCAAGTCTTTGAGCAAAGAGGCTTTCTCTTCGTTGTTAAGAACCACGCCTTGGTAGTCATGGTAGGCAATTTTCAAAAACCGCATGGCAGTTTGCGTTAAGGGCAACAAGCCACACTCGAGTGCAGAAACCGCCATGGAAGCCCAACTGTGCGTGTGAATAATGCATCTAACTTCTGGCCGTGCTTCATGAATGGCACTGTGAATGACATAACCTGCTTTGTTGATGCCATAGTTCAATTCGCCAAAGTCGGGCTTGTCCAAAATATTGCCGTGAATATCAATTTTGATCAGGCTGGAAGCTGTGATTTCTTCGTACATCATGCCGTAAGCATTGATCAAAAAGGCGCCCTCTTCGCCCGGCACACTGCAAGAGACATGGTTGGCCATCATGTCGGACATGCCATAAATATCCACCAAGCGATAGCAAGCCGCCAGGTCAACTCGGGCCTGCCATTCTGCAGGGGTACATCGGTTTTTCATGGACTCAATTTTCAAGATGCCGCTGTCGACCATTGCATCACCTCACAAAAGATTTAAAAGAATTCTGCGGGCCTATTTTGAACCAGAGTGCCGAAAGCAAAAGTGCGATAAAAACCAACACCAGCGCCAACCCCGATAGCAAGGCTGTAATTTCTGTGTCGCGTTTTTCCATTGTGAATTGCGTAGAGAGGTGTTTGTAGACTTGTTTCAAATCTTCTGCCGAACCCGCCTTGAAATAGTCTGCCTCAGTGATCTTGGCGATGGCCTTTAAAGATTCTTCATCCACTTTGGTGAAAAATG
This sequence comes from Limnohabitans sp., assembly GCA_044233865.1. Classification (GTDB taxonomy): domain Bacteria; phylum Pseudomonadota; class Gammaproteobacteria; order Burkholderiales; family Burkholderiaceae_C; genus Limnohabitans_A. The sequence continues at coordinate 25,434 of JBIIJK010000006.1, forward strand.
AATAGCCCTCGTAGCCCGGAATAAAGCCATTCGGTGTGCCGAAACCAACGGTGTAAACACGCACACCCAAATCAGCGGCTCTCTTTGCAGCCAGCAAGGGATCAGGGCCCGTCGTGCGGCGTCCATCCGAGAGTAAAACGATGGCGCCACCCTTGTAGGAGCCGGGCGGTTCGGGGGCTCGCTCTTTAGCGACTGGTTTGGCATCCAAACTTTTTGCACCACCCGACTGGCCTTGATTGCTGTAGCTAAAAGGATTGGTGTTGTAGAGCGCCGCCTCCAAGTCAATCTGAGCTTCTGGCCTGAGTGTGCTCAAGGCCAACAACAGGCCGCTGCCTGTGGCTGTGCCCCTCTGCAATTGGAAACGATCAATTGCAGCAACCAGCTCGTCTTTGTCTTGCGACACATGCTGCACGACCTGTGCGTTGCCGGCAAACGAAACGATTCCCACTCGAACGTTTTTGGGCAGGTCTTGTAAAAATTCTTTGGCCGCCTTTTGAGCCGCCTTAATTCGGCTGGGTTCTACATCTTCTGCCAACATGCTTCGGGAGACGTCTATGGCCATGATGAGCGTCATGTAGTCGGCTGGCAGGGTGACCCTGGCCATCGGTCTGGCACTGGCAAATAACAAAAGCGCCATGGCGATGCCAATCAGGGCTGGCGGGACATGCCGCCGCCAAGGGGACGGAAGATCCATGTTTTGCAAGATCCAAGAGACGGCGGAAAAGCTCACAACTTGCTGCCGCTTGCGCCTCAAAAGCCATACATAGCCTGCCAGCATGAGCGGCAAGAGCAACAGGGACCAAAGCATGAAGGGATTTAGAAATTGCATAGCCAATAGGGTTTTCGCAAGTTCCGCCAATTTACCATTGAAGCTTATGTTATGGTTATTCGCATGAAACGAGAAGCGGTTTTTAGCAAAAGCACGCGAACTGTAGCTTCTGTTACGAACACGGCTACAGTTTCAACCGCGCCCTCATCCGACTTAGGCAAGCCAGCCAATTCTGAGGCCCTCACGTCGAACAAGCTTCATTTCTTGAAATCAATCCTTCGGTGGGATTTTGCCGCAGTCTTCTTGTTCGGCGTCGTCTTAAGCATGCTTGCCATGGGCGTGTTCTTCAAGCTCAACCCCTTGCCCAAAAGTCTGACTCAGAATGACATTGATGGCGCGGTGATGCACACATTGCTTAACAAAGAGCTGCCATCTCAAAGCGCCAAAGTCGCTGCATCGGTCCAGGGTGCTGTGGTCCATGTCCAGTCCTACGTCACCGATCCAAAAAACAAAGACGTCGACAAAGAAAGCGGTGTTGGCACAGGCGTTGTCATCAAAGACGATGGCACAATTTTGACCAATTTTCATGTCATTGCAGGCGCCAAAAAATTGAAGGTTACTTTTTTTGATGGCACTGAAGCAGAAGCCATTGTCATTGGCGTTCAACCCGAAAAAGACTTGGCGGTCATCAAGCCTCAAAAAATACCTGACGATCTTGAGCCGGCAGTTTTAGGATCCAGTCAGCAACTCTTGCCAGGCGACCAAGTGGTAGTGGTTGGCTTTCCATTCGGCATCGGACCTTCAGTTTCGGCAGGCGTTGTGTCTGGTTTGAATCGTCAGTTCAAATCGCCTGATGGCAATCAAGCGCTTAGCGGCCTCATTCAATTCGATGCGGCAGCCAACCCTGGCAACTCTGGTGGCCCCTTGGTCAATATGTCAGGTGAGGTCATTGGCATCGTGACCGCCATTCTGAACCCAACATCGGCCAGAACCTTCATTGGCATTGGCTTTGCCACCACCATTGAGAGCGCGGGCAGTGCCGTTGGCTTACCACCTTTTTAAATTTTCGGAGGGAAACACATGACGCAATCAAACGAAGCTTGGCGCGGTCAGAACACAGCACCTCAGCTGCATAACCCTGCAGAGGCCGCAGCGCTGATGCAAAGGGTCATGTATGAAGTCAAGCGGGTTGTTGTAGGGCAAGACGTTTTTTTAGAACGGGTCTTGATTGCTTTGCTTGCACAGGGGCACCTCCTGATTGAAGGTGTGCCAGGCTTGGCAAAAACTTTGACTGTGAATACGCTTGCCAAAACCTTGAATGGTCAATTCAGTCGAATTCAATTCACGCCTGATTTGTTGCCTGCCGACTTGGTTGGCACCAGAATTTTCAATCAGCAAACGAGTGAGTTCAGCACCGTTTTAGGCCCTGTTTTCACCAACCTGTTGCTGGCCGATGAAATTAACCGCGCGCCCGCCAAAGTTCAAAGTGCCTTGCTCGAAGTGATGCAGGAAAGACAAGTCACCATCGCAGGAAAATCACATCGGGTTCCATCGCCCTTCTTGGTCATGGCCACTCAAAACCCCATTGAAACGGAAGGTACCTATCCGCTTCCCGAGGCGCAGGTAGACCGCTTCATGATGAAGGTATTGATTGACTACCCTTCGGAAGATGATGAGTTTGTCATTGTGCAACGCGTGATTTCTGGCGGGGCACAAGTTACGGGTGTCGTTAACCCAGAGGACTTACAGAAACTTCAAGCGCAGTGCCGACATTGTTATGTCGACCCCAGCCTGATTCACTACGCGGTCAAACTGATTTCTGCCACACGCTTTCCTGAACGCTATGGTTTGGAAAGCCTGAAAGGTCTGCTGAGTTTTGGCGCCAGCCCTAGGGCCAGCATTGGGGTGATTGAAGGAGCCCGCGCACTGGCTCTGATGCGCGGTCGAGATTACGCACTGCCTGAAGATGTCGCCGACTTGGTGCCCGATGTTTTAAGACACCGCTTGGTTCTTTCCTACACAGCATTGGCTGAGGGGAAAACACCCGATGCCATCATTCAAGAAGTCATGAAGGCCATCCCCATGCCCAGCCAACCCATGGCATCGAATGTCAGCTGAAGCATTATTGCAGCAGCTCGAGTGGACAGTCCTGCGGCGGCTAGATGGCTTGCTACAGGGAGACCACCAAACCTTGTTCAGAGGTGCTGGCTTGGAATTGGCCGACTTGCGTGAATACCAAACGCATGACGATGTGCGGCACATCGATTGGAACGTCACGGCCCGCATGCAGACGCCGTATGTGAGAGAGCATCAAGAAGATCGAGAAATCAGTGCTTGGTTTTTATTGGACCTGTCGGGTTCTATGGATTTTGCAAGCGCGGGCCAAAGCAAACGCGAACTCATGTTGGCCTTTGTTGCCATCATGGCCAAGTTGCTCATGCAACGTGGCAATCGAATTGGGGCGCTGATTTTAAGCCCCGCTGATGCTAGCGGTTTTAAATACATCCCAGCCCGCATGGGGCGTCGCCACCTCCTTCATGTTTTGCATACGGCTCAAACCACAGGGGTCTCCAAAGCGCCGCATCAGACAGATTTAAACCAATGGCTGGCCAGAGCCAATGGCTTGCTTAAACGTCGATCTTGCGTCTTTGTGGTTTCGGACTTCATGGGTCATTTTGATTGGGCCAAAGAACTGTCCCACTTGGGCCGTCGACATGACACGGTGGCTGCCAGACTTTACGATCCTGTCGAGATGCAATTGCCCAATGCGGGTCTCATGACATTGCAAGACTCTGAATCCTCAGAACAATTGTTGATCGATACAGCCAATCCTCAATTTAGAAAGCGTTATGCCAAATTGGTCGAAGAAAGAGAACTGCAATTGCAAACCACTTTTGCGCAATCGGGAGTCGATGCCTTAGAACTTTCAACCGATGAAGACATTGCCGCTGCGCTGTTGAAATTTTCTGAATTGCGAAAAAGGAGGCTCTGGCGTGCCTGACCTTAGCTCCGTCAGTTTTTTGTGGCCACTGGTTTTGTACAGCGCCCTTCTGGTGCCTGTCTTGGGCATTGCCTATGCCTATTTCACCAAGCGTTTTCCGCCCATCGTATTGAGCCTCGGACTGTGCCTGCTTTGCATTGCCATGGCCCGACCCCAAGCCGTGTTGTTGACACCTCTTCGAGAAGCCACCGTCATGCTGGCTTTGGACACTTCTGGCAGCATGCGCGCAAAGGATTTAAAACCCTCGCGCATTGAAGCTGCACAGCAAGCAGCTCTCAAGTTCATTGAAAGCAAACCTGCTAGCTTGCGAGTGGGTTTGGTCACAGTGGCAGGGACGGCTGCTTTGGCTCAGGCTCCCACTGAGGAAAAAGAATCACTTCGGCGCGCGCTAGAAAATCTGCCCTTGCAGTATGGTTCTGCGTTAGGTTCTGGTTTGTTGATTTCCTTGGAGGCTTTGCTACCTGGTTCTGGCATCGATGCCCAAAAAATTATCAATGAGGCTTCAGACAACGGCGATCCTAGAAAACCCGCTGATTCAGGAAAATCTCTGGATGCCCAGAAACCTAAAGAAACTGAAGCCTCTGCAAGTAGAGGGCGCAACATGGCCGTTGTTTTAATCAGTGACGGTCAAAGCAATATGGGGCCCGAATTGCTCAAAATGGCCGAGCTGGCTGCGTCACATGAGGTCAAGGTTTATACCGTTGGCATTGGTACAGCCGAGGGCGATGTGGTTAGCATTCAAGGGCGCAGCATGCGGGTCAAATTAGAAGATGAAGCCCTGAAGAAAGTAGCGGCCATGACACAAGCTGAGTACTTCAGAGCAGACAGTACGGAAGGTCTGGGTAAAATTTACGACCAACTTGGCTATCGCCTGCGCTTTGAGAAAAGAGCACTGAGTGAAATTTCATCCTATGTGGCCTTGTTAGGCATGGTCTTCATTCTGTTTGCTTGTTTGCGCAATTTTTCAAGGTTCGGGAGAATTATTTAAAGACACGGCGCTGCATGAGCAAGCCGCAGAATCTAAATTTGAGAGTATTCGAGTTAACATTGAACTTATGTTGTTGCCAAACTCTCAAGACCTTTCTCAAAGACACATTGCGTTAACAGGCGCTTCTAACTTCCGCGACCTTGGAGGTTATGCAGGCCACATGGGCCGCCCTGTGAAGTGGCGAAAAATTTTCCGCTCCGATCACTTGGCCAATTTATCGCCAGACGATCTGTTACAAGTTCAAAGTTTGGGTGTCAAGCGCTCCTTTGATTTCAGAGGTGTCCAAGAGAGTCAGGCGCAGTCTTACGATTGGCCTGATCTAAAGCGTCACAGTTTGAGCATCGAGCCTACCGTGGTGCAAAGGTTGCAAGCACAACACCTAACTGGCAAACCTCTGACTGCTGCAGACGCCTTAGACGCCATGCAAACCACCTACCGAGATTTTGTTCGGGTTGACTCTCGTCGCTTTGCAGAGTTGTTTGAAAATCTTCTAGACCACGCAGATCCGCTTCTCTTTCATTGCACGGCTGGCAAAGACCGAACGGGCTTGGCAGCCGCTTTGGTGTTGTATGCATTGGATGTGTCAGAGTCTGACATTTGGCATGACTACCTGCTCACCAACCAGCTCTACAAGCGCAACAGCACAGGTGTTACGAGCCTTGCACCCGATGTCTTGAAAATTGTGTGGGAGGTTCAAGAGAGCTTCTTGCAAGCCTCTCTAGAACAAATCCAAATCAGCCATGGCAATGTTCAAAACTATTTAAGCAATGAATTGGGCATCACGCCGGCTGCAAAACTTCGTTTGCAATCGCTGTATTTAGATTAAATAATTGGGGTCAAAAAAATAATTGGGGTCAGATCACAATTAATTTCTTAATTTGAAGTGATCTATCGAATAGAAAATTAATTGTGATCTGACCCCAATTATTTTTTTGGCCCCAATTATTTGACCCCAATTATTTCAGTGGATTGACACAAACGTCTGAGCCCTTTTTCTTGAAACAAGAACAAGTCAGAGCATAGGACTTCATGGTGCCTTTGACCACTGGCATGCTGGCGTTTCGGGTCGCTTGGCTCGGAATGGCAAATTTCGGCACAAACACCTTGCCCAGTGATTTCCCATCTTTCAGTTCAACATTGGCTGCGCCACATTGGATAGGCCCTTGCAGTCCATTGCTGACTTCAAAAATAAGGGTCTGATCTTCTCCCTTGGCCCAACCTGCATTGAACTTCACTTTTTGTAGTTCAACTTTAGACAAAGCAACATCAATGAGCTCCTCATTTGAAAAAGGATTCCATGCGCTTGCGCTGGTACAAATCAGATAGGCAAAAAAAATGGACATGTACCTCATGTCCAAATTTTAAGTCCTAGTTTGGGGCCAGAAAACTAATTGTTGGAACCAATTAATTCTGCTCTGACCCCAATTAAAAAGTGGGTACCCCCCAGCTCTGAGGGGGAGGCAAGAAACAACGTAAAACCTTAATTTTTTTCGACTACTTTGCTCGTCACATAAACGTCACAACAGCTGATCACAATTAATTCTTTTAACAACGGAGCTCACTGTGTCCAACTCATTCGACCCCATCGACAACCAATCCAACAACGAGCACTTCCAAGAAGTTCTTGACAAAGCCCTCAGCAACCCTTCACGCCGAAATATCTTACGCGGCGGTTTGGGTCTGGCCTCCATGTTTGCATTGCCCATGTTGCCCGGTTGCGGCGGCACCACCACAGCCGGCAACACATTGCCCGCGCTCGCAAGCAGCACCTTGATGAAATTCACACCGGTCGCTAAGAGCTTGGCCGACAGTATATTGGTTCCTGCAGGCTACACAGTCAAAATTCTGCATGCCACTGGCGACACCATGAAAACAGGCGTTGCTGCCTACTCCAATGCCGGCACCGACGACGCTGAAAGCTGGGCCAACCGCGTGGGCGATCAGCACGACGGCACTGAGATTTTCTACATCGGCGCCAACGGCAAATCCAAAGGCAGCTACAGCTACGCAGCTGGCGACAAGGCCGTGCTGGCCGTCAACAATGAAAGCTCTGCAGAAGCGCACTTCTTCCACCCAACGGGTCAAACTTCCGGCGCTGCCACCGGCAAAAAATTCGATCAGTTTGGCCAATGGACCTTGGGCACTCGTCCCGCGTCTGAAGCCATCAAAGAAATCTTGATGCACGGCGTTACTTTGGTTGAAGTGAACTTGGACTCGAGTGGCAAACCCACCGGCTACAACGCAACATCGCCTTTGAACCGCAGAATCACCCCTGAGACGGTCATGACTGTGACTGGTCCAGCTGCCGAAATGGCCGCTTTGAAAGCCATGATGGTCACCAAGTTCGACCCCACGGGCGCCACAACGCGCGGAACGCTGAACAACTGCGGCACCGGCATCACGCCTTGGGGCACTTTGATCACTTGCGAAGAAAACTGGGCCACCTACTTCACTATGCCAGCAGGCTCCAAGGTGCCCACCGACGCCAAATTGATGGCCTCACGCTCACGCTACGGTGTTCAGACCACCGCCACTTCCGCCACGGCCACCACCTCGCGTACGCAAGGCTGGCACACCGTGACCGACGCAGACCCCACCGCCAGATTTGCCCGTTGGAACGTGTCCGCTTCGGGTGCGACTGCAGCCGCTGACTTCCGCAACGAGCCACAAACCTTTGGCTACAACGTTGAAATCGATCCAGCCAATGTCGACTCGGTGCCTGCAAAACGCACGTCCATGGGCCGCTTTGCGCATGAGGCCGCCGTTTGCAGTATTCCAGTGGTTGGCAAGCCTTTGGCTTTCTACATGGGCTGCGATTCCCGTAACGAATACATCTACAAATTTGTCAGCGCCAAAAACTGGGACGCAGCCGACATCGGCGGCGGCATCGCAGCAGGCGACAAGTACCTCAACGAGGGCAAGTTGTACGCCGCCAAGTTCGACGTCACTGGCAAAGGTGAGTGGTTGGAACTCAGCATCAACAACCCCAAGATCAAGGCTGCCGCTTTCGGCTTTACCAGCCAGGCTGAAGTGTTGGTGCACACGCGCATTGCCGCTGACGCCGCAGGCGCCACCAAAATGGACAGGCCAGAGTGGGGCGCGGTCAACCACGCCAACGGCGAGATCTATTTTGCATTGACCAACAACAGTGCCGCGAACAGAACGCCTGGCACTACCGATGCCGCCAACCCACGGGCGTACAAAGACAACGACGGCCTGGGTCGTGATGGCAATCCAAACGGACACATCATTCGCTTCAAAGAAACCAGCAACATGGCAGAAGCCACCACCTTCACTTGGGACATTTTCTTGTTCGGTGCTGAAGAAGACTCGCCTAAGGTCGATGTCAATATTTCTGGTCTGACTGCTGCCAACTCTTTCTCCTCACCAGACGGCCTATGGTTCAGCAAGTCCACAGGCATTTGCTGGATCCAAACCGACGACGGCGCCTTCACAGACGAAACCAATTGCATGTTGGTGGCCGCTGTACCGGGCACCGTGGGCGATGGCGGTGTTTTCACCGTCACCAACACCATGACAGTGTCTGGTGCATCAAAGACAGAGACCCAAAACACCTTTGTGGGCGGCATCTTGGGCGAGTCACGCTTGCGCCGCTTCTTGGTTGGCCCCGTGGGCGCAGAAGTGACGGGCATCACCGAGACCCCCGATGGCAAAGCGATTTTTGTGGGCATTCAGCACCCAGGTGAAAACGCCACAGCCTACAACGACACCAAAAACGGTGTATGGCCCACCAACGCCAACAACGGCGCAGGTGGCGCTTACGGTGCAGGCACCCGGGCACGTTCGGCCACCATCATCATCACCAAAGACGATGGTGGAAAGATCGGACTTTGATCCAACTCTAATGACTCGCGTCAGCAATGCGCGACGCACGGAGCGATAAACTAACCCTCACTTGGATGCGTCCTAGTGGGGGTTTTTTTTAAATGTCTTGGTCCTTCAGATCACGGATTCAGGTCATTGCATGCACTCTGGTGATGCCGTTAAATTTGTTCAAAAAATTGGATCATTTCACATGTTCTCGCCCCAAGCATTTTTAATGCGATCCTGCGCAATGCTCTGTTTAGCATTTTGTTTAGTGGCCTGCGGTGGTTCAGGGTCCGGGCCTACTGAAACAACGGTCCCTGGCGCACAGACACCACCAGCTGCAGGTGCGGTCGTTCTTAAAGCGCCTGTTTTGTCGTTCAACGACACCGGCCTTGACGTGACCGATGGCGTCACAAGCAACGGCAGGTGGGGTGTTGAAAGTCAGGGCATCGACTGGGAGTTTTCGCTGGACCAAGGGATCACTTGGACACGCGGTTCCGGCGGCTCGTTTGAAGTCAAAGGCGACGGCGCCAAAATGATTTGGGTGCGCGCTCGGGACAGTGCGGGCAACACCTCGGAAATCGTGCGCGTCAACTGTGTTTTGGACACTACACCTCCCGCTGCTGTGGCCATCTCGGGTCAATCTGAAGGCGTGACCAACACCTTCAAACTGTCGGGCATTGAGCCGGGTGCGCGCTGGGAGTATTCACTGGACGAGCAACGCTCATGGTCTGCAGGCAAAGGCAGCGCACTCGGTGCTTTGGGTAACGGCTTGAGCCGAGTTTGGTTACGCCAAGTGGACATGGCTGGTAACAATTCTGCGGCCCAAGGTTTTGACTTGCAAAACCCAAGCGTTGTATCGCATGAAGCTTCAGGCGACCCTTTGCTGCCCAGCATTTTGGCCCCTGGCCTGCAAACCTACCTGATCCATGGGGTGGTGGTGCGCGGTGATGCCGACTATGTGCGCTGGGACATTCCAAAAGGCCAACAGTTGATGTCGGTCAAGTTGGTGCAATACGAGTCGGAGGATGCCGTTTCTTTTTATGCTTTGCAGCCCAACCGGGTGTTCGATGCAGGGGTCGATGTGTCGCGCATGCTGGTTTACGGTCACATGGGCCCCGGCGATTTGGCACGCAATGTGCTGGCCACATTACCCAAATCAAAACTCGGCGAGGGTGCTATGACCCTTTGGTTTCAACAAACCGGTTCACAGCCTACACGCTATGCCATCGAGGTCATTTTGTCGGCTGCCGATTAAGGTTCAGTGTGGCAGCTTGTTGGCGCTCGCTAAAAGCCGTTGTTGTTTGTGACTTAAGGTTTATCGCCAAGCTCAGCGAATGCGCCACTTCAAGCCCACTTGCAGCCTTTTGTTTCGTGGCTCATAGTCGCCCCTGTCCACTCCGGGCGCAACAGTTACCCAACGAACATCCGAATCGTCGACCCAAGCCAAGCGTGCATAGGGTTCCATTTCCCCATGGTCTGTCTTGACTTTCTTGCTGACTTGAAGGTAGGCGCCTTTGCGCTGTTGGTTGGTCACATCTTGCAAATTGGTGTTGACTTGTGACAATCGGGAAACATGCTCGCCCCACAACAGCCAGCCTGCATCAACCGCCCAAGGCTGAGCGCTGGCCGAATGCCAGCGCACTGGCAGCCACAATTGGGTAGACAGGCGGTCATAGCCCCCAAAACCCAAACTGGTCGTGCCTCGGAAAAAATTGGCATGGCTGTGCAAAGCCAGACCGTACTGCCACTGGGGTTGGTCTGATGATGCTCTGAGAGCTCGCCAATGGGTGTCAAGGTTCAACACCGAGTTCAAACGCCCCGACTGCACACTGCTGTAGTTTTGCAGGCCCAGATGCGCATCAGCTTCCAAGGTGTACGGTCCCAATCTTTGGCTTTGCCAATGCGCGCCCAGTTCTGGGCCTTTCAAGTTCATTTGCGGTTCTCTGTAATCCTGCCAACCTGTGCTCAGTTGCCAAGTACCCAAAGCTTGCTCAGGCTGCGCTTGGACCGGAACGATGGCTCCCACAAAGACCCAAGCTGCGCACAAGCTCAATCGCTGAGATTCACAGAGGAGACTAAAACACCGAATTTTGCGAAAAAAACAAAACATGACACACCGGTTGAAAAAATTGTTGAAGATGAGATCGTCGTTGATAGGCATTGTAAAAAAAAGCGCAAACTTTGATCGTCGTCAGCACAAGCATCATCCGATTGACATGAATTTGTCATAATTCAACATTAAAGTGAACCTGCTGGAAATTTAAAGTTTCCAGACACACAACCCCGAATATCTTTATGGAGCTGAAATGCTTAAATTTAAATCCCTCGTTGCCGCTGTCGGCTTGACAGCAATTGCAGCAACTACATGGGCTGCCGACATTACTGGTGCCGGCGCCACATTCCCCTTCCCTATTTACGCCAAGTGGGCTGAAGGCTACAAAGCCGCTACAGGCACCGGCATGAACTATCAATCGATTGGTTCATCAGGCGGTATCCGTCAAATTCGCGCCAAAACAGTCACATTTGGTGCCACTGATGCACCCGTGTCAGGCGCAGACCTCGACAAAGACGCTATGGTTCAGTTTCCCGCCATCATCGGTGGAACCGTACCCGTGATCAACTTGGATGGCTTTAAGCCCGGTGAATTGCGCGTCACAGGCCCCATCATGGCCGAAATGTTCTTGGGCAAGATCAGCAAATGGAATGACCCTAAGCTTGCCGCTCTCAACCCCGGTAAAAATTTGCCAAACGAACTCATTACAGTGGTTCACCGCGCCGACGGCTCTGGTACCACATTCAACTGGACAGACTATCTCTCAGTGGTTAGCAAGGAATTCGCTGACACAGTTGGCAAAGGCGCTGCTGTGAAGTGGCCCGCACCCACATCCGTTGGCGGCAAAGGCAATGAAGGTGTTGCAGCCAACGTCAACCGCATCAAAGGTTCTTTGGGTTATGTTGAATACGCCTACGTTAAAAAGAACAACATGAATTTCATGCAAGTTCAAAACGCCAACGGCAAATACGTTAGCCCAGATGATTTGACATTTGCTGCTGCTGCCGCTGGTGCTGACTGGTTCAGCGTACCTGGCATGGGTGTGTCAATGGTCAACGCCAAAGGCGACACCAGCTGGCCCATCAGCACAGCCTCTTTCATCTTGATGTACAAGAACCCAGCTGACAAGGCTGCCTCCAATGAAGCTCTCAAGTTCTTCGATTGGTCCTTCAAAAACGGCAAGAAAATGGCTGCCGATTTAGACTATGTGCCATTGCCAGACAGCTTGACAAACGAAATTCGCGCCAAAGTTTGGTCGCAAATTCAGAAGTAATTCTAGGTTGGTGTTTTATCCGTTGGTTGCCTTTGCGCAATCAACGGATTCTTTATTTTTAAGTTGATTTCCTTGCTGAGTGAACCAAGACATGTCAAACCCTCTGCCCAGTTCGGCTCAAGCCGCTCACTTTCTTAAAACAGCCGAGCGCCAGCGTACCCAAGATTGGCTATTCCACCGACTGACGCAAGTTTTTTCGCTAATGGTTCTTCTGGCTCTCGCCGGAATTATTGTCTCTTTGTTCATTAATGCGTGGCCGACTTTTGCAAAATTTGGCGCTCGCTTCATTTGGTATGTTGAGTGGGACATCATCAATGAAGAGTTTGGCGCCGCCATTGCCATTGTTGGCACGGTTGCGAGTGCCGGACTTGCAATGCTGATTGCAGTTCCTCTTTCATTCGGAATTGCGGTATTTTTAACGGAAACATGCCCCGTTTGGTTACGTCGCCCTTTAGGCACAGCCATTGAATTGTTGGCCGCAGTGCCATCCATCATTTACGGCATGTTTGGCTTGTTCGTGTTTGCACCCTTGTTTGCAGATTTTATTCAAGTGCCGCTTCGCCAAGTTTTAGGTGGCATGCCCCTCATTGGATTTTTGTTTGGTGGCGCGCCCAACGGCATGGGCATCTTGGCGGCTGGCATTGTGCTGGCTTTCATGGTGGTGCCCTTTGTAGCCTCCGTCATGCGCGATGTGTTTGAAATCACGCCCCCCATTTTGCGGGAGTCTGCTTATGGACTTGGCTGCACCACTTGGGAAGTGGTCACAAAGATCGTTTTGCCTTACACCCAAAAAGGTGTGATTGGGGGTGTCATGTTGGGCCTGGGTCGCGCGCTTGGCGAGACCATGGCCGTCACCTTTGTGATTGGCAATGCCAATCGCATGCCCACGTCACTCTTTTCACCTGGAACCTCCATCGCATCAACATTGGCCAATGAATTTGGTGAGGCCGCCGACTTTCACATGTCATCCTTGTTTGCGCTAGGTTTCTTGTTGTTTATTATCACTTTCATGGTTCTAGCGCTCGCCAAAATCATGATCAGCAGGGCTGAAAAAGCCAAGGGGTTCTGAAATGGCCATGAACATGAATCACTCACTCTACCGTCGGCGTCGCCTGGCCAACCTGTGGGGCATAGCGACCTCGATGTTGGCCATGACTTTGGGGTTGACCGTTTTACTCTGGATTTTGTTTGTTTTGTTTTCCAACGGGTTTGCCGCACTCGACTGGAACATTGTGAGCCAAGACACACCCGCCCCCGGAACCGAGGGCGGCGGATTGCGCAACGCCATCGTGGGCAGTTTGCTCATGGTTGGACTTTCAGTGCTGGTTGCTACACCAATTGGTATTTTGGCTGGCATCTATCTCACTGAGTTTGGCGATCAAAGCAAAACTGCAGCCCTCACACGTTTTGTCACTGACATCATGTTGTCAGCACCCTCCATTACGATTGGTTTGTTTGTATACGCCATTGCTGTTGCCACAGTCGGTCGGTTTTCTGGTTTTGCAGGCAGTCTGGCCTTAACTCTCATTGCCGTGCCTGTGGTGATGCGCACCACAGAAAATATGCTTCGCCTTGTTCCAGGTAGTCTGCGTGAAGCTGCTTTTGCCTTGGGGGCGCCTCGCTGGAAGGTGTCACTGGCTGTCACATTGCGTGCAGCCAAGAGTGGCGTGATCACGGGTGTTTTATTGGCCATTGCGCGAATCAGTGGAGAAACTGCTCCGTTGCTGTTCACCGCATTGAACAACCAATTCTTCAATGATGACATGAGCAAGCCCATGGCCAACCTGCCTGTTGTCATTTTCCAGTTTGCAATGAGCCCCTATGACAACTGGATTCGACTGGCTTGGGGCGGCGCCCTGCTAATCACCTTGACTGTCTTGGTTCTCAATATTTTGGCTCGTGTCTTTTTTAGAGACAAAACAACAAGCTAATCTACCCCTCTTCATTGTCACTTTTTTGAATTTACAGGAAACCATATGCCTGATAGCAAGCCAAAACAAAACGCCATTGAAGTGCGTAATCTCGATTTTTATTACGGCAAATTCCAAGGGCTGAAAAATGTCAACCTCGATATTGCCGAGCATCGAGTGACGGCCTTCATTGGACCGTCGGGTTGTGGCAAATCAACCTTGCTGCGCACACTCAATCGCATGTACAGTCTTTATCCAGGGCAACGCGCAGAAGGCGAAATCAACTTCTATGGTCAAAATATTCTCAATAAAGGCCAAGACTTAAATCTACTCCGCGCACAAATCGGCATGGTATTTCAAAAACCAACGCCTTTCCCTATGTCCATCTATGACAACATTGCTTTTGGTGTTCGTTTGTACGAAAACCTCAGCAAATCGGATATGGACGATCGCGTTGAGTCAGCCTTGTCCAAGGCTGCCATTTGGAACGAAGTGAAAGACAAACTTGGGCAAAGTGGTTTATCCCTGTCTGGCGGACAACAACAGCGCCTGTGCATTGCACGCACAGTGGCCGTCAAGCCCAAAGTGATTCTGCTTGATGAACCCACCTCAGCGCTAGACCCCATCTCAACTGCCAAAGTAGAAGAATTGGTGAGTGAGTTGAAAAAAGAATATACAGTGGCGATTGTCACTCACAATATGCAGCAAGCCGCCAGGGTCTCAGACTTTACTGCTTACATGTACCTTGGCGAATTGATGGAATTTGGCGTGACTGAGCAAATTTTCTTGAAGCCCTCGCGTCAAGAAACCGAAGATTACATCACTGGCCGTTTCGGCTAATCAGGAGCACACCATGGACAAACACATTTCAACCCAATTCGACAACGAACTTACGGGTGTTTCCACGCGAATCCTTGAGTTAGGTGGACTGGTGGAGTCGCAAACTCGTCATGCTGTTTATGCATTGGCACAGTTCAGCTCTGAAGTTGCAGATCAAGTCATTGCAACTGAAAAACAAGTCAATTTGCTAGAAGTAGAAATTGATGGCGAACTGGCATCGATCATTGCCCGCCGCCAGCCTACAGCCCGCGATCTTCGCTTGCTGATGGCCATTTCAAAAATAACGGGTAACCTTGAACGAGCAGGTGATGAGGCTGAGCGCATTGCGCGCATGGTCAAACAAATACTTGAAACAGGCACACCGCGCAATTTACCTTCATCCGAATTGCGCATTGCAGCAGATTTAGCCTCCGGCTTGCTGCGAAAAGCGCTTGATGCATTTGCCCGCCTAGATGTCAACATGGCCGTGACCATTTTGAAAGAAGACGATTTAATCGATGCAGAGTTCAATGGCTTTGTGCGTAAGTTAATCACTTACATGATGGAAGATCCACGCACCATCTCAGCCAGTTTAGATTTGCTGTTTGTCGCCAAAGCTATTGAGCGAATTGGTGATCATGCCAAGAACATCGCTGAGTTTGTGATCTACGTTGTCAAAGGCGCAGATGTTCGCCATACGGCCTTAACCGAGATTGAAAAAGCTGTGCAATGAAAACACTGCCACGCATTCTGATTGTTGAAGATGAGTCCTCAATTGCAGAACTGATTGCTGTTAACCTGAGGCATAACGGTTTTCAACCCATTTGGGCCATCGACTCCGCAACGGCACAACGCGAACTTGATGATGTCCTGCCAGATGTCATTTTGCTCGACTGGATGCTACCTGGAGAGAGCGGCCTCACCTTAGCAAGGCGCTGGAGAAGCGCAGCAAGAACCAAGGCTGTGCCCATCTTGATGCTCACGGCAAGAGGCGATGAAGCCGACCGTGTTGCCGGTCTCGATGCTGGTGCAGACGATTACATTGTGAAGCCCTTTTCGCCTCGTGAGTTGTTGGCTAGAATTCGGGCCGTTTTGCGTCGGCGCGTGCCTGAATCAATCGTAGGCGTCGTCACAATGGGAGAACTGCAACTTGATGCAGAAACTCACCGGGTAAGCTTTGCAGGTAAGCAAATTAAAGTGGGCCCCACTGAATTCAAGCTACTACATCACCTCATGCATCACCCCGAGCGAGTGCACAGTCGCGGCGCTTTGCTTGACAAAGTTTGGGGCGATCATGTTTACATCGAAGAGCGTACTGTTGACGTTCACATCAAACGCCTGCGTGAAGCTTTGGGAGAAGCCGCAGACATGATTGAAACAGTCAGAGGTGCGGGTTACAGAATGACAAAGCAAGTTAATGTCTGAGCCTGAAATTCAATGCTCTCTGTAGTCTTTGAATTGTTATTTTGGCTTGCTGTAATTGCTCTCCCTGTTTGGATTTGGCTCGATGCTGCGGCAGCACTTTGGGCAGCGTTAATTTATTTGGTCCTGCACATTCTGATTCAAAATTGGAAATTTATACGTTTTCAAAACTGGCTTAACTCGGCATCTCTCCAAGTTAACCCCGATTGGAATGGTGCGTGGTTAGATGTTGCAGCACGTATTCATCGTCAGCAACTTGTGGCTGACAATAGTGCAAAGCTCAATGAAAGACGCTTGCAGGATTTTCTGTTAGCCATACAAGCTTCGCCCAATGGCGTCATCTTGCTAGACGGTGAGGCAAGGATTGACTGGTGTAACGATACGGCAGCTTCTCATTTGGGCTTAGACGCCAAAAAAGATCGTTTGCAGCACATTGTTCATTTGGTTCGCGATCCTCATTTCACCCGGTATTTTGCTCAGGAAAACCATCCGAGTGAAGTCTTGATTGATGGTAGATCTACTTCAGTCTCAAACTTTCGCAAGCTGTCTGTTCAGTTGCACAAATACGGTGACGGGCGTTTGCTTTTGCTTTCCCGAGATGTCACCGAAGTGGTCAAAGCAGAAGCCATGAGAAGAGATTTTGTGGCCAATGTTTCGCACGAAATTCGAACACCCCTTACTGTTTTAGGTGGTTTTGTAGAGACCTTGCAATCCGTGCCACTGGATGCTCAGGAAACACAAAAATACCTTCAACTGATGTCAAGTCAAGCAGGCCGGATGCAATCCTTGGTTGCAGATTTACTCACCTTGTCTCAGCTTGAAGCCACCCAATCACCTAATGGCCAAGAATATGTCAGCCTTCCTGATTTGGTCACTCAAGTGATGTCTGAAGCCAATGCCTTCACCGCCATGCTTGCAGAGCAACAAAGTGGCAAAAAACACGCGCTGGTTTTTGACCAAGTACCCATTCTCTGGTTGATGGGCTCCCAAAAAGAACTTTTCAGTGCACTGTCCAATTTAGTCAGTAATGCAATTAGATACACACCTTTGGGTGGGTTGGTCCATTTAACTTTTTTAAACACAGACGATCACCTGACAATTTCTGTCAAAGATACAGGCCCTGGCATTGCTTCTGAACACTTACCACGCTTAACTGAGCGTTTTTATCGAATTGATCAGAGCCGGTCTCGAGAAACTGGTGGCACTGGTCTTGGCTTGGCAATCACAAAACATGTCATGCAACGCCATGGCGGCGAACTCCAAGTTCAAAGCGAACAAGGCAAGGGGTCTACCTTTAACTTAATTTTCCCAGCAAGTCGAATAGCCAATCAGATCGCTACGCCCGATCTGCAAACACATAATTAGTTGCACATTCGAACATTCGAATGCCAGGGCTAAGGCCATCGGATCTTGCGACTGCCACATTTTTATTTTCTAAAGTTCATGAAATTGACATAGAAAAGTCACAAAATAGTGGACTTTGACGAACAGTACTTATTCAAATAACTAAATGCAAAATGGACAATTATTAGCGGCCATTGACTTGGGTTCCAACAGCTTTCGCATGGAAATAGGGGTTTTAGAGCATGGGCATATTCGGCGTGTTGAATACCTGAAAGAGACCGTGCGACAAGGTAATGGGCTCGATGCAGACCGAATGTTATCCCAAGAGGCCATGCAACGTGGATGGGACTGTTTGGCTCGATTCTCTGAAAGACTTTCTGGTTTTGACCCCAATTACGTTCGAGCTGTTGCAACACAAACACTTCGAGAAGCCAAAAACAGAGATGAGTTTCTAAGCCATGCAGAAAAACTATTAGGCTTTCCTATCGAAGTCATTTCTGGGCGAGAAGAGGCCCGTTTAATTTACTCTGGCGTTGTCAATTTACTTCCTCAATCTGAAGAGAAGCGCTTGGTCGTTGACATCGGCGGCCGGTCAACCGAAATTATTTTAGGCAAAGGCTTTAAACCTAAAACCATGGAGTCATATCGCGTGGGCAGCGTGAAATGGTCCATGAAATACTTTGCAGACGGGGAATTTTCTGCGTCTTCATTTGATTGGGCCGAAGTTGCTGCAAAGGCAGTCTTAGATGAAGCCTTGTCTCTTTACCCTAGAAATTCTTGGGATGTTGCCTATGGCTCCTCCGGCACCATTGGCGCTGTCGCGGATGTCCTGCAAGCTGCTGGTTGGCCAGAAGAAACCATCTCGCGAGAGGGCCTGAACTGGCTTAAAGAAAAGTTAATCAAGTCGGGAGACGCTGATTCGCTTCGATTGGAAGGCGTGAAGGAAGACCGCAAACCAGTCATTGGAGGCGGTTTAGCAGTTCTGTGCGCCCTCTTCGATCTCATGCAGATTGACACCATGCACGCCGCACAAGGCGCACTCAGGCATGGAGTTTTATATGACCTCTTGCAAAGAGAAGACACCACAGATCTGCGAAGCACCATGGTAGCCGCTTTGGGCAATCGATTTGCAGTGGATACTTCACAAGCAGAACGCGTACGGAAAACAGCCGACACGTTGTTCAAAGGTGTTTTTGACAAATCGACCTGTGATGCAAACCGCGCTTTGCGACTTGAAAAAAAACTAGGATGGGCAGCACATCTGCTTGAAATCGGTACACGCATTTCGCACAGCGACTTTCACAAACATGGCGCTTACATCCTAGACAACGCCGATCTGCCAGGCTTTTCCATGTCGGAATTGCACCGATTAAGCCAACTCATTTTGGGTCATCGTGGCAAGCTCAAAAAATTAGAAATCGAATTAAAAAATCCTGAATTCATGATTCAGCTGATGAGCCTGCGCATTGCTGCCATTCTTTGCCATGCAAGAAGAGACCCCGACCTGAAAGGCTTCAATCTCAAAATAGCAGACGACAATAAAACTGGATTTGTCATTGAGTGCAAAAAATCTTGGATTCAGCAGTGGCCGCAATCGGCCCATTTGCTTCGAGAAGAGTGCATTGCTTGGCAAAAAACCACCTGGCAATTGGAATTGGTTGAAATCAATGGGAAAACGGTATAAACTATTTGCACGTTAAACTTTTTGTGAATTTTCAACATGTCCACAGACAACGCTCTCCAGCCAACTGCCAACACTGCCGCGGTTAAAGTCGCTGACAAATCAGCCACGGCCTCAACTCAGAAGGCCCAACCTACAGCCAAAAAGACTGTGCGCAAAGCCGTTAAAAAAGCACCTCGCAAATCAGCCGTCAAAGCACCTGTCAAGGCCAAGTCCATTGCGGCCAAGAAGCCCGCCAGTCGGCCAGCCAATCAAACTGCCTCTGCGCCTACCAAAAAGGCCTCTGCTCAACCCACAGTCAAGGCAGCCACAACAACTCAGCCTGCTGCAGAGGCAAAGCTCAAAAAGCCCAAGCTCATTCGCGACAGCTTTACATTTCCCAAAGACGAATACCAAGCCATTGCTGGCTTGAAACAAAAAGCCCTTGGCTTAAAACACAGTGCTAAGAAGAGTGAAATTTTGCGTGCCGGCCTCAAGCTGTTGAGCAGCCTGAACGACAAAGCCTTTTTGGCAGCCCTAACCAACGTTCCTGCCTTGAAAACAGGACGACCTGCCAAGTCTTAATCAAAGAAGCTCGGGTGTTTGTACGCTCACCACAACCGTTTGTGTGTCACCGTCTCGCACTCGGCTTCTAAGCCACCACACTGCGCCCTTTCTAACCGAGCACTCGCCGTTTGTAAATCCCAACAAGTAGGCAACCGCCTGCCCCAAAACGGGTTGGTGCCCAACAATCAGCACTGACATTTTGGAATCAGGCCAACCCGCAGTCGCCAACAAATCATCCAAGCTGGCATTGGGTAAAAGCTCAGATTTGTATTTCACTTTTCTACCAAGCGCTTTAACCGTTTGCTCACACCGAACCGCTGGGCTAGACATGACACGAATGCCTTCAGGCAACTGTCGATCTAACCACTGACTCATTCTGACAGCTTGCTTTTCGCCCTTTGGCGTGAGAGTGCGCGACAGATCATCTTGGCCTTCCAAGGCATCAAAAGCTTCAGCATGTCGCCAGAAAATTAAATCCATCTTTGACTCTTTTCAAGTTTCGACGAATAAGTTCAACTCAACGAGATCTTGCTTGAGCTTGAGAATACTTCTGCATCAAAAGCGCTTGGGCACTTTGAGGTTTTCGCCCCAGCTTCTCTACGCGGCGGTATTTGCCATCTGCATCGAGCGTCCAAGCATTTCGCGTATCGTGCAAGTAGGCCAGCAGACATTCATCAATGAGTCTTTGTCGCAGAGACAACTCCAAAACGGGCCATGCCAGCTCGACACGCCGGGTCATGTTGCGGGACATCCAATCGGCGCTTGAAAGATAGATGTCTTGCACTGTATCGGTCTCAAAGAAAAAGACCCGAGAGTGTTCTAAGAATCGGCCAATGATTGACCGAACGCGAATATTGTCAGTCTTGCCTGGAATGCCAGCAGGCAACATGCACGCGCCCCTGACGATCAAATCAATTTGGGCACCCTTTTGACCTGCAGAAATGAGTGCATGGACAAGCACCGGATCCGTTAGGGAATTCATTTTTGCAACAATTCTGGCCGGCAAACCTTTGGCCGCGGCAGCACCTACGGCCTCAATCTTTTCCACCATGTTCTTTTGCAGAAAGAATGGCGCCGCCCACAACTTGTGCATCTTGCCTAAACGACTGGGACTTGCAAGATGGACAAACAAGGTTTCCATGTCTGCAGTCATGCGCACATCGCTGGTGAGATAACTCAAGTCTGTATAGAGCTTTGCAGTTCTAGGGTTGTAGTTGCCTGTCGACAAATGACCGTATCGCTTGAGTAAACGCCCCTCTCGCCTTGTGACCAACAACATTTTGGCGTGCGTTTTTAAGCCAACCACACCATACACAACTTGCGCACCAACAGACTCCAATTGCTCTGCCCAATTGATATTGGCTTCTTCGTCGAAACGGGCTTTGAGCTCGACCACAGCAGTTACTTCTTTTCCGCGCCTTACCGCCTCTCGCAGTAAATTCATCATGGCAGGGTCACTGCCAGTTCGGTAAATGGTTTGTTTGATCGCCAGCACTTGGGGATCTTCTACAGCCTCTTTGAGGAAGGCCAAGACGCCATCAAAGCTTTCAAAGGGTTGATGAATCAACACATCTCCTTTTTGCATGCGTGCAAAAATGGATTCGCCTTGCTTCAACTGCTTTGGAAAACTAGATTGATAAGCAGAGAAAAGCAATTCAGGATCGTCCACCAAGTCAATGAGTTGACTGAGACGAACCAAATTCACTGGCCCTGCGGCTCGAAACAAAGCAGATTTTGGCAAGCTGAATTGTTTGAGTAAAAAGTCAGACAAATGTTCAGAGCAGCTGTCTGATACCTCTAAACGCAATGCTTGTCCGTACTGACGGTGTTGCAGGCCCTTGCGCAAGGCTGTCCGCAAGTTTTCAACTTCTTCCTCATCGACTGACAAATCAGAGTTTCGAGTGACTCGAAATTGCGAAAAATGTCCGACTTCTCGACCTGGAAATAAATCATTCAAATGCGCGCGAATGACACTGGACAGCAGAACAAATGCTTTGCCATGGCCGGCCACCTTGGCAGGAAGCGGAATGACCCTGGGCAAAACTCTTGGAACTTTGACAATGGCGATGTCGTTGGAGCGACCAAACGCATCCTTGCCAGACAACTGGACAATGAAGTTCAAAGATTTGTTGGCGACTTGGGGGAATGGGTGAGCAGGATCGAGACCTACAGGAACCAAAAGTGGATTGACCTCACGTTTGAAGTATTCTTTAACCCATTTCTTTTGAACCAAATTTCTATCTGCGTGAGAAAGAATTTTGATGCCTTCTTTTTGTAAACTGGGTAGCAAGACGGCGTTGTACAAACTGTATTGTTCGTTCACCAAATCTCTGGCCGTGTTGTAGACAGTCTCGAATGTCTTGGTGTTGTAAATGCCTTTTTCGTCACCATTTCGGTATGCCGACATGTGCAAGTCAGCACGCACTTCGAAAAACTCATCTAAGTTAGACGACACAATGCAAAGGTAACGAAGCCGCTCTAGCAGGGGAACCTCTGGCCGTTTTGCCCAATCCAATACTCGCTCATTGAAAGCCAATATGCTGACATCTCGATCCAGCAACTCTATGCCAGAATTTGAATCATCTGAAGTCAATGAAATAGGCTTTCTCAATTGGTCGCATCCATTCTTAAACAAGGAATCTGCAGCACAATTTTAAATATGCTCAAAAGTATTGTTGAACCAAAAAGTTTCAATTTAATGACAATTTGATGAAAGTCATAAATTGATGTGCAATGTTTCAATTGTTACAGACTTTTCTGCATACGAGAGACAGGTGAGGCCCTTCTACGGAACTGCCAAGCTCTAAATCGCAACCAAACAGTTCTTATGAACAGGTGCGAGAACCAAATAGCGATCAAAGAAAAAACAATGTCGCTTAAGAAATGCCCCCCCTGCGCTATTCTTGTTAGGCCAATCAAACCACCTGTGACCAAACCCGTGACAAGCCAAAATTGACGCTTTCTACGAACGCCAAACATTCCCAAGGAAATCAGCGCAAAGCCAACCGCAGAATGTCCACTGACAAATGAGCAGTTTGTTTGACAAAATTGGCTTGGCACAAAGACAGGGACGAATGCAGTAGGGCCCGCAAAAGCCTGCACATCACGAGGACGAGGGCGCCCCATACCATCCTTTAAAACTGTATGGACCAAGAGTCCAATGCCAATCAGAACCACTGCAACAAATGCCGCAGCACGGCGCCAATTTCTTCTTGAAACTCTGGATGGCATCAAGACAGCCACCGTCAAGAGAAGAATTGAACCCACAAACAACACGCGACCAACCCATGGTGTGCCGTGATAAAAAACTTTGACCCACCACATCTCGTTAGCAGGGAAGTTACCGTTATTTGCGTAAAAGAAATGAGACACCCACAGGTCTAATTCTGGGTAAACACTGAAAATCAATGCCGCAAAAAAGAACAAGGCCATGCAACCTGGTATGCAATGTAAATGTCTTTTCAAAGCTTGCTCGAGAAATGTTCGCATCGAATGAGTCATGGCTTACTCCCCAATAGCTCTGGTGCCTTCACTACCGCTAGAGGCCCAATGACCGCCAGTGTCTCCCACTCTATGGGCCAATAAGGCTTGGTGTTTTTGACCAAAGCCATCTCGCCAGGCAATGGCTCTCGTCTTTGAGCCTCTTGCTGTCTGTAAGTGGCAAACGAAGGAAAATGAACGCGCCATTGAACAATGGTGTTGGTGTTATCGCGAAACTTCAAAGCCAGACCTTGCACAGGTGCTTGGATTGTTTGCGCCCACCAAGGTAACACAACGAGTGCTAAGACACTGGCTTGAAAAATCGAAAAAGAAATAAACCCAAACCCTTGGGTCATGTAAGTGCTGGCAGGCTTCACAACACGCAACACATAATTCAAGGCAGGCGCAACATACAGCAGCAAAGGAACTGCAAACAACCAAACCTTCATCTGGGTTTGTGGCGAACCCTCTAACAAGGCCTTGTAAAAAACATCTGTCACCCATTCAGGATGCTGCTGCAAATAACTAGGTAGCAGCAACATCGCAGCCAAACCAGACATTGCAACAGCCCAGGTCAAGGCCCACATGCGGCGGCTTGCAGACAATGCTGCAGAAGTTAGCAACAGGCATACAGCAGGGCCGGCATACAACAAATAATGTGGCAGCTTGGTATTGGCGATGCTGAAAAAACAAAACACAAAGGCAAACCAAATCCAAGCGTACTTGAAGAACGGTTGTAGCCATTGAGTTCGGACATTGGCAATGGCACTCAAACACAAAGTCGACCAAGGCAACCACAACAATGGCAAAGCAACTAGGAAGTAAGCCCAATGGCCTGAGTGCCCCTCCATGCTGCCCATGAAACGCTCGACGTTGTGCTTCAAGAGAAATCCATTGATGAAATTTTGGCCATGCCTTTCATAGGCATAGAGGTACCAAGGACAAGACACTGCAAGCAAAATCAGCCAAGCGACGCCATCAGAGAACAGCGCCTTAAGAGGCGCGCGCGCTTGAGGCATGAGCAAGCCGTAAATGGCCAATGTGCCCAATGGCACAACAATGGCCACAGGCCCTTTCACCAAAAGCCCCAAAGCAACCCAGAGGGCTAACTTTCTTCGGGACCCAACACTGTTAGAACTGACAACTCGCCAGAGATCTATAAAAATCAAAACGAAAAAAAGTCCCAACAAGGCATCTGCTGTAGCGGTTCTTGCCATCGCCCAAGGACCCAAACTTGTGGCCGAAATGACGGCAGCCAATAAGCCAGCACGAGGGCCCCAAAGTTGGTGCGCAAACCGAGCCAACGCCAAACTTGCTAGCCAACCTGACAATGCCGAGGGCAATCTAAATGCAAACTCGTTTAAACCAAAAATAGATGCACTGATCGCTTGTAACCAATAAACACCAATAGGTTTGTCAAATCGGTCCAGTCCGTTCAGGGTGGTATGGCTCCAATCACCAGATACCAACATCTCTCGCGTAGCTTCCGTGAATGCGCCTTCATCCACATCAAATAACAGCGCTTGATCTAAGCCGAGCAAAAATAAGCCAAGCAAGGCCAGAGCACCCAACACCCATTTAAGCGTCAGTGAATTGGCTTGATCACTTGATGACATGCCAAGCCTCGTTGGGAGGTGTACTGACGTCGTTCAGCGTGTGATAAGAATTGAATTTACCGGCATCGTAATAAGTGCGCATCAAAATCTCTGCAATGACACCCGTTGTCAAAAGTTGCACGCCACTGACAACAGCAAAGAATCCAAGAAACATCAAGGGTCGATTGCCAATCGATTCACCCATGAACTTCAAGATACCAAGGTAAGCCAAAATCAAAAGACCTATGCCTGTGACGATGCTGCCAAGCCCACCGAAGAAATGACCTGGCCGTGAACCAAAACGTAAGAAATAGTGAATGGACAAAAGGTCGAGCAAGACTCTAAAGGTGCGCGAAAGACCATATTTAGATTGGCCTTTCATTCGAGGAAAATGCGACACAGGTATTTCCGCCATTCTCATGGGCGATGTTACGGTGGCTAACCAAGCCGGAATAAACCGGTGCATTTCACCATACAGGCGAACCTTGCGCAACACAGAAGCTCTAAAGGCTTTCAAGCTACAACCAAGGTCTTGAAAATTAAGCCCACTCACATTGCGAATCAAACGATTGGCTAATTTGGAAGGTATCTTTCTAAGCCACAAACCATCTTGTCTGTTTTGGCGCCAACCTGCCACCATATCGAGGTCATTGGACAGCAAATGCTGAACCAATTTTGGAATGTCGCGCGGGTCATTTTGTAAGTCACCGTCCATGGTCACAATCACATCACCTCGAGCGGCATCAATGCCAGCCTGCATTGCGGCCGTCTGCTTAAAATTCCGAAGTAAACGAATCAAGCGAACATGAGGCCCAAGCTCTTTGGCTGTCAAATTCAATTGATCCCAAGTAGCATCGCTGCTACCGTCATCTACCACGATCAGTTCCCATGGAAATGGGTAGTTCAATAATGCGCTTTGAACCGCTTGAATCAAATCCCCCGCCAACTCTTCTTCGTTGTACATTGGCACAACAACAGAAAGTTGATGTGATTGCATTGGGGCATCTACCTTCAAGGTCAAGTGCTCGGAATTAGACATGGGCACCATTCTGCTTTGATTTGAAATTTTCTAGTCGCAATGCGTTGAACGACAAGGCCACCACAGCGCCCAACAATGAAATGCTCAGAAAGAAAATATGGGTTAACAAAACGCTACCCATCAAGCCCTTCATCTCTTGCCAAGTTAGACCCAAGCCTGTCCAAACGCCAGCTTCGTACGTACCTAGCCCCGCGGGACCTGTCAATGGCAACATCGCAGAAAGCTCACCCGTCAAAGCGCCCCGTAAGGTTTGAAAGCTGTCTAAACCTGTCAAATTTGAAAGCAGTAGAGAAACAACCAGAATCTTGACAATCCAGTTGGCAGCAGACCAAAACCAACCCCAAGCACTGGATCTCTGGTGCAAAAACGCCCGTACTTGTCGGATCAGAAAATGGCGAGACCGCAACAGTCGAAGCCACCATTTTTTGGTTAAAAAACACAAGCTGATGAGAACTATAAAACCCGAAATTCGCCGCTCAGCGCTGAAATAGGGCAACAACAAAAAGGCCAGTGAAACTAATACGATGCCATCTTGAAATCTCAACCACAACAAGCTTCGAATACATTGTTGCAAAGACACATTCAGTAATTTTTGAACCAATACCGGATAACCTAATTCTCCCACTCGAAATGGAACAAGCACCACAGCGGCGTTGTGAAGAAAAGTTAAGCTCAATGAATCCCACAAACTGATCTTTCCATGCGCACGCCATTCCGACTTGAAACGAAAGGCTCTAAACAAGAAACTACTCAACCAACCCAAGGTGCAAATCAGCAGAACCGTTTTCGGCACTTCTATCAAACGCGCAAATGTCAAACTCCAATCAGAATGACGCACCAACGCTAACAGCAACATCAGTGCAAGCATCCAAAAAACAAGGCGATAGAACCACTTTCGCATGCGCACATGGGGTTCAAATTGTTTCTCAGAAATGATGTACTTCATTTTTTAAGAATCCCACTCATGTCGACTGGCGCCAAAAATATTTTTTAACCAAGAACATAGCTCGCATCAGTGAGATAAAAGCCAAATTCAATTGGACGAATTGCACAATAAAGAAATCCGATTGAGGTGTCGCCATGTGCATTGAAATTAGGATGTGCAATGTTATGAGAGACACACCACCCCGGGTTCTTTGAAACCAGGCGTTCCAAGAAGAGTGCCTCTCCCAAAGATATGCGAGGGCCACTACAGAAAAGGCCAAGCCTGCACCAGCAATCACATCAGAAGGCCAATGTGCGCCCACGGCTACTCTTGCCCATGAGGCAATGCCAGCCCCTATAGCAATGAGCGACAAATACCCATTCTTGACGCCCCTTAATTTGAGAACAGTGCAGACAATCAACGCACATGAAATGGCAGCCAATGCATGGCCCGATGGCATTGATCCGCTCAGCAAGGGCGGGTGATCAATGATGCTTAAGCTCTCGACACCCAATACGCTCGCGGGTCTTGGTATGGGCAATGTATTTTTGATTACTTGCGAGACCAGTGCACCAATAAGCCATGTTTTAAGCACCCAGGAAGTGATCTCTCCTGGAAAACGCTCGATTAACAAAAGGATTAGCAAAATAACCCACGCATCTCCGCCCAGATTGATCAAGGCCCAAAACCATGTGGGTAAAACAGGCGTGGCATGAATGTTCAACATCCAAGCTTGATTCAAGCCCGACTTCATCAGCACAAAACTCAAGCTGACACAGACAAGCAACAAAACGGTAGAA
This sequence comes from Limnohabitans sp., assembly GCA_044233865.1. Classification (GTDB taxonomy): domain Bacteria; phylum Pseudomonadota; class Gammaproteobacteria; order Burkholderiales; family Burkholderiaceae_C; genus Limnohabitans_A. Next base: position 52,910 of record JBIIJK010000006.1, read on the forward strand.
AAAAGTACCACTTTGTAAGGCGAAAGCTGCTGGACAGATTGGTTATTCATAAATAGAGCAGCAAACCTTTGATTTGGTTTGCGACATTTTTATTTCAACCAAGTTTCATGACAGTGTCATGAATTTTTTTTAAATTTGTGACATGAAACGCAAAGTTTTGATCACTGGTGTTGCAGGTTTTATAGGATCTCGGCTGGCCGAGCATCTGAATGCGTTGGGTTATGAGATCTTAGGTTGTGATATCTACAACTTTAGAAATCAATTTTTCGATGTGGGCGACTCAAACCACCTGATACTTCAAAGACTGCGCTACGACCGCATTGCTCACTTTCTTCAGAAAAATCAGATTCAATACCAGTCAATAGATCTATCGGACCATGGCGCAGTCATGACCCTGTTCGAATCATTTCAACCGGATGTAGTGGTCCATTTAGCAGCCCAAGCTGGGGTTCGGCATTCTGTTAAATCGCCAATGGACTTTGTAAAGTCCAACTTAAACGGCTTTGCAAATGTTTTGGATGCATGCAAGCAGTATGAAGTTCAAGAATTTTTGTATGCCAGTTCTTCCAGTGTTTACGGCTCTAGAACAGATGCGCCATTTAAAGAAACAGACCGTTGCGACACGCCTGAATCATTTTACGCAGCCACCAAAATTGCCAATGAAGTGATGGCGCAAGCCTACTTTGCGCAGTACAAAACACCCTCTCTAGGCCTTCGATTTTTCACAGTTTATGGTCCGTGGGGAAGGCTGGACATGGCTCCGCTTCTCTTTGCACAAAAAATGCGCAAAAAACAAACCATCCAACTTTTTGGAGATGGCTTGCTGAAAAGAGACTTTACTTTTGTAGGCGATACTATTTTCGCTATCACTCGCCTCATTGAATTAGGCGTCAGTCGCCAAGGTGTTGACGTTGTGAATGTGGGGCACTCAAACCCCATTCAAGTGACAGATTTCGTCAAAATACTGTCAGAGTGTCTCGAGATTGAACCTGTGATCGAATTAGCACCCATGCAAGTGTCTGATGTTCCCCTGACATGCGCCAGCGACCACAAACTTGTGAAGTTGATTGGCGAATGGCCGCATACCTCTCTGAAGGACGGATTGACAGATATGGCAAAATGGCTTGTCAATTGGCAACCCGCCTGAATCAACCGATGGCCATGTCAGCCTTAGATTTAAATGACTATTTTTCAAAAAAGCATACACAAAGAACTTCTTAGGAACTTTGGCGGCTCGACGGTCATCTTGTTTACCATTGTGATGACCATCATGCTCATTCGCATTTTGGGGCAGGCGTCTAAAGGGAAGGCAGATCCTTCAGAAGTCATACTTTTGATTGCCTTGAATGGCATTGGCAATGCAGCCCCCATTTTGACTTTGAGCATGTTCGTCGCCATTGTTTATACCTTCTCAAGAATGTACCTAGACAGTGAAATGATCATTTGGTTTTCGAGCGGTTTAAGTGTGTCTAAATTTTTAAAGCCACTCTGGCAGTTTTGCTGGCCTGTTACTTTGATCATTGCTTTGCTGGCTGTTTTTGCGTGGCCGTGGAGCAATACACAAACACAATATTTGAAAGACAGATTTGAAAAGCGCAGTGACATCGAGCGTGTAGCGCCTGGCCAATTTCAAGAGTCAGCTTCAAATCAAATGGTTTTTTTCATAGAAAAAAAGAAGAATGACAATGATGTTGCAACCAGTGTTTTCATTTCAAAAATCGATGACGACATTGAAACAATTACAACGGCCAAATCAGGCAATGTCGAGTTCTCCAAAAATGACAAGTTTTTAAGCTTGAAGCAAGGTCAGCAAACCATTTTGAATCACACGACAGGCGAAGTGCGCCTGACTGAATTTGAAAGTTTCAATTTTTTACTGGATCCTGATAAACGACAACTATTGACGAAGTTGCAAAGTCAAATGCTCAGCACCTTAGAACTGATTCAAAGTTCTGACCGCATCAATCGGGGTGAATTATTTTGGCGACTTGGCCTCTTCATCGCAGCCTTCAATTTGGCATTGCTTGCCGTGCAACTGGCAAGCGTAAATCCCAGAGTAGGTCGAAGTTATTCATTGGCCATGGCAATGCTGTGCTTTATGGGCTACTACAACATGCTCACCATCGGCAAGCGTTTGATTGCCGACGGCACGGCCACTTTTGGCGGCATGATGCTGGCCGTTCACGGAACAGCCACCCTCATTGTGATCCTCTGGTATTTGCATACTGAGTTCAATCTGCATTGGCGCAGATTCGTATCTTCTCCCTCGCCTCAAAATCATTAAGCCTCTTCACAAGTCACAAAAATTACACGAATTCGTCACGACAAAGAAATCTTGACTCTCCAAAATTGAGTTCTCTCCAGGAGAAACTCATGAAAATTTCTATTGTTGGTGCGGGATATGTAGGTTTGGTGACTGGCGGATGTCTGGCTGAACTTGGCCACCAAGTGATTTGCATCGACAGCGATGCAGACAAAGTTGCCACACTGAACGCCGCAGGTCTTCCTATTTATGAACCTGGGCTCCAAGAACTGATGGCCAGAAACAGAGCAGAAGGCCGAATTCACTTCACCACCGACATGGCCCAAGCCGTTGAGCACGGCGAGGTTATTTTTATTGCGGTGGGTACACCTTCCAAAGAAGATGGCTCGGCTGATTTGCAGCACGTCTTGGCAGTTGCCACTCAAATTGGCCGCCACTTGAAAAAGTTCAAAGTCATTGTGAACAAGTCAACAGTGCCAGTGGGCACCGCCTACCGAGTTCAAAAGTGTTTGCAAGATGAATTGAGCAAACGTGGCATTCAAGAATCACTCTTTGAGGTTATTTCCAACCCTGAATTCCTAAAAGAAGGTGCTGCAATCAAAGATTTCATGCATCCAGATCGAATTGTGATTGGCTTAGACGAAAGCGCCAACTACAAAACTGTGCACCAAAAAATGGAGTTGTTGTACTCAAGCTTTAACAGGCACCATGCCCGCACCATCTGGATGGATGTTCGCAGTGCTGAACTCACCAAATACGCGGCCAATGCAATGTTGGCAACGCGAATCTCATTCATGAACGAGATTGCCAACCTTTCAGATTTGCTAGGAGCAGACATTGACAGCATCCGCCGCGGCATCGGTGCCGACCAGCGAATTGGCCACGATTTCTTGTACGCTGGCACAGGCTATGGTGGAAGCTGCTTTCCTAAAGACACGCGTGCACTGATTCAAACTGCAATGGATTGTGGCAGCCAGATGAAAGTCGTCAGCGCTGTTGAGAACGTCAACGATCAACAAAAAACTTTGCTAGTTTCAAGGCTAACCCAGCACTTTGGGCAAGATCTCTATGGCCTGAAGTTTGCCATTTGGGGCTTGTCATTCAAGCCCAATACCGATGATATGCGTGAAGCACCTAGCCGCGTCATCATTCAAGAATTGTTAAAACGGGGCGCAACTGTCAGTGCTTTTGATCCCCTAGCTTCCAAAGAGGGGCACGAGGCAGTTTCACATGACATTACAGATGCAAACGAATTGAGTCGCTTTAGCTTGGCAACTACAGCCTATGAAGCGGCCACTAATGCAGATGCGCTTTTGGTAGTCACAGAATGGAAGACATTCCACCATCCTGATTTTGAAATGCTTAAAGAGTGCATGAACCAGCCTTTGATCTTGGATGGACGCAATTTGTACGATCCCAAAATGCTGCAAGACTTAGGCATTGCATACCAAGGTATCGGACGCCGCAACCAATTGGCACTTAACTTCAAAGCGGGTGCTCACATCCAGCAAGTAGAAATTTCGGCATAAGCAATGCCCAAGGGTTTCTTCTACCTGATCAGCGCTCAATTCGCTTCAGGTCTGGCAGACAATGCACTGCTCATTCTGGGCATCGCCTTTCTCAGTGAGCAAGGTTATCCAGGATGGTGGGCCCCTTTGCTCAAATTTTCATTCACTTTGTCTTATGTTTTTTTGGCCCCCCTGATCGGGCCTTTGGCTGACGCTTTTTCAAAAGCCAAGCTCATGGCTTGCATGAACGCCCTGAAGGTGGTGGGCGTTGCGTTTATATTCACCAGCTTTCATCCCGTGCTTGCTTTTGCCATTGCAGGCATGGCGGCATCGGCTTATGCGCCCGCAAAGTATGGTCTAGTTACTGAAACTGTGCCAGCCGAGCAACTGGTCAAAGCCAATGGTTGGCTCGAAGTGACTGTGGTGATGGCTGTGATACTGGGAACTGCGTGTGGGGGCCTGCTTGTCGTCTCCAAAAGCTTTGTATGGATGTCTACACTGAACCTTTCCTTCATTGAATTATTGGGGCTCAGTCTTGAAACACAGTATGCGGGCCCGCTTCTCTCATTGATTGTGATTTACAGCATCGCTGGGCTTTTGAACTTCGGCATTCCAAGCGTCAACATTCGATATGTTCAACAGAGTATGAAGCCCGTTGCCCTGTTCAAAAATTTTATTCAAAGCAATCGAATTCTTTGGCAAGATCCTGTAGGAAAGCTTTCACTTGCAGTAACCACTCTTTTTTGGGGCATTGGTGCGGTGGTTCAATTTGCGGTATTGCTTTGGGCTAAGGAGGCGCTCGATATGCCTTTAGAACAAG
>JBIIJK010000146.1:0-2507 GCA_044233865.1 Limnohabitans sp.
CTTTGGCAAGATCCTGTAGGAAAGCTTTCACTTGCAGTAACCACTCTTTTTTGGGGCATTGGTGCGGTGGTTCAATTTGCGGTATTGCTTTGGGCTAAGGAGGCGCTCGATATGCCTTTAGAACAAGCCAGTTTGCTTCAAGCTGTCGTTGCTTTTGGGGTCATTTTTGGAGCGGGCATGGCAGGGCACTATGTGGCACTCCACAACGCTTACAAAGTACTTCCACTTGGATTGTGGTTGGGCTTGTCATTGCCAGCCCTGGCTTTTTCAACATCACTTTGGATTGCTATTCCACTGATGTTGATCACTGGTTTTGCAGGTGGCATGCTGATGGTGCCAATGAATGCGATGCTGCAAAACCGAGGCTACACATTGTTAACGGCCGGTCGATCAATTGCCGTTCAAGGCTTCAATGAGAATGCCAGTGTCATGGTCATGTTGGGTGTGTACAGCGGCTTATTGGCATTGGAACTGCCGCTGCAGTGGGTGATGGTCATCATGGGCTCTGTCATGACCTTGGGCATGATTTACCTGATGCGAATGGCATCCCAAAAAACAGATTCAACTTGCTCTGCAATTTGATCCCAGTCTAAGTGCACCACTTGTTGTCTGGTACTTTGTGTAATTTGGTCTAGCAAGTCTTTGCTGTTAAAAATAGTGACTGCTTGGGCTGCAAAGCCTTCAGGATTATTTTCTGCAACCAACCAGCCATTGACGCCCGTTTGCACCCAATCTCTGGCAGCTGCGCAATCAAATGCCAAAACAGGGATACCACTTGCAAGTGCTTCTAAAGTCACATTGCCAAAGGTTTCAGTTTGACTAGGGAATATAAATAAATCTGAACTTGCATAGTAAGCAGCCAAATTTGACTGTGACAACATGCCAGGGAAAATAATTTCTGGATAGCGTTTTTGAAATTGCTCTTTCAAGGGGCCATCACCCACCATGACCAACTTGAACGCTAGGCCTGTGACCTTAAGGGCCTCATAAGTCTTGAGAACTTGGTCTAAATTTTTTTCAGGGGCCATTCTGCCCACCGAAATCAGAACCTTGGTTTCGTCTGTGGCTCCCCAAGAACTTCTCAAGCTTGTGTCGCGTTTGGAAATGTTGAATAGTTTTGTGTCGACCCCTCTCGACACAACCTTGAGATTAGCAAAGCCATTCTGACTCAGGGTCCGCATCAGTTCCCTTGTGGGCACCATGGTGCAAGCGGTTGCGTTGTGAAATTTACGCAAATAAGCAACGATAGGTTTGCGCAACCATCCCACACCATAGTGTTTCGAATAACTTTGAAAGTTGGTTCTGAAGTCAGAGGTCACCGGAAGTTTTAAGACTTTGGCTGCTTGCAGTGCAGACCATCCCAAAGGACCTTCGGTTGCAATGTGCACCACATCTGGCCGGCGCAATGTCCAAGTTTTGACGAGGGTTTTCTTGCTAGGCAAACCCAACTTTAATTCAGGATACCTGGGTATCGGCATGCCACGCATCAACACCTCTTCAAGAGATGAATCACTCATGGGAGAATCGGTTTTTGTTTGGCGTGGACGAATCAGTTGTACGTCGTGATTTCTGTGGCTCAAGCCCTGAACCAACTTGGCCAGCGTCATGGCCACACCATTGACTTCAGGCGGCCATGTTTCAGTGACAACCGCAATGCGCAGTGATGGCCGCGTAGCGGGATAATCTTCTACAACGATGGCAGTTTCAATTGAATTTTCCATTGCTAAATCATCCGATCTCTATTTAACAACTTGATGACAATCAGGTTAAGAATAAAATAAATGATGAAATTTCAATGACAAGATTCGTTTGTCATCGAAATTTCATCATTTGCGTCAATGATCGACTGATGCACAATTCGTGCTGCCCAAATTTCACACCAGGAGACGATGTGACTACATTTTTCGAAGCCTTGAGAATTCAGCGTTTTGACGACCACCGTTACTACCATCACAGCCGAATTAACCAATCATTGCACTTCATCAGTGCCATTAGTTTTGTGGTTGCCTATGCATTTCTGTTCATTGACCCCGTCATTTCTGCACTGATTGCTTGGTTGGTGTCTATGACCACTCGTCAATCTGGCCACTTTTTCTTCGAGCCATTGGGTTACGATGAAATTAACCAAGCCACACAAGAACACAAGGAAGAAATCAAAGTTGGCTACAACTTGAACCGCAAAGTTGTGTTGTTAAGCATCTGGGCCATTTTGCCCATGGTGCTCTACGTTGAGCCTGGTTTGTTCGGCATGATTGAGCCTTGGGATAATTTGACAGAATGGGTTAGACAAGTTGGCGCCTCATGGCTTATTTTGGGTGTTGCAGGCTTACTTTTCAGAACCATTCATTTGTTCTTCTTGAAAGATGTGCAAACAGGCTTGGTTTGGATGACAAAAATTATCACAGATCCCTTCCACGATATTATTCTGTATCACAAAGCACCTTTGTATTTGCTCAAAGGCGAATTGATGGACAACAATCCAAAGCAGATGTACCACTGATACTTTG
>JBIIJK010000103.1:0-4722 GCA_044233865.1 Limnohabitans sp.
CGCAGTAGTGATTGACCCGGTGCTCGCGGATGGCATCTAAGATGGGCTGGGCTTCGACGCGGCGCAAGCACACGTGTGTGCCAGCCTGCATGGCCACTGTCCAAGGAAAGCACCAGCCGTTGCAATGGAACATGGGCAAGGTCCACAAATAAGTGGGGAAGTGCGGCATGGTCCAAGTGGCCACATTGCTCACAGCGTTTAGGTAAGCGCCGCGGTGATGCGTGACAACACCTTTGGGGTCGCCAGTGGTACCGCTGGTGTAGCTGACGGCAATAGCATCCCACTCGTTTTGCGGACCTTCTAATTTGGACAAGGGTTCGTGCGATGCAAGCCAGGCTTCATATTCATATTGCCCTAGCTGCTCCCCGGCACCCGTATATTCAGAGTCGCAAACATCGACCACCACAATAGACCTGCCGAATTGGGTTTTCAAAATGTTCAAGGCTTTGGCCATGACAGGCGCAAACTCGCGATCTGTAATGAGCACAGCGCACTCGCAATGATTCAGCTGCCAGGCAATCAGAGCGGCATCAAGCCGAGTGTTGAGCGGATTGAGCACCGCATTGAGAGCAGGCACCGCATAGTGAACTTCTAACATCTCTGGGGTGTTGGGCAGCATGGCGCTGACCGTGGTGCCGCGAGCGACGCCCAGTGATTGAAGTGCAGCGGCAAGCCGTGCAGATCTGTCTCGCGTTTGGGCCCAAGTGTATTTTCGGTGGCCATGGACAACCGAACTTAAATCGCCAAAGATCTCGGCAGTTCGTTCCACAAAACTCACTGGTGAAAGCGCCGTGAAATTGGCTGAATTGGGGTCTAGGTCTTGATCAAAGATGTTGGTCATTTTGAAATTCCATGAACGGTTGTTTGGCTGGCTGCATTCAAGGCTTGATCAATGTCCCACAAAATATCATCGATGTGCTCTAGGCCTACCGAAATTCGAATCATGTCGGGGCCAACACCAGCAGCCAATTGTTGTTCCTTATTGAGTTGTCGATGCGTGGTACTGGCGGGGTGGCTAATTAGGGTGCGGGTATCGCCAATATTGACCAAGTGGCTCATGAAGCGTGCTGCTTCAATGAACTTCACCCCTTGCTCTAAGCCACCTTTGACACCAAAAGCCAGTAAGCCCGATGCGCCTCGCATTTGTTTTTGGACCAATGCATGTTGGGGGTGGTCTGGCAAACCTGGGTAATTAACCCAAGCCACGCGCCGATCACTTTGTAAAAATTGGGCTACAGCCAAAGCATTGCTGCAGTGCCTTTCCATGCGCAATGGCAGAGTTTCAACGCCTTGCAAAATTTGCCAAGCGCTCATGGGGCTAAGGGATGCGCCATAGACCCTGAGGCACTCCATGCGACAGCGCATGGTGAAGCCAAAGTCGCCAAAGGTTTCATAAAACTTCACACCGTGGTAGCCCGGTGAAGGCTCGGTCATGCCCGGAAATTTGCCGTTGTCCCAGGGAAACTTGCCGCTTTCTACAATGACACCGCCCAAGGTGGTGCCATGGCCTGCTAAATACTTGGTGGCTGAGTGCACTACCACATCAGCGCCAAATGCAATTGGATTGCATAGAAACGGACTGGGTACGGTGTTGTCAATGATGAGGGGCAGGCCATGCGCATGGGCCACATCGGCAATGGCTGCAATGTCCAAAACAAGCATGCTCGGATTGCCCAAGCTTTCGGCAAAAATGGCGCGGGTGTTGGGCTGAATGGCAGCCGCAAAGGCATCGGCCTTGCTGGCGTCTACAAAGGTGGTTTGAATGCCAAACTTGGCCAAGCTAACAGCCAGTAAAGTGACGGAGCCCCCATACAAAGCGCTGGCTGCCACCACATGATCGCCCGATTGCAAAATGGTCATGAGCGCCATCGATTCAGCAGCCATGCCCGATGCAGAGGCAACGCCAGCTCTGCCGCCTTCTAGCGCAGCCACACGTTCTTCCAGCACGGCAACGGTAGGGTTGCTCAGCCTTGAGTAAACATTGCCAAAGGTTTGGAGGTTGAACAAAGAGGCTGCATGGTCGGCGCTGTCAAACACAAAGCTGCTGGTTTGATAGATGGGCAGGGCGCGTGCACCGGTGGCGGCATCGGGAATTTGGCCAGCGTGAATGGCCAATGTTTCGGGGCGAAAGTTGTGGTCGCTCATGCTGAGGCTCAATCTAAGGGACGTTTTGCAGAGATGATGCCGGTGTTGACCCCGACCCAGTTGAGCCCGCCAAAAATTCGAGCATGTTCAATTTTGACGCAGCGATTGGTGACAGAAAGCCTGCCTTGCTTGAGAAACAATTCACTAGCTTCACTGTTTTCCACACCAAGTTGCTGCCACAAACAGGCTGCGCCAATTTGAAATGCCTCTTGAGCAATCGGGAAGACGTCTTCGGTTTTGCGAAAGACATCCACCATGTCAACGGGTTCTGGAATATCTAGCAGGCTGGCGTAGCACTTTTGCCCCAGAATATCTTCTGCAGGAAAATGGCCTTGACCTGCATACCGTGGATTCACAGGGATGATTCTGTAACCATGCTCTTGCATGTACTTGGCTGCAAAATAGCTAGGTCGATTCCACTGAGCTGAGAGTCCTACAACCGCAATGGTTTTTGCAGACTTCAATATTTGCCTCAATTGAGGGATGTCGTTGTGCATTTTTGAATGACCTTGATCGAATAATGAGCGTTTTCCCTAGCTTTGTGGTGCGCCAACAATTCCAAGCAATATGTTGATTGCCCCTCTCACATCTTACCCGTATCATTTCTAAAAGCACACACTAGGATCAGCATGTTTGAACGGTTCACGAAAGCCAAATCACTTGAATCCGCTCAAAAAATTGCGCTGAGCTTGCTTTCGGAGAAAGGCGAAGCCAATGCACAAAGCATTGCGACCAAGTTTGTAGAACAGTTCCAACTTTTGGACAAGCCAGACCAGCTGAAATTCTTTGAATTTCTAGCCCACAAATTCAGTCCCGATCCCATCGATGTTTTGCAAGCTGCTCAGCTGTATGCCGATAAATACGATGATGAAAGTCTAGTAGCCCTTTTCAAAATAGTCGAGCCTGCCAGACAAGAATTGTTGCGCCGAATCAATCGAGCACCCAATGGAACGCAAACCATTGTCCGCATGAGGGAGCAGCTGTTAACGCACACTAAAATTAAGTCTGGCTTAAAGGCAGTTGATGCAGACATGCAGCACTTACTGAACTCTTGGTTCAATCCCGGATTTTTGGAGTTGCACGAAATCACATGGTCTTCACCTGCGCTTTTGTTAGAAAAAATCATTCAACATGAATCGGTCCATGCCATTGATGGATGGGACGATTTGAGGCGCCGACTGCAACCCGACCGCCGTTGTTATGCCTTCTTTCACCCCCAGTTGCCTGGAGAGCCTTTGATTTTTGTCGAGGTTGCTTTGGTGACGACCATCTCTAAAGAAGTAGGACCTTTACTTGATAAGAAGTCTGAATCACTCGATTCTAAAAAATTCAAGACGGCTATTTTTTACTCCATCAGTAACTGCCAGCCTGGGCTGCGTGGCATTTCACTCGGTAATTTTTTGATCAAGCGAGTGGCCGAAAAAATTCTGCAAGAAATTCCCAGTGTTAAAACCTTTTGCACCTTGTCGCCGGTACCCGGATTTAACAAATGGTTAGATGCTTTGCCAGGATCGCCCGCATTGGAAGCCTTGGAAGATAAAAAGGGCAAAATTGCACAGTCATTGAAAGTACTGATGAAAGAGGGCGAGTGGTCAAAACGCCTGGCCAAAGGTTGGACGCCAGCCTTGGCCAGAGCCGAAGAAAAATCAGCCCTGATGTATCTGTGCTTCATTTACCTGACTCAATTTGTGCACAAGTCTTCTGGTGATTCTGTGGCCAAGTTTCATTTGGCCAATGGGGCCAAGCTGCACGATATCAATTGGGCGGCTGATCTGTCTAAAAAAGGTTTTGCACAGTCCAGTGCCATGATGGTGAACTATTTGTACGAACTGAATGCAGTGGAAGACAACCATGAGAAGTTTGTCAAAAAAGAAGTTGTTTTCAGCAGGGGCTTGAGCTCGCTTTGACACCCTGACTCGTTGGATAATGTGGGCATGTCCCAAATTGAGAAGCACTCGCCTGCCATTGTGCTTTGCACCCTCAATGCAAAGTACATTCACGCCTCATTAGGACTTCGTTACCTCATGGCCAACATGGCGCGGCATGGCAGTCAAGATTTAGCGCAACAGACAGCCTTGACTGAATTTACATTGGCCAGACCGACCCAAGACATGGCGCATGAGCTGCTGAACCAACTTGGACCTGAATTGCCAGAGCGGCCCCAAATCATTGGCTTTGGGGTGTACATCTGGAATGTGATTCAAACCACTGCACTTGTGAAGGCTCTTAAAGCTCAGCGGCCTCGGATCTCCATTGTTTTGGGTGGACCTGAAGTCAGTCACGAAACCGACTCCCAAGAAATTGTTCAATTGTCAGACTTTGTCATTTCAGGTTGGGGTGATGTGAGCTTTCCCAAACTGTGTCTTGCATTGCTACACGGCCCTAAGCCCTTGATGAAAATGATTCAGGGCGAGCAACCCCCCTTGAGCGACATTGAGTTGCCTTACCGCGAATTTTCAGATGCCGATTTGGCAAATAGAGTGCTGTATGTGGAAGCTTCTAGAGGATGCCCCTTTAAATGTGAATTTTGTTTGAGCTCCTTAGACAAAACAGCATGGGCTTTTGATTTGAAACCTT
>JBIIJK010000104.1:0-4717 GCA_044233865.1 Limnohabitans sp.
GGCATTGAAAAAGCCATTTTGAATCAGTGGCCCGACATCAAGTCTTGATCTGCGACAAGTCCTGAAGGGTAAACCCCTTCTGCAGGGCTTTTCATTTTTTCTACAATCGGTTGTTGTTGTTTTTTTCGGAGTCAATATGGATTCTTTGTTATCTCTGTCCAAACGGATAGACCAATTCAGTGAATGGGTTGGCAAGTGGGTGGCTTGGCTGGTGCTTCTTTCAGTGCTTGTCAGTGCTGGCAATGCCATTTCACGCAAGGCTTTCAACCTCAGTTCCAACGCTTTTCTTGAAATTCAGTGGTACATGTTTGCAGCGGTTTTCATGCTGGCGGCGGGCTACACCCTGCTGCGTCAAGAGCACGTCAAAATCGATGTTGTGTCGGGCCGTTTCTCCAAGCGCACTCAAATTTGGATTGACATTGTGGGCATTTGCTTATTCTTGATTCCCTTTGTGACTTACATCATCATTTTGGCCATGCCTTTGGTGATCAACGCTTTCATCACGAAGGAAATGTCTTCCAATGCAGGTGGCTTGATGCGCTGGCCCGTGTTTGTCATGCTTCCCTTGGGTTTGCTCTTTCTGGGCATTCAGGGCGTCTCAGAGTTGATCAAGCGCTTTGCCTTCTTGCAAGGCATGATCCCTGACCCCACTAAAAAGCCAGGGATCAAAACCCCTGAGGAAGAATTTGCAGAATTCTTGTTGCAAAAAGAAGTTGCTGCCCGTGAAGCGGCCCAAATGGGAGCCCAAAAATGACTGAATTCCTAATCGCCAACATGGCGCCCATCATGTTCGTGTCGCTGATCATCTTCTTGATGTTCGGTTATGCGGTCTCATTCTCCTTGGCTGCTTGCGGTTTGTTCTTTGGTTTTGTGGGTGTTGAATTGGGTGTCATTCAAGCCACCTTCTTGCAAAGTTTGCCGCTTCGCATGTTTGGCATCATGCAAAACGACACCTTGCTGGCCATTCCGTTCTTCACCTTCATGGGCTTGATTCTGGAACGCTCGGGCATGGCAGAAGACTTGCTGGACACCATTGGCCAGCTCTTTGGTCCTATTCGAGGTGGCCTTGCCTTTGCTGTTATTTTTGTGGGCGCCATGTTGGCTGCCACAACCGGTGTAGTGGCCGCTTCCGTCATTTCAATGGGCCTTATTTCACTTCCCATCATGCTGCGTTATGGCTACGACCGCCGCATTGCGGGTGGTGTCATTGCAGCCTCGGGTACGCTGGCTCAAATCATTCCGCCTTCTTTGGTGTTGATTGTGTTGGCCGACCAATTGGGCAAGAGCGTGGGCGACCTGTACAAAGGCGCCTTCATTCCAGGCTTTGTACTCACAGGCTTGTATGTGGGCTACATCATTCTGATCAGCTTCATCAAACCTCAATGGGTTCCTGCACTGCCTCCAGAAGCTCGGACCATCAAGGAAGACGACGGCACTTCGGGTCTTCGGTCTCTGACCATCCTGTCAGCTATCTCCTTGGCCATTGCAATCGGCTTTGCCAAATGGTTGCCTGACACAACGCCCACAGATGAAACCATCGTGGTCTCGATGTGTGTGGGTGTGGGTTTTGCCTTCTTTGCGGCTCTATTCAACAAAGCAACCAAGATGGGCTTGTTGTCTAACATGGCCGAGCGAGTGACTTTTGTGCTCATTCCCCCACTTGCACTTATTTTCTTGGTGCTTGGTACCATTTTCTTGGGCATTGCAACGCCCACAGAAGGTGGTGCGATGGGTGCTGTGGGTGCCTTGGTCATGGCCATGGCCCGCAAGCGCATTGACATGAAACTCATGCGTCAGGCCATGGACTCCACCATGAAGCTGTCTTGCTTTGTGTTGTTCATCTTAATTGGTGCCACAGTTTTCAGCTTGTCCTTCTCAGGCGTGGACGGCCATATTTGGGTTGAGCATTTGCTGACGGGCTTGCCAGGCGGTCAATTGGGCTTCCTGATTGTGGTGAATATCTTGGTGTTCGTTTTAGCCTTCTTCTTAGACTTCTTTGAGTTGGCCTTCATCATTGTTCCGCTCATTGGTCCCGTTGCAGAAAAGATCGGCATTGACTTGGTCTGGTTCGGCGTGTTGTTGGCTGTGAACATGCAGACTTCTTTCATGCACCCACCCTTTGGCTTCGCATTGTTCTATTTGCGCAGTGTGGCGCCCACTGAAGACTACGTCGACAGGGTCACCAAGAAGACCATTAAGAAAATCACCATTGAGCAGATCTATTGGGGCGCAGTGCCCTTCGTGATCATCCAATTGATCATGGTGGCATTGATCATTGCGTTCCCAGGCATCGTCTCTACTGGCGGTAGCAAAGAGCCTACCGTAGATGCCGAAGCCGTCATGATGCAAATGCGTCAAGAATCAGACTCTCAAGCAGCTGAGGCTGAAAAAACAGAGAATCAAGGCGATCAGGTTGATCCTATCAAGGCTCTGATGGAGTCGATGAAGGATGACCCAGCCAAGAAGCCTTGATCGGCTGAATGCAGACAACAAAAAACCCGCCTAGGCGGGTTTTTTGTTGGACTGGTTAAAAGCTGCTTTTGAAGGCAGCCCAGTTTGATTACAGCTTCTGGCGTTCCATGAAGTTGTTCATGCTGGCTTCAGCCAAGCTGAACCACTGGTTGGCTTCACGGCGGTAGTTAGAGTAATCTGCGTAGATCTTTTTCCACTCAGGGTTGGTGTTGCTCAAGTTGGAATAAACTTCTTGTGAAGATTTGAATGCGGCTTCCATGACGTCTCTTGGGAAAGCGCGCAATTTGGCGCCTTGACCAATGAGGGTCTTCAATGCAGCTGGGTTTTTGTAGTCGTACTTTGCAATCATGTCAGTGCCGGCATAAGTAGAGGCGCATTCAATGATGGCCTTGTACTCGCTTGACAAGCCGTCATAGGCCTTTTGGTTGACATACAAAGCCAACTGTGGGCCCACTTCCCAGAAACCTGGGAAGTAGTAGTTAGGCGCCACTTTGTTCAGACCCAATTTCTGGTCGTCATAAGGGCCAACCCACTCGGCTGCGTCAATGGTGCCTTTTTCCAGGGCTTGGTAAATCTCGCCGCCAGGAATGTTTTGGGGCACAACGCCCAGAGGTTCCAAAACTTTGCCGCCGAATCCGCCCACGCGGAATTTCAGACCTTTCATATCGGCCAAAGATTTGATCTCTTTGCGATACCAGCCGCCCATTTGAACGCCTGTGTTGCCCATAGGGAAGTTAACAATACCTACTTTGGCGTAGAACTCACGGAACAGCTTCAAGCCATTGCCTTCGTACATCCAAGCGTTCATTTGACGCGCGTTCAAACCAAATGGAATGGCGCAATCCATAGCGTATGTAGGATCTTTACCGAAGAAGTAGTAAGGCGCTGTGTTACACATCTCAACGGTGCCGTTGGACACGCCGTCGAGCACACCGAATGCAGGCATCAATTCGCCAGCAGCGTGAGTGGTGATGGTGAACTTGCCGCCAGACAATTCGCTAACTTTTTTAGCAAACACGTCGCAAACACCGAACAATGTGTCGAGTGATTTGGGGAAGCTCGAAGCACAGCGCCAGCGCAATGTGGCTTGAGCGTGAATAACCGCTGGGGCTGCGCCTGCGGCCAAGACGCCAGCAATGCCGGCATTTTTAATAAGGGAACGACGATCCATGGGGTTCACTCCGGAAGTCTAAGTTGATGAATTCAGCACGCCAAGGCGTAGCTGATGACTGGGAACAGTCATGAGCCGATTGTAGGAAATTTACAAGCCCCTTTTGGCAAGGGTTTTCCCTTCGATCAAGCAATGTTTGATCTAGGTGGTTTTTCTGGGTTTCAAAGCCCACCAAGGCAGTTCTTTGCTGAGGGAGTGCACATTGCCAGATTGGTTTGCTTGGTAGCCCAACATGTCTTGCAGCGCCGTTTGCCACTCTGAACTGGCCAGGTGCTTTCTGAGTGCCAGGACGGGTGGGGAGTCTAGGGCGCTTTTGAGGCAGACCAGCCAATAGTTTTCGCTGGCCAAGGGCACAAAATCGAGCCCGGAGGACAAGGCGGCACTTTCGATGGCCAATCCGGCATCTGCTTGACCCGATGCAATGCAGTTGGCCACAGCGCTGTGAGACAGTTCTTGGTGGTCGTAGCCCATGAGTTGATCTGAGGCCAGCCCCTGATTGGTCAGCAATTCATCGAGAAGCAGGCGAGTGCCCGTGCCTAGACCTCGATTGACATACCTTAGGCGCTTGGTCATCACATCTTGCAAAGAATGAATGTTCAAAGGGTTGCCAGGTTTGACCAGCAGCCCCTGTGTGCGTTGGGCGAAACCAATGAGTTTGTGCTGGCCTGGCTTGAGCAGGGGTTTGTAGGTTTGCGCTGAAAGACTGTTGAGTTTGGGCTGGCTGAGCGTGTGAAAGCCAGCCAATTCACACCGGCCTTCATTAAGTGCCCGCACAGCATCCACGCTGCCGCAAAACCGAATGTCCAAATGGAGCGATTGATCCGCTGTGAATTCGCGCAGCCTAACCAGCGCATCGTCATGACTCGCATAGAGCGTGAGCAAGTGAGCATCGGGGTCAAAGGCAACAGCAAAGGTGCGCTCTAGCTCTGCCATCAAGGCTTCAATGGGTGCGGCCAAGCGGGCTTGCGCTTGTCTTTCTGCCCAGAGCAGCTTGCTGGCAAATTCAGACAACTCAGCCGGCATGCCCTTTTCCCAAACGATGAGGTTTTGATTGAGCTTGGTTTCCCATTTTTT
>JBIIJK010000042.1:0-17912 GCA_044233865.1 Limnohabitans sp.
GGCTGCTTGAATTACTTTTTCTCAGCAGGCGCTTCTGGCTCTTTGAACTTGCCGCCAGCGGAGTTGCTTAAGTAGGCAACAGCACGGCCAATTTCAAGGTCGCTGTAATCGCCGCCGCCTTGTGCGCCCATGGCGTTTTTGCCTTTGAGCGCAGAATTAAGCAAGGCTTCGTAACCCGTTTTGATGCGAGGTGCCCATGCACCTGCATCTGCAAACTTGGGAGCACCTGCGAGGCCGGCGTCGTGGCAGGCCGCACATTGCGCCTTGTAAACCTCTTGACCAGCCTTCATGGGGCGGTTGGCATCGCGAATTTCAACGGTGCCTACTTTTTGAATGCGTTCAGCAACAGTCCGTTCGGTATCACTGCCAGGAGCCGTTTTGTTGGCCAAAGTAACGTAGTACACCAGGCCAATGATGATGAAAACCGGAATGACGAAAGAGGCAAAGCTCAACATCAACATTTGCTTGGGGGTTTTGACCGGGCCAGTGTGGTCTTCGTGGGCTTGATCGTGGCTGTTGTCGCTCATAGCGTCCTCAATGAATCTCTAGTGAACAGTGGTGTCCGGTTGATCGGAATCAGCTTTTGATTATAACCTCCGAGAGTTTTGGGTTGGCCATTGAAACCCCTGAAATAAGGGGCGCATGCCATAATCGGCGTCCACTCTTAGCAATGAATCAGGCGCGGCTGTAGCTCAGTGGATAGAGTATTGGCCTCCGAAGCCAAGGGTCGTGGGTTCGATCCCCGCCAGCCGCACCACTTTTTCAACGATTTTTAATGCTACCCACCACGCCTTCACTTGGCGCAAGTTGTATATCTTCCTTGCGTCTTTTGGCACCGATGGGCGTTGAAGCCAAACCTTTTTGAGAAGCTTCAATGTCCTGTACGCTGGGGTAGTCACCCACTAGCCAATAATCAAAAATGCGCCTGGCAATGGGTGCTGCTTGAGCGGCACCAAAGCCTGCATTTTCGACCACGATGGCCAACGCAATTTGGGGGTTCTCTGCGGGCGCAAATGCCATGTACAAAGCATGATCGCGTTGATGCTCGTCCAATTTGCTGGCGTTGTATTTTTCTTTTTGCCCAATGGTCACGGCTTGTGCTGTGCCTGTTTTGCCAGCACTTTGATAAGGTGTGCCAGCAAACACCCGTGCAGCGGTGCCATCTTTGGCCACACCGATCAAGCCTTGATGTACCACGGCCACGTTTTCTGGCTTGAAGCGTAAATTGATAGGCTCTTCACCGGCAACAGCGCGGTCTACGCGTTGAATGGGATCTTGCGTGGCCATGACCAAACGAGGTTTGCGGTAAATGCCACCATTGGCCAATGTGCTGGTGGCGCTAGCCAGTTGCAGCATGGTGAAGGCGTTGTAGCCTTGTCCAATGCCCAGTGAAATGGTTTCGCCGCCGTACCAGCGTTGTTGCTCTGGCTTTTTATAAGTTTTCTTTTTCCAATCTGTACTGGGCAAGGTGCCGCGCAGCTCACCGGGTAAATCGATACCTGTGAGTTGGCCAAATCCAAGTGGTTTCATGAAGTCATGAATGGTGTCAACACCCATGGTGTTGGCCAATGAGTAGTAGTAAACATTGCTGGAGAGCACGATGGACTTGACCATATCGACAGGGCCTAAGCCTGCATCGCCATGGCTTCTGAAAGTGTGTCCCCCATAGGTCCAAGAGCCTGCATCATTGATAATTTCGCTAGCGTTGCGTTTGCCAGTTTCAAGGGCGGCTATGGCCATGAACGGCTTGTAGGTTGAGCCAGGTGGGTAGGTGCCGCGCATGGCGCGATTTAACAGCGGCTTGTCAATCGACTCACTCAAGAGTTTCCAGCTTTCGCTGTCGATACCATCGACAAATAAATTGGGATCAAAGGTGGGCTTGCTGACGAAAGCCAAAATTTCGCCCGTGCGTGGGTCTAGTGCAACCAAAGCACCTCGCCGCTCGCCATAAAGATCTTCAATCATGTTTTGCAGTTTGATGTCGATTGACAACACGACGTTTTGACCAGGCGTGGCAGGACGACTTGCCAGTCGCCTAACGGCACGGCCGGCAGCAGATTTTTCGACTTCCTGAACGCCTGTGATGCCGTGAAGCTCGCGCTCATAGCGTTGCTCGACGCCAAGCTTGCCAATGTATTGCGTGCCGCGGTAATTGGCCTCGTCTTCACTCCCTTCAATCTCTTCTTTTTCTTTTTGATTGATGCGCCCGATGTAGCCCACCACATGGCTGGCTAAATGGCCATAGGGGTAATTTCGAAACAACCGGGCTTTGATTTCAACGCCTGGAAATTTAAATTGGTGCGCCGTGAATTTGGCTACCTCTTCTTCTGTCAGTCGCGAACGAATAGGCAGCGAGTCAAAATTTTTAGACTCTTCGCGCATGCGCTTGAAACGCCTTTTGTCACGAAGCGAAATTTCCATGATTTCCGACAAGTTATCGATGGTGGCGTCCAAGTCTTTGACGCGTGCAGGCGTAATTTCAAGGGTGTAAGCTGAGTAGTTATTGGCCAACACCACACCATTGCGATCGAGGATAGTGCCGCGGTTGGGCACTGTAGGAATTACAGCGGTTCGGTTATTTTCAGCTTGTTCTAGCAAGTCTTCATGCCGAATGACTTGAAGGTAAAACAAACGAAAGCCCAAAAGTGCAAAGCACACCAAGACCACGCCTTGCAAGATCACCACACGGGTTTGAAATTTGAATATTTCAAACTCGGTGTTGCGCAGCTCGCTCAACGAGGGCAGATGAAAGGCCATGCTTTAGATCGGCCGATTGGCATCGGGGTCATGTGCTCTTCGTTGTGGCGCAAGCAAAATTAAATTGGCCACAGGCCACAACAAAGTTTCGATGAAGGGCGACAGCAACATGGTCCAACCTGGAAAATGATCACCAGTGCTTAAGCGAATGAGCAGACTAATGGCCTCTGCCAAAATAAAGAATGGCAAGATTTGAAGCATCTGGTCTTTGATGGGAAACCAAAGCAGGCGGCGGTGCATGTTGAACGCAAAGTAACTGAGCACAACATACGACAGAGCATGCTGGCCAAACAGGGATGAGTGCTGAACATCCATCCACAAACCGAGCATGAATGCAGTGGCCATGCCGACTCGTCGTGGCTGGTGGATACCCCAAAAGAAAATGCAGACAGCCAGAACATCAGGAAGCCACAGGGCTTGAGACAAGCCAAGCAGCATGCTGAAAAGCAAGGATAAAAAAAGGCTGAGGGCGATAAACCAAGGGCTGACGGGTAACAGCAAGGCCTCGCGGCGATTCATCATCATGGTGTTTTGCCTTTGCTGGGCGCTGAAACCGTACTGGGCTGTAAAATCAAAACGTGGCGACCTTTGAGTTCCGCCAAGGGGCTAGCATGAATTCTGGCAAAAGAAATATCAACGCGTCGCTCAATCTGGCTAATGCGCGCCACTTGAAGGCCAGCGGGATAGACGCCATCAATGCCACTGGTGGTGAGTAAGTCTCCCTCTTTCACATCGGCACTGGCGGGCACAAACTTAAGCTCAATCATGGGCTGCCCTGCCATGACGTCGCCACTGGCGATGTTGCGGGCGCCAGTGCGGCTGTTGAGCACGGGAATGCTTTGGTCTCTGTCGGTCAGAAGGGTGACTTCGGAGGTCAATGGATATACGCGCGTGACTTGTCCAACAACACCGCCCGCGTCAATGACGGGCGAACCCAATGCCACGTTTTTGAGTTGGCCTCGGTCGATCACGATGCGTTGGTTGTAGGGGTCTGGGACATCAAATAAAACTTCGGCTGTCTGAAATGAAACGGGAATGCTGGCCTGAAGATCCATGAGCAAGCGAAGATTTTGATTTTCAATTTGCAACTGCTCAACCTGTTGCGATCGCAATGACTGCTGAAGCATCTTGAGTTCTGCAGCCTTCAGATTTTTTTGGGCTTGATTCAAGCTCTGAAAATAAGTGCCAATGACTGACAATGCTTCGCCTGGCTGTAGCACCAACCATTGAACAGGCAGAACCAGGGTTGAAAGCCCTGCACGCAAGGGCTTGGTGAACTGCAGCTGTTTGTCACCAAACATCAGCAGCAAAGAGAGAGCGCTGAAAAAAATGAGCTTGGTCAGAGGCGCTAAGCCCACCCTGAAAAAAGGTGGGGGTGAGCGGTCAAGTGTGTCCAGCGCCATGAATTGCGCCAGTGTTATTCACTGGTAAAGATGCTGCCCAGTCGGTCCATGCGTTCAAGCGCCATACCGCAGCCGCGTGCCACGCAAGTGAGTGGATCTTCGGCTACCAACACGGGCAAGCCAGTTTCTTCTGACAACAAACGATCGAGGTCGCGCAATAGGGCGCCGCCGCCGGTGAGCATCATGCCGCGATCGGAGATGTCGGCACCCAATTCAGGAGGCGTGTGCTCGAGTGCTGTTTTAACCGCTGACACGATGTTGTTCAGGGGGTCGGTAAGGGCTTCTAGAATTTCGTTGCTGCTGATGGTGAAGCTACGGGGCACGCCTTCAGACAGGTTGCGGCCTTTGACTTCCATTTCGCGCACTTCGCTGCCCGGAAAGGCTGAGCCGATGTTTTTCTTGATGGCTTCTGCGGTGGGCTCGCCAATGAGCATGCCGTAGTTGCGGCGGATGTAGTTAATGATGGCTTCGTCGAACTTGTCGCCGCCCACACGCACGCTGCCTTTGTAGACCATGCCGCCCAAGGAAATAACGCCGACTTCGGTGGTGCCCCCGCCAATGTCAACCACCATAGAGCCTGATGCTTCTGACACAGGCAAGCCTGCGCCAATGGCTGCGGCCATGGGTTCTTCAATGAGGTACACCTCGGAGGCGCCAGCGCCCAAGGCAGATTCGCGAATAGCACGGCGCTCGACTTGGGTAGAGCCGCAGGGCACGCAAATGATGATGCGGGGGCTAGGGCGGAAGGTGCTGCGGGGGTGCACCATTCGAATGAACTGCTTGAGCATTTGCTCGGTGACAGTGAAGTCGGCAATCACGCCGTCTTTCATGGGGCGAATGGCTTCAATGTTGCCGGGCACCTTGCCCAACATGGACTTTGCTTCGTGGCCAACGGCTTGCAAGACTTTTTTGCCTTGGGGGCCGCCTTCGTGGCGTATGGCTACGACGGAGGGCTCATCAAGAACAATGCCTTTGTCGCGCACAAAAATCAGGGTGTTGGCGGTGCCTAAATCAATGGCCAGATCGGTAGAAAAGTAACGGCGAAAAGAGCTGAACATAACAAATCCTAATCAACTGCTGGCTTTATCTTACAAGTCCACAGTTAGGGGAAGCATTGAAGAGTGTAAATTGTGGGCTTGAACAAGCTTTTTTGAGGAGCTTTCAGCGAACACACGATAATAACCCATCGCTAGAAAAAAAATCGCTGATTGCGCCTCCAAATTTGGAGGCATCAAAGCCAGAGAAGTGCCTGTAAAGAATTTATTTTTATGTCATTGACCGCCCAAGAAATTGACCGGATTGCCAATTTGGCTCGGTTAGAGCTTCCGCCCGAGGAGGGCCAACGCATGTTGGACCAAATCAACGGGTTTTTCAGCATTGTCGAAGCCATGCGCGCTGTGGACACCACCGGCGTTGAGCCCTTGCCGCACCCTATTGCCACCATTCAGGAAGTGGCGCTGCGTTTGCGCGACGACATCGCCAGTGAGCCCAACCAACGGGAAGCCAACCAAAAAAGTGCACCGGCTGTCGAGCGCGGCCTGTTTTTGGTTCCCAAAGTGATCGAGTAAGGGGGCCACATGACAGCTTTACACGACATGACCGTCGCCGCTTTGGCGAACGAGCTTCGCGCAAAAAAAATCAGCGCCGCTGAGGTTGCCCAGCACTTTTTGGCGCGCAGCCAAGCCGATACATCTGGCGCTTTTTTAAGCTTCAACCCAGAAGCTACGCTGGCGCAAGCCAAAGAAGCCGACGCGCAGTTGGCCGCAGGCACAGCAGGCCCCTTGGCCGGTGTGCCCATGGCGCACAAAGATATTTTTGTCACCACCGACTTCCCCACCACCGCGGGCTCCAAAATGCTCGAGGGCTACCGCTCTCCCTTTGACGCCACCGTGGTGCGCAAATTGGGCGTGCAGGCTGGCGGCGCGGGCATGGTCAATGTGGGCAAGCTCAATTGCGATGAATTCGCCATGGGCTCTTCCAACGAAAACTCGGCCTACAAACCCGTTACAAACCCTTGGGACACGTCGCGTGTGCCTGGCGGTTCCTCGGGCGGTAGCTCTGCAGCGGTTGCGGCGCGCTTGGTGCCTGCTGCAACGGGCACTGACACGGGTGGCTCCATTCGCCAGCCAGCCAGCTTTTGCAGCATCACGGGTATCAAGCCTACCTATGGGCGCGCCTCACGCTACGGCATGATTGCCTTTGCGTCCAGTTTGGACCAAGCGGGCCCCATGGCCCGCACGGCCGAAGACTGTGCGCTCATGTTGTCGGCCATGTGCGGCCCCGATTTAGACCGCGACTCTACCTCGCTTGATGTGCCTGCAGAAAACTTTGCGCGCGACTTGAACGCGTCACTTGATGGTTTGCGCATTGGCATTCCCAAAGAATTTTTTGGTGAAGGCCTTGCACCGGGTGTGCGAACTGCGGTCGATGCCGCGCTGAAAGAATATGAAAAACTGGGTGCCAAGTTGGTGCCCATTAGCTTGCCGCGCACAGAGCTTTCTATTCCTGTTTACTACATCATTGCACCGGCAGAAGCGTCTAGCAATTTAAGCCGCTTCGATGGTGTGAAGTTTGGCCATCGCACCAAGGACTACACCGATTTGGTGTCCATGTACAAGCGCTCGCGCGCTGAAGGTTTTGGCGAAGAAGTCAAGCGCCGCATCATGACGGGCGCGTATGTGTTGTCGCACGGTTATTACGATGCTTACTATTTACAAGCGCAAAAAATTCGCCGCATGATTTCTGATGACTTTCAGCAAGCCTTCAAAGTTTGCGACGTCATTGCTGGGCCCGTTGCACCCACAGTCGCTTGGAAGTTGGGCGAAAAAACACATGACCCTGTCGCCAATTATTTGGCCGATATTTTCACGCTCCCTGCGTCTTTAGCGGGATTGCCAGGCATGAGCGTGCCAGCGGGTTTTGGCGAAGAGGGCATGCCTGTTGGTTTGCAGCTCATTGGCAATTACTTCAAAGAAGCGCAGTTGCTCAATGCCGCACACTGTTTGCAGCAAGCCACCGACTTTCACCTCCGTCAACCTGGAGGCGCAAAATGAGTACAAAACAAAAATCTCTGTTGGTTCAAGGCTACGAAGTGGTCATTGGCTTTGAAACACACGCCCAACTTTCGACGCAGAGCAAAATTTTCAGCCGCGCTCCCACAGCGTTTGGTGCAGAGCCCAACACGCAAGCTTGCGCGGTCGATTTGGCCTTGCCTGGCACACTGCCCGTGATGAACAAAGGTGCGGTAGAGCGCGCCATTGAATTGGGCTTGGCGGTGGGCGCGCACATTGCAGAGCAAAGTATTTTTGCGCGCAAAAATTACTTCTATCCCGACCTGCCCAAAGGCTATCAAATCAGTCAGTTTGAAATTCCGGTGGTGCAAGGTGGCGAGGTGTCGTTCTTTGTGGGCGATGAAAAGAAAACCGTTCGCTTGGTGCGGGCGCATCTTGAAGAAGACGCAGGCAAATCTTTGCACGAAGATTTCATTGGCCAAAGCGGTATTGACCTCAACCGCGCGGGTACACCGCTGTTAGAAATTGTGACCGAGCCCGATATTCGTTCTAGCGACGAGGCGGTGGCTTATGCCAAAGAGTTGCACAAAATTGTGACTTGGATTGGCATTTGCGACGGCAACATGCAAGAGGGCAGTTTCAGGTGCGATGCCAACGTGTCGGTGCGAAAGCCTGGCGCCGAGTTGGGTACTCGCCGCGAAATTAAAAACTTGAACAGCTTCAAGTTCATGCAACAAGCCATCGACTTTGAAGTGCGTTGGCAAATTGAACAAATTGAAGATGGCCACGCCATTCAACAAGCCACCGTGTTGTTCGACCCAGACACTGGCGAAACACGTTCTATGCGCACCAAAGAAGATGCGGCCGATTACCGCTACTTCCCCGATCCTGATTTGCCACCTCTGGTGATTGGTCGCGATTGGGTGGCGCGCGTGCAATCTGAGATGACAGAATTGCCCCGCGTGATGGCTGCTCGTTTTGTGACCGACTACGGTCTTCCCGAATACGACGCCACCACGTTGACGCAAAGCAAAGCCATGGCGGCTTACTTTGAGGCGGCGGCCAAGGCGTGCGGCCAAGCCAAGTTGGTCAGCAATTGGGTGATGGGTGAAATGTCACGTCGCTTGAATGCCAGCGAAGTGGGCATTGAAAACGCACCCGTTAGCGTTGCGCAACTGGCCGCCATGATTGGCCGCATTGCCGACAACACCATCAGCAACAGCGCCGCCAAGCAAGTGTTTGATGCGCTGTGGACTGAAGGCGGCGAAGTGGACGCCATCATTGAGGCCAAAGGCCTGAAGCAGATGAACGACACCGGCGCCTTGGAAGCCATCATTGACGAAGTGCTGGCGGCCAACCCGAAGAACGTGGAAGAGTTCAGAGCGGGTAACAGCAAAGCCTTGAATGGCTTGGTGGGCCCCATCATGAAAGCCAGCAAAGGCAAGGCCAACCCTGCGCAGGTGAATGAGCTGTTGCTGAAGAAGTTACAGGCTTAACAGGATTTGCGCTTCATTTTTGAAGCGTAAATTGTGTTTTTACGCTTCAGGCTAGGTTAAAAAGGACCTTTTCGCGTATTAAACACCGTAACGATCGCGATAGGCCTGTACTTTGGGCAGGTGTTGGCCTATCTCGTTGCCGCTTTGCTTAGACAGGTAGGCCAACAAATCAGACAGCTCTGCAATGCAGCACACGCTCATGCCCAATGTGTTGCGCACATATTGCACAGCACTGTGCGGCACATCTTTGACCGAGCCATCGGCTTGAACTTCGGTGGCCATTTCTTGGCGGTCTAAAGCAATGGCGATGGCGTGTGCTGTGGCGCCGGCTTTTTTGATTAGCTCAATTGATTCGCGCGCGGCGGTACCAGCGCTCATCACGTCATCCACAATGAGTACCCGGCCTTGGAGGGGCGCACCCACTAAGCTGCCGCCTTCGCCATGGTCTTTGGCTTCTTTGCGGTTGTAGGCAAAGGGCACGATTTTGCCCAAGCGAGCCAGCTCAATGGAAACGGCTGCACCCAAGGGAATGCCTTTGTAAGCGGGTCCAAAAATCATGTCAAATTCGATCCCGCTTGCCATCAAAGCTTTTGCATAGAATTGAGCGAGTTTTCCGAGTTTGGCGCCATCGTCAAACAAGCCTGCATTGAAGAAGTAAGGGCTTATGCGGCCGGCTTTGGTTTTGAATTCACCAAACTTGAGCACGCCCGCATCGACAGAAAATTGAACAAACTCTTGCGCCAATGCCGCTGTGTCGGTTTGCGGTGTGTGTCCAGTCACCATGGGGAATTCCTTGTTTAAATTAAGCAGCTTGAACTTGAACGGTATCCGTTCTGCGGCCACCAAAGGGGTGGAGGCCTGGATTGCTCAAAACAATCCCGATTGTATTTGCGTGCAAGAGGTTAAAGCACAAGCCCCCGATGTGACCGGCAAATTTGAGACTTTGGCGGGCCTCAAGGGTCATTTCCACTTTGCCGAGAAAAAAGGCTACTCAGGTGTGGCGGTTTACAGCAAACACGAGCCTTCGAAAGTGATTGTGGGCATGGGCTCTGATGAGTTTGACGCTGAGGGCCGGTTCGTCGAACTGCAGTTTGACACCCCTAAGCGCAAGCTTTCTGTCATCAGCACTTACTTTCCAAGTGGCTCTTCAGGCCCTGAGAGGCAAGAGGCCAAGTTTCGATTCTTGGATCACATGGGGCCGCACTTGAAGTCTTTAGGCGCGAAACGCGAGTTCATTGTGTGCAGCGATGTGAACATTGCGCATCAGCAAGCCGATTTGAAAAACTGGAAAAGCAATCAAAAGAACAGCGGCTTCTTGCCAGAAGAGCGCGCTTGGATGACGCACATGACCACCGAAGGCCCCTTGGTAGATGTTTACCGACAATTGCATCCTGAGACCACAGACGCGTGCTACACCTGGTGGAGCAATCGCGGGCAAGCCTATGCCAAGAATGTGGGCTGGCGATTGGATTATCAGTTGGCGACTGCAGCTTTGGCAGCAGGGGCTCAAAAAGCAGAGATTTACAAAGAGACGCGTTTCAGTGACCACGCGCCATTGACCATTGATTACAACTGGACACTTTAATCGGGGCATTGCCCCATTGCTCACCAATGTGCACGCTTAATCGCGGGAGTATGTGAGCATTCTGCCTTTGTAGGCGGCGACGTACTCTGTGGCAGAAATGTCGAGTGCCTCTTCGCTAAGTGCAAAACCTTGCGCGGCCATGTTGCGGTGAAAGTGTGAGCGATTGCCGCGATTGGGATCGACCACCCAAACCTCTGAGTGGTCTTCAACGTGTTGATTGATGTACTGCGCCAAATCGCCACGTTCATCGCGCTCATAAAGAATGTCACTGCCAATGATCAAGTCAAACTTGCTGCTCACTGCAAGGTCTTGGTGTTGTGTGGCGTGTTCACCCCAGTGCCCATGACGGTAGTTCATGGGGCCGAGTTGATTGAGGCGCAGATTCTCTTTCAGAAATTCGCCAGCCAGCGGGTGACAGTCTGACGCCGTGATGTTGGCGCCTCGTCGATGTCCTACCAAGCTAGACAGTGCCAGGCCACAGCCAATTTCAAGAATGCGTTCATTGGCGTTGACTGGCCTGAGCGCCATGCGCTCTGCCAACTTCGAACCTGAGGGCCATAGCAGTCCAAACAGCGACCAGAAAGCCGAAGAAATACCCAGTGCCAATGCGGCGTCTTCAGGGTCATAAAACTGTTGCTTGTCTAGCAAAGAGCGAATGAACAAGTTGGGAACGCCTTGAATGGCGATGGACTCGTGCTTGGTTAGATAGCCATGGGGGCAGTCAGGCGGCAAGGCATCTGGGACAGGTGCCGGCATTGAAAAGGGGTGTGTCAGATAGACAATCAGGCAGGCACGGGTTGTGCCTGAGTGGGTTCATCTTACGCGGAAGCGGCAAGCCCTGGCAAGCTGAAGTTGATGTGCCTGTCTGCGCGGGCAATGGTTTCAGGGCGATGCGCAATGACAATGCGCGTGAGTTTGAGTTGCGACAAGGTGTTTGAAACAGCGCTTTCGTTTTGCATGTCCAAATGGCTGGTGGCTTCGTCTAAGGCCAAAATAGAAGGCTGTACGTAAAGTGCTCGCGCCAACAACAGGCGCTGCTTTTGACCGCCACTGAGACCCGTTCCGAGCTCGCCAATGAGGGTGTGATAACCCATAGGCATGCGTGCAATGTCATTGTGAATTTCTGCCAATTTCGCGCAGGCTTCTATCCTTTGAAGTTGAGGAGCCAAGTCAAAGAAGGCGATGTTGTCTGCAATGCTGCCGGTCAGCAGAGCGTCTTCTTGCATGACGACACCAATTTTTCTGCGAACATTGGTCATGCCCAGTTGGCCAACAGGCACGCCGCCGTACAAGACCGTACCGTGTGTTGGCGTTAGCAGCCCTAATAAAATTTTGAGCAAGGTGGTTTTGCCGCAACCGCTGGCGCCGGTAATGGCCACATGCTCACCGGCTTGAATACAAAGGTCCATGTTGTAGAGCAACCAAGGCTCTGCTTCGCTGTAGCGAAATGAAACTTTGCGCAGCTCGAGGCTGGCAGGCAAATGGGACAAATCGTGAGCAGGCAAGTTGCCTTGGGGCGTGTCTTGCTCGGGCGGCGTGAGCACAATGTCGGCCAGCCTGTCGCGGTGCAAATTGAGCATTTTGAGTTCAATGCCTTGGTTGATGAGTGCGCTAATACGGCTTGTAAATTGAACCTTGTAGCTGATGAAAGCCAGCAGCATGCCCACCGTGAAAACGCTTGCGCTGTGGCCTTGTGTTTGCGATGGCAGAATGATTTTGGCACCCAGCCAAAAGACGCACAAATTTTCAAGGCCAAAAATAAGTGTGCGTGCGACATTGAAGCCCATGTTCAATTTGGCGGTTTGAAAATCGCGGTTCATGACTTCCACCATGAGGCTTTGCCATTTTGCACGCCGTTCATTTTCGCGTGCAAACAATTTGAGCGGCGTCATGGCGCGAAGTGTTTCAATGAAGTGGCTCTGTTCTTGGCCAGCTAAAACCAAACGCTCAGAAGCAGCATGTCTAAAGGGCGAGTAACTGATCCAGCGCACAAGTGCATACAAAGCGGAGGCCGATAAAACCACCCAAGTGAGGGTGGGCGAGTAAATGAACATCATGACCAGCGCAGCAATGGCCATCAAGCCATCGAGCAGAGACTCAATGGCGGTTTGTGTGAGCGTTCTTTGAATGTCATGAACAGCGCCAAAGCGTGAAGAGATGTCGCCCAAATGCCGCTGAGAAAACCACTCTGCCGGCAATTTGACCAGGTGCGCAAACACATTGCCTAGCCATTGAATAGAAACGCTTTGACTGAGCACCATGACCCACCAACTGCGTGCGTAGGAAAGCGCAGATTGAATGAGAAGAATGATGGCAAAGCCTGCAACCAAGACCGAAAGCAGTTCGTGGTCACCTGAGGTTAAGACATCGTCCACCACGGCTTGGTTGAACATGGGCATGAAGATGGCAAACAACTCGAGGACAAATGCCAAGGCCAATATTTGAAGGGCAGATTGACCAAAACCTTGAAGTTTGCCGGTGAGCATTGAAAGCGGAAAGGCTTTGGGTGCGGGCTTGGTTGTAAAGTCGGCTTGGGGCGTGAGTTCCAAAGCGATGCCTGTGAAGTGTTGCGAAACTTCTGATTGAGACAAGACCCTGATACCCAGCGCAGGATCAAGCAAAGTAATTTTATTGCCATTGATTTTTTGGAGCACCACAAAGTGATTCAGGTCCCAATGCAAGATGCACGGCATGCGCAGTTGGTGTAACTCTTCCAATTCCAAGCGAACAGGCCTGGCATTGAAACCCAAAACAAGGCTGTGATCGATGAGTTGCTTGAGGTTGGCGCCCTTGAGTGATTGTGGAAACTTGTGCCGCAAATCCATGAGATGCCAATGTTGACCATGCGCGTTGGCAATCATGCACAGGCAAGCCAAGCCACATTCGGACGTTTGAAGTTGCAAGATGGGGTTCAAGGCTGACTTATCTCCGAGATAATGACAAACAAGACTGCGCAATTTCTCATTGCGCAGACTTTCAGGTTGCCGGTTTCAATGGCGACTATTTAGCGCTTATCGGGGGCACATGCCGGAATAGTCGCCCATGGCGTTGTAGCCACTGGCGTCGACAGCGCCATAGCTTGAAGGGTCAAGATCAGCTTTTTGAGATGCTGTATAAAAGTTATACATGTCTACTAGCGCCTCACCCAGCCTGTAAGCCCATTTTGCAGCTATACCGCCGCCTTGGACCTCGTCCAATTCGTCAATGTTTAAATTTCTCATTTCAATCTCCTAGTTGTGCTGAAAAAATCGTTTCAGCGGCGATATAAAAATCAAATAAACACAAGACGGAAATCACGGTTGCATTGAGTGCAAAGTGAAGAACGCTGCTTAAAAGCAATGCCTTGCATTTGCCTATTTCCAACTTGTGCAAATCGTATTGCTTTAAAAAAATACAGAAGAAGCCAAAGAGTTCGATGACTCGGATGAATGTTGGAAATGGCAGCTCTTGTGGCGTTCTAAAGTGAAGCGCCATCATCAACAAAGGTGCCACCACAAACAACAAGGTCCGTTTGAACAATTTCTCGTGAATGGCGGCTATCGCAATCAATAACAAATTCTCTAGGAGGGGTGCTACCAACAACATCAAGAAAGCAATTTCCCATAAGGAGATAGAGGGGTCTTCGTCTGGCCCGACGTCTAAATTGCCAAACAACACAATCAAGGTGATGTTGATGGCTTGAAACACAGTGATGCCCACCAAAACATCGATGAAGCCATGCCGGTTGAGGTGCGAAGCCCTGATGCTCTGAATGAAATTCATGATGTTTGTTGGCGTGCGTGAATGGCCAAGAGAGGCTCGAAGACCCATTCCCAAATGCCGCGTACATCGTGGATGACATCGGCTTCGAGTGTCATGCCGGGGCGCAAAGAATGAGCCTGACCAAACGCCATGACATGCTGAGATGCCAACTCGACTTGAATTCTGTAGAGTGGTTCGTTGCTTTGCGTAGAGGCCATGAGGGCCGTACCCTGACCGTGCGGTAAATCTTGCGGTGCAATGGGTGTGCCACTGACCTTGAGCACGCGGCCCTTGGCCAGACCAAATTTTTGATAGGGGTAGGCCGCCAAGCGAAGCCACACCTCTTGACCTGGCTGAATGAATCCGGTGGTCCGGGTGGGCGCAAAAAGGGCCGCAATCAAAGTGTGTGCCGAGTGATCAGGCGTATGTGCGTTGGCTTGGGGTACCAAGCTGGCAATGGTTTGACCTGCTTGTGCCATAGCGCCCAGGCTGAGATGAACAGTGCTGACTTGGCCCGCTTGGGGTGCCAACACACTGCTGGTTTTGCGCGCTTTGATTTCGGCCGTTTCTTGATCGAGGCCGGCAAGGTTGCGGTCGAGTTGGAGCAGATCGATGGCCAACTGTTTTTGAAGATGGGCCAAGTCGGCTTGGGCGGTTTTGTGTTCGCGGGCCAAGGCAACACCATTGCGCAGTGTATTTTCTAGGCGCGATTGAAGGTCAATGAGTTCTTCTTGCTTGACTTGCGCTTGAATGTCAGAGACAAAGCCTTCAGCAGCCATTTGCTCAAATCGTGCAGAAGTTTTTTGTGCCAACTCAACCCTGCGCTTTGACAATGCTTGTTCTTGGGTGGCTTGCGCTGTTTCAAGTGACAAGGAGCGAATGCGATCTGCAAGATGCGATTCGCGCTGGCGGTTTTGAGCCATGCGCGAGCTGCGTTCGGCCAAGAGAGTGCTGCGCCGCTGCGCCAAATGAGAAGCCAGCAAGCTGGCTGTGCTGCCCTCAGCCGAGGTTTTGTCGGTGTTGACCACAAACAAAACTTGACCTTGTTGAACCCAGTCGCCTTCCTTCACCCTTTGCTCAAGTAGCACACCAGAAACGGCGGGACTTAATTCCACCGTGCCCCATTGCGGCATGAGGACGCCAGGCACGCGAACTTTGCGCGCCACTTTGCCCCAAGCGCCAAATGCCAACAAGGCACTCGCAAGCACCAAAGCGATACTGGCCACGATGGTGAAGCGCGGATTGTGTGCAAGGTGAATGGGACCCATCCAAGAGGCCTGCTTGGACAAGGTAACTTCTGAGCGAAAAAGTGGTGTGGTCATGTGTGAGTCAGTGAACAAGACCTCACAATACGAGTTTCTGCATCAAACTTTGTTACATTGCCTTGCAAGCGAAACCCATTGAAATACCAGCATGCTTCAGTACCAAACCATCCCTGTCACGCCGTTTCAACAAAACTGCTCTTTGATTTGGGACGATCAAACCCAACAAGCGGCCGTGATCGATCCAGGTGGTGACCTCGATTTGATCTTGTCGGAAGTCCAGCAAAGGGGCTTGAAACTCGAGCAAATTTGGCTGACCCACGCGCACATCGATCATGCGGGCGGCACGGCCGTCTTGGCGCGCAATTTGAATTTGCCCATCGTGGGACCGCACCCAGGCGATCAGTTTTGGATTGATCGTTTGTCCGATCAAGGCCGCATGTTTCAGTTTCCTGATGCCGAGGTTTTCACACCCACGCGGTGGCTGACCGATGGCGATACCGTGACGCTAGGGTCACACACATTGAACGTGCGACATTGCCCTGGCCATACGCCAGGTCATGTGGTGTTTCACTCGCCTGAAATAAAGCGTGCCTTTGTGGGCGATGTTTTGTTTGCGGGCAGCATTGGCCGAACTGATTTTCCGCAGGGTGATCACGACACCTTGATTGCCAGCATCACGCAGCGTTTGTGGCCCATGGGCGATGACACAGTGTTCATTCCAGGACATGGCCCCGAAAGTACATTTGGCCGTGAGCGCATTAGCAATCCCTACGTGGGTGGAACTTGAAGACGCAAGACCCTGAGACCTCAATTCAAAACTGTTGCAGGCCGGCCTTTGAGCGCTTGCTCGTAAAGCTGCGCAACTTTGGGCAAGTTGGCTTCAAGTTCTTGAATGCGATTGTTGCCACTGGGGTGTGTGGAGAGAAAACTCGGCTGACCTTTGCCGCCGCCCGTGGCACCCAACATTTTTTTCCAAAGCTGCACACTGGCCTCTGGTTTAAATCCGCCACGCGCAGCAATTTCAAGCCCCACCAAATCGGCTTCTGTTTCGTCGTCACGGCCGTATTTCAAGGTCAGCAATTGGGTGCCGAGGTTGGCCGCGACATCACCCATTTGGCCTAAGCCCAACAACTGCGAGGCCACCGATAAGCCCATACCGGTGGCTCTTGATTTGGCAAGACGCTCGCGTGAGTGTTCGCGCAATGCATGCGCCATTTCATGGCCCATGATCATGGCCACTTCGTCGTCGTTCAGTTGCAGTTGATCCAAGATGCCGGTGTAAAAAGCAATCTTGCCACCGGGCATGCACCATGCGTTGATTTGCTTGCTGCCAATCAAATTCACTTCCCACTTCCATTTGCGCGAATCAGGGTTCCACTGCGCTGTGTAGGGAATCAGTCTGGCGGCGATGGCGCGCAAGCGTTTGAGTTGCGGGTAATCGTCTGGCGCCAACGCACCTTTGCTGTCGGCCTCACCCAAGGTCTGCCGGTATTGTTGCCTGGCAGAAGCTTCCAATGTTTCGGCGGGAATCAGCTTGCGCAAGCTAGACGCTTGGCCTACTTCAACTTGGGCTTGCGCAGTGCCGGCCAGCAAGGCTGTGAATCCCAAGCCAGCCCCGCCCAGTTGATTCAAGAAAACGCGCCGAGAAGGTCCCTCTGCTTCAGTGATTGAAGCCGCCAAGGGATCGTTAGCATTGAAATTTGTAAAACATCGCCAGCACATGTTTGAATGATAGTGCCGCACCCCAATATTTCAAATCAGAACTTTCGCAAAACCTCATCAGAGCTTGGATAATGGCGACATGACAGAAAAGACAGTGACCGATCAAACTACTTTTTCATGGCTCGCTTCATGGCGCGTCTATTTGCAGCCTTCCAGTTTGCGCATGCTGTTCTTGGGCTTTGCCGCGGGCTTGCCTTTGTTGTTGGTCTTGGGCACTTTGAGTTTCAGGTTGCGTGAGGCCGGTATCGACCGCAGCACCATTGGCTACCTTAGTTGGGTGGGCCTGGCCTATGGCTTTAAGTGGGTTTGGGCACCGCTGGTAGATCGAATGCCCATTCCATTTTTGACGCATCGTTTAGGCCGCAGGCGCAGTTGGTTGTTGTTAGCGCAGGCCATGGTCATGCTTGGCTTGGTGGGCATGGCGCTCAGCGACCCTTCTCAAACTTTAGGGCCTGTGGTTTGGTGCGCTCTGTTGGTTGCCGTGGGCTCGGCCACGCAAGACATTGCACTCGATGCCTTTCGAATTGAGTCAGCCGAACCTACACAACAAGCCGCTTTGGCAGCCAGCTACCAAACGGGGTACCGATTGGCCATGATTTGGGCTGGTGCGGGCGTGTTGTGGGTGGCCGCTTGGGTGCAGGGCGAAAATGCCAGCGGCTACATGCATGCAGCTTGGCAAACAGCCTATTTGGTCATGGCCGCTAGCATGTGCGTCGGCGTGATCACGGTGCTGCGTTCGCATGAGCCCAAGCCAGCCGAATTGCCGCCCGCTAAAAATGTAGGTGAATGGTTGCAAGGCGCTCTCATTGAGCCCTTTGCAGATTTTGTCAAACGCTACAAATGGCAGGCAGCGTTGATACTGAGTTTGATTGCGGTCTACCGCATCAGCGATGTGGTCATGGGCATCATGGCCAATCCGTTTTATGTCGATA
>JBIIJK010000080.1:0-6859 GCA_044233865.1 Limnohabitans sp.
TATTTATCATTGCATTGTTTACAATTTTCAGCGTTGGTGCAGAAATGTACGCCGTGATTCAAAATGGAAAAATTGCTTTAACAGACCTGCTTCTGATGTTCATTTATGCAGAGGTTTTGGGCATGGTCGCCGCGTTCTATCAATACAGAAAAATTCCAATTACCTTGCCCATTTTTATTGCGATTACCGCACTTTGCCGACTGATTATTCTTCAGGGTAAAGGCATTAGCACCGTTGATCTGATTTATGAAGGCGCTGCCGTATTGCTGCTGGCAATCTCTGTTCTTATCATTCAATACGGCAAGAAGTTTACAAAAGATAACGACGAGCCAGTTTAGTAATTCGCGTTAAAAGGTTCAAGCACCATGACCTTTGATATAGGTTTCAAGAAACTTGATCTGATTACCTTGCAGCTCAATGATATTTTTGACCATGTCGCCAACCGATACAACGCCAAGAACTTTGTTTGCTTCAACAACGGGCAAGTGCCTAATGTGCTTGTGAACCATGATGGCCATACACTCGTCTAATGTGTTCGAGAGTTTCACGGTCAGAGGATTTGGCGTCATGATTGTTGATACCGCAACCTCAGAGGCATTGTTGTGCGGTAACAAGACTTTGATAGCACAATCGCCCTGAGACACGATGCCCTTCAACTCGTTGTCATCAATGACCAATACGGCTCTGACGCGAAAATCGCGCATAATTTTCAAGACGTCTGCTACGGGGTCGGTTGTCCGAACAGAGAAGATGGTTTTTGATTTTTGATCAATAATTTTTTTGACGGTGGTCATTAACAGCAGCCTTTAAAAATAAAACTACTCGTGAGTAGTTTTGTCTAATGAATTAGACATTTCGCTTTGTATTTTTTTCAAAGCAATACTTTACAACCACTCCATTATAAAGTACACCAAAATTGAGCTTTATGTGTTGTGTGGGCGACTTATCTCCCCCTACCGTGCGCCCTTCTTTAAGGCTTCTTGAGAGCGTTACTCAAAGGAGCTTGGTCATGAACACACTGTAGGGATCAAGCTTGTAATCGCCAAATGGGCTGCAGATTTCAAACCCGTTTCTCAAATACAAGGACCGTGCAGCTGAAAATGACTCTGCAGATCCTGTTTCTAAGCTCAATCTTTTCAAACCTTTTGCGCTAGCTTCCGCGACGATGTGAGAAAGCACGGCTTGACCGACACCTTGCCGCAAAAACTTTGCTCTGGTTCTCATTGACTTAATTTCACCGTGTTGATGCCCCAGCGTTTGAAGAGCGCCACATCCACAAAGCTCGCTTCCCAACCACGCAGTCCAAAATGTAACGTGGGTTTGCCGAAGCTTGTCTAAGGAGAATGCGTGAACACTTTCAATGGGCGTGTTATCAAGCATGCCTGCCATGTGTTCACGCACAATTGATTGAGACTCATCACTTGAGAGATCGTCTATGCGAATCACAACTGTCATGGTTTGACCTGGCTCCCCTATCATCTAAATAGGATTGAGCCGAGGTGCACCAGAGAGGCCGCCAAAGCCAGACCCAAGCCCACAGCACTGCGCGGGCGTAGCACCATTTCGGCCACCACCTGCGTAGGGAAAGAATAAGTTTGCTGCACGGCGGCATGCTTAAAAGGGTGTGCCTTTTGAAATTTCACATTTGTAGCAAGCTTCATCATGTCGCGCCTGCTACGGTATCTCATCATGCCTGCAACAGACCAGCCTGGATCTGGTGGTGCATTCCAAGCGTCGATGTAGCCTGCAACTTTGCGGCCAGCCACTACAGGGTGACCACCGCCAGACAGCAAGACCCCGACAAATTGTTTGACATATTCTTGCAGCAAGTCTTGTGCGGGTGTTGGCGCCCCTGTGAAAGGGTGAGCCACGGGGTGGGGGAACAGCTTCACAAGGTTGCACATGACAAATTCTTTTCCATCGTCGGCCTCCAGAAACTCTCGCAATACAGCGCGGTCTGTATGGTGAGGGCCCGGCAAATTAGCCGTGATGTTCATGAACTTTTCAATCTCTTCTGCGCTCAGTGGGCCACGCCAGTTGTCGTACCAAGCGCGAAAGAAGATGTATGCCAGAAGTGCGACAGGCCAGGCCCACCAAAAACCCAATGTGTGCGCTGTAGTCATATGAAAAATTCCAATTTCAAAAAAGTGAAAGGACAAAAGGTTTTGAAGCCAAAAAATTCATACCTCTATGAAATCATAGACGTCTTTTAAATAGCCGTATACATTCTAATTGGCCATAACTGTTGTGCGCATGTAAAGCTGTATTAATATAGCCAGTGATCTTGTAAAGTTGTGGGATGCTGATGTATCAAAAATGCCTATTGTTGATAGTTTTACTTACCCTCGGTTTATTGCCAGCGTGTGGCTTCATTAACCATCAATCGGTTTACGAGGGCGTACGTGGCAATGAAAAAGTCAAGACAACGGGCACTTCACAGAAACCCTCGACCTTACCCAATTACGATCAGTATGAAAAAGAACGAGAAGTTTTGAAAAAATAAATTCCTTCTATAAGGACAATGCAAGCACCATGAATTCTCTATTCTTGAAAATCAAAAACCTTTACAAGCTGATCAATCGTGGCATTCTCAAAGTGTCCGATTGGATAGTCAATGGCTTTAAAGTGGCGCTTGTGTTGGGTGTTGTTCTGTATGGGGTGGGGATTGGTTGGTTTGTTTTTTATGCAGACAAGGTTAGCCTAGAGGACCACACAGTTCTTGTAATGGATTTAAAGGGCGTATTGGTTGAAGAAACGCCTGGCGGTTTGAAGGACCAGTTCATTGGTGAACTTCAGGGTAACGCCACCGAAACTGTGCGTTTGCGCGATGTGGTCATGACTTTGGAGTTGGCTGCCACAGACAAGCACATCGACAAAGTACTTTTGAAGCTTGACGATTTTCAGGGCGGTGGCTTGGTTTCTTTGCGTGAGGCGGCCATCGCCATTGAAAAATTCAAAGCGTCTGGCAAGCAAGTGGTGGCTTGGTCTAGCTTTTATGACCAACGCCAATATTATTTAGCAGCACATGCCAATCAAGTTTTGTCGCACCCTATGGGTGGTGTGTTAATTGAGGGCCTAGGAAGAAGTCGCAACTACTACAAAGACGCTTTAGACAAACTGGGTATCAAGGCCAATTTAATTCGTGTGGGTCAATTCAAATCTGCAGGTGAACCTTTCGTTTTGAATGCGCCCTCCGAGCAAGCCTTAAAAGCAGAAGCACATGTGTACGATGCCTTATGGGCTTTGTACACAGGTGGCGTAGAAAAGGCCCGTAATTTACCTGAAGACAGCATCAATCAAAACATCAACAAGTTGCCTGATGCGTTAGTCAATGTGAAAGGCAATGCAGCCCAGTTGGCCCTAGATTGGAAGTGGCTCGACGGACTGCAAACTTTTGAGTCATTGCGTGAAACGCTAATTAAAGAAGTTGGCAAAGACGAAGACGTGCAATCTTTCCGCCAGGTTGGCTGGAAAGATTATCTCGTCTCTGAAGTTAAGAAGGTCAAGGGAGATCACATTGCTATCGTTGTGGCCGAAGGAGAAATTGGCGATGGCCGCGCGCCTGCAGGGAAAATTGGAGGCATTTCTACGTCAGAGCGCATTCGAAAAGCGGCTGAAGATAAAGAAGTCAAAGCCATCGTACTGAGAGTTAACTCACCTGGTGGAAGTGTTTTGGGCTCAGAGCTTATTCGTGAGCAGTTGCAAATTGCCAAAGACAAAGGCAAGCCCATTGTGGTCTCCATGGGTAATTTGGCGGCATCTGGTGGCTATTGGATTTCAATGGCTTCCGATGTGATCATTGCCGATCCAGCAACCATCACAGGATCAATTGGTGTGTTTGCCATGTTGCCTACGGGCGAAGGCTTGATGAGCAAAATTGGTGTGAACACGGGTGGCTATCAAACCAGTTGGCTTGCCGGTGCTTACGATCCTAGAAAGGCGCTAGACCCCCGCATGCAATCTTTGGTGCAATCGAGCATTGAACACATCTATGCCGATTTTATTGGCAAGGTGTCGCAAACTCGCAAACTCGAACTGGCCAAGGCTGAAGATTTGGCGCAGGGCAGAATTTGGACAGGTGCTCAGGCGCTTGATCACAAACTCATTGACCGGGTTGGTAATTTTTCTGATGCTGTGGAGGAGGCCAGAGCTCTAGTCTCTAAGCTCGATAGTGCCAGCAACAGTCAAGAACTTCCAATTAAGTATGTTGGACGCAAAGTTTCGCCTATTGAAAAATTTGTCCAAAAATTCATGGGCCAGTCTGGCTGGTTAGCGGGCGAATCCAATGCCCTACCCACTTGGAGCGTGATGTCTGCGCATTCTGGGCCTGATGCTTTGTTGTTGAATACCTTGGGTCAAGACCTCAGTTGGCTTCAGACGGTCATTGAAAAGAAACAGCCTTTTGGTGCTGCAGCGCATTGTTTGTGCGGACCGATGTTATTTGATTAAATGTTGCGCTAGCAACAATGCCACATGGATGGCATCACGTTTTGTGCCATCCACAATTTGATGCCTACAACTGGTGCCATCGGCCACTACACAAGCATCTTCATTGTTTCTAATGCTGGGCAACAAGTTGGCCTCTGCCATTTGCTTTGACACTTCCAAATGTGAGGCTTCATAACCAAACGAGCCTGCCATGCCACAACAACTGCTTTCGATCAGGTCTACTTTGGCTTGTGGAATAAGTTGAATGACTTGCGTCACTGAGGGCATCAATCCAAAGGCTTTTTGGTGGCAATGGCCATGCACCAAAATCGGTTTTTGAGCGGGAGTCAATTTAACTTTGAGTGCATCAAGTTTTCCAACTTTATTTTCAGCCTCTAAAAATTCTTCAAACAGCACAGCATGTGCTGCCACTGTTTCAGCCATCTCACCCAAGCCCATGACCAAAGACTCGTCTCTGAGAGTTAAAAGGCACGATGGTTCTAAACCCACAATGGCAATGCCTTTTTGTGCAAAGGGAAGCAATGCTTCTAACAAAGCTTGCGCATGTTCTTTGGCCTTGTTCACTTGCCCGCTGGCCAAATAGGTTCGGCCGCAGCAAAGGTGCTGGCCGGGTGTGTCTTGCTTGGTGCGACTGGCAATGTGAACTTGATAACCCGCAGCGAACAAAACGTCGTGGGCTGCCCAAGCGTTTTCAGATTCAAAGTAGCCATTGAAGGTGTCAACAAACAAAACAACAGGCGTGCTGGCCTTTAAGACTTCTTCTGCGGAAACACCGACACGAGGTCCGTTGAAGAAATGGTCTTTTTTCCATTCGGGCCATGAGCGCTCTGCAGACAGGCCGGTTAGAGACTCTGCCAACTTGGCCAACAACGGCGATTGATTGCGAAGGTTCATGAGTCCTGGCCACTGCGATGCAATGTGCGCGTAGCGCGGCAAGTTGGATATCAATTTATCTTTTAACTGCAAGCCATGCTTTTCGTTGTAGTGATGTTGCACTTCAATTTTCATGCGTGCCATGTCAACGCCGGTAGGGCAATCGCGTTTGCAACCTTTGCAACCTACACACAAGTCCATTGCTTCCTTCACCTCAGGGCTTTCTAGGCCGCCTTGCAGTTGGCCACTCAATGCCAATCGCAGCGTGTTGGCTCTGCCGCGTGTGGCATGTACTTCATCGCGAGTCACTCTAAAGCTAGGGCACATGGTGCCCGCATCAAATTTTCTGCAAGTGCCATTGTTGTTGCACATTTCAACGGCTTTGGCCAAGCCTTGCGCTGGGTCTTGACCTGTTCCGGGCAGTGTTGTTTGTTCTGTGGCGGCGTCGTTGTGAACGTTCCAAGCGCTCCAATCCAAAGCGGTTTGAATAGGAATAATTTTGTAATTGTTGCCAAAGCGCATGAGCGATGTGTCGTCCATTTTGGGCGGGTTCACCATGCGGTTGGGGCTGAGCAAATTCAAGGGGTCTAGGTGCTGTTTAATTTGCGCAAAGGCTTGCTGCAGGGCAGGGCCAAATTGCCACTCAATCCATTCGCCTCGGCACAGGCCATCGCCATGTTCGCCGCTGTAGGCGCCTTTGAACTTTCTGACCAGTGCGCTGGCTTCCTCTGCGATGGCGCGCATTTTGAGGGGGCCATCACGGCGCATGTCCAAAATAGGACGCACATGCAATGTGCCCACGGAGGCATGGGCATACCAAGTACCTTTGGTGCCGTGTTTTTGAAAGACTTGCGTCAATGCATCGGTGTACTCTGCTAAGTGCTCTAAAGGCACAGCACAGTCTTCAATGAAGCTCACTGGTTTGCCATCGCCCTTCAAGCTCATCATGATGTTGAGGCCAGCTTTGCGCACTTCCCACAAGTTTTTCTGCGGCGCGTCATCCACCATTTCCACCACGCTGTTGGGCAAGCCAATATCTCCCATGAGCGCCACCAACTGCTTCAATTCGCGTTTGAGTTTTTCTTTGTCTGTACCTGCAAATTCGACCAACAAAATAGCTTCGGGCTCGCCAATGATGGCGGTGCGAATGGTAGGTGCGAAGGCTGGAATTTTCAGTGACAAGTCAATCATGGTTCGATCGACCAATTCGACGGCAGTCAAGCTGCCGCTGCCCAGCTTCACAATGTGCTGCGCAGAATCCATGGCTTTGTGAAAGCTGTTGAAGTTGACCACGCCCAATACCTTGGCTGTGGGAAGTTCACTGAGCTTCAAGGTCAGTGATTGGGTCATGGCCAATGTGCCTTCACTGCCCACCAACAAATGCGACAAATTGACTTTTCCATCGGGGGAGTAGGGCCGCTCATTTTGGTTGTCAAAGATGTCTAGGTTGTAGCCAGCTACTCGCCTTAAAACTTTGGGCCAATTAGTTTGGAGTTCGGCTTGATGGTGAACGGCCAGTTGCTTCACGAACAGGCCA
>JBIIJK010000008.1:0-52849 GCA_044233865.1 Limnohabitans sp.
GTAGGGCCGCTCATTTTGGTTGTCAAAGATGTCTAGGTTGTAGCCAGCTACTCGCCTTAAAACTTTGGGCCAATTAGTTTGGAGTTCGGCTTGATGGTGAACGGCCAGTTGCTTCACGAACAGGCCAATTTGTTTTTCGCGGCCATTGCTGTTTTCAAACTGAGAAAAATCAAGTAGCTCGCCGTTGCTAAGCCAAGCCTTGGCACCCAACACGTTGTGCACCATGTTGCCGTAGGCAATCGACCTGCTGCCGCAAGAGTTGTTGCCTGCCATGCCGCCCAAGGTGGCTTGTGCACCGGTTGAGACATCGACAGGAAACCACACGCCGTGTTTTTTCAGAGAGGCATTCAGGCTGTCCAAGACCATGCCCGGTTGTACCTCCACTGTGCCTGCCTGCAGGTCTAGGTTGAGGATATTTCGAACATGTTTGCTGTGATCGATGACCAAGCCCACCCCCGTGGTTTGGCCGCATTGGCTGGTGCCGCCGCCTCTTGGAACGATAGGCACCTTGAGATCACGGCAGATGGCCATGGCTGTGGCCACTTCCTCGGCATGTTTGGGCACAAACACACCCAGTGGGGTCACTTGGTAAATGGAGGCGTCGGTAGCGTAGCGGCCCCGGTCGGCGGTAGAAAAAAGCACTTCGCCTTGCGTTTCAGTTTTTAAGCGCTTGGCCAGAAGGCCCGCCACTTCGTTGCTGGCAGTGGCAACTTGTTCGTAAGTGTGGCTGGCTGAGTCTGGGAGAGTGGCAGTAGTTGTGTTCATAGGGGACTGATTCAACAAGAGCTAGGGGTTTTTCCACATCATGGATATCTGATTTCCCGCTATTCTCTCGTTAAATTCAAATTAGTTCTTAGGAATGCTTTTAAATGCTTCAGCTTGATTTTCATCCAACAGGTCGTCACTTCTTGCAAATTCCGGGTCCTTCACCGGTTCCAGATCGAATTTTGCGAGCCATGAGCTTGCCCACCATTGACCACCGCGGCCCAGAATTTGGCGTGTTGGGCCTGAAATTGATGGCCAACATGAAGGCTATTTTCAAGACGCAACACCCGGTCATGATTTACCCAGCCTCTGGCACGGGTGCGTGGGAGGCCGCCTTGGTCAATACCTTGAGTGCCGGCGATCATGTGCTCATGTATGAGACCGGCCACTTTGCTTCATTGTGGTTTAAGTTGGCCGCCCGTTTGGGTGTCAAAGCCGAGTTGTTAGGCTTGCCTGGCGCAGAGGGTTGGCGTCAAGGTGTGGACGCAAACAAAATAGAACAACGCTTGAAGCAGGACTCATCTCACAGTATCAAGGCGGTGTGTGTGGTGCACAACGAAACTTCTACGGGTGTGACCAGTGACATCGCGGCAGTGCGCCGCGCAATGGACAACGCCAAGCACCCCGCACTGCTATTGGTTGACACCATTTCGGGCCTGGCTTCAGCCGACTACAGGCACGACGAGTGGGGTGTTGATGTCACGGTCAGTGGCTCGCAAAAGGGCTTGATGCTGCCGCCCGGCATGAGCTTTAACGCGCTGTCGCCTAAAGCCATTGAGGCCAGTAAAAAATCGACCCTGCCCAAATCTTTTTGGGCTTGGGACGAGATGCTGGAGATCAATAAATCGGGCTACTACCCTTACACACCCAATACCAATTTGATGTATGGCCTCAGTGAAGCTTGCGACATGATTTTGGGGCAGGGCTTGGATGTGGTGTTTAAGCGCCATGTGCGTTGGGGCGAGGGCGTGCGCGCGGGTGTGCGTGCGTGGGGCTTGCCCATTCAATGTGCCGACCCTGCTTTGTACTCACCCATCCTGACGGGTGTCATGACCCCCGATGGCATTGATGCAGACTCAGTGCGCAAAATTATTTACGAACGATTTGATTGTTCATTGGGAACAGGCCTGGGCAAAGTCAAAGGCAAGATGTTCCGCATTGGTCACTTGGGCGATTGCAATGACTTGACCTTGATTGCAGCACTTTCTGCATGCGAGATGGGCTTGAAGTTAAGCGGTGTTCAATTGAACGGCTCGGGTGTTCAAGCCGCCATGGATTACTTTTCAGCCAATCCTGTTCCAGCCCTCATTCACAATTGAAGGACGGCCTCATGGTTCAAACGGGGCTTCGCATTGGTGCTGGTGCAGGTTATGCGGGCGACCGCATCCCACCTGCGCTGGCCTTGGCAGAAAAAGGCAAACTCGATTATTTGGTCTTTGAGTGTTTGGCCGAGCGAACCATCGCGCTGGCCCAGTTAGAAAAAATTCAAAATCCCATGCGAGGGTTTGATCCCTTGCTGTCGGCGCGCATGAAAGCTGTGTTGCCAGCTTGTATGGCGCATGGCACGCGCATCATTACCAACATGGGAGCTGCCAATCCGTTGCAGGCAGGTAAAGAAGTGTTGGCAGTTGCCAAAGCTCTGGGGCTTCATCAGCTGAAGGTGGCTGTGGTGTTGGGAGATGATGTGTTGGCAACTTTACGGGCACAGTATCTCTCCGAGCCGTTGATGGACAGCACTCAGACCGTGGCTGATATTCAAGCCTTGTTGGTTTCTGCCAATGCCTATTTGGGCGCTGAGGCGCTTCTGTCTGCTTTGCAAACCGATGCCCACGTGATCATCAGTGGCCGTGTTGCCGACCCCGCTTTATTTTTAGCGCCTCTCATGCATCATTTTCAATGGCGTGCCGATGATTGGCCGTTGCTGGGCAAAGGGGTGATGGTGGGCCATCTTCTTGAATGCGCCGCCCAAATTACGGGAGGCTACTTTGCCGATCCTGGTTACAAAGATGTGCCCAATTTGGCTCAATTGGGCTATCCCTTGGCAGAGGTTGGCGCAAGTGGAGATGTGATCATTACCAAACTGGCAGATGACGGCGGTTGTGTCACGGTGCAAACTTGCACAGAACAATTGCTTTATGAAATTGAGGATCCAACGCAATACCTTCAGCCCGACGTGGTGGCCGATTTTTCTCAAGTGCAGCTTGTGCAAGTGGGTACTGACAGAGTGCAAGCAATGGGCGCCAGTGGAACCGCGCGGCCCAACAGCCTCAAAGTGACTTTGGGTTATCGCGATGGGTTTATAGGTGAAGGGCAAATGTCTTATGCAGGTCCAGGCGCGAAGGCCAGAGGGCAGTTGGCTTTGGATGTTGTGAAAGCCCGTTTGACCGATGCAGGTTATGGCCA
Source organism: Limnohabitans sp. (assembly GCA_044233865.1). GTDB lineage: Bacteria > Pseudomonadota > Gammaproteobacteria > Burkholderiales > Burkholderiaceae_C > Limnohabitans_A. The sequence continues at coordinate 3,169 of JBIIJK010000008.1, forward strand.
TTTTGAGGCACGCTATGACCTCATTGGCGTGAACGCCATCTTGGGCGACACAATGCCAACCCATGAACCTGCAGAAGTGAGGGTCAGAATTGCGGTACGCGTGAACACACAGGCAGAGGCACTCCATGTGGCCAACGAGGTAGAGGCTTTGTACACCAACGGCCCTGCTTCTGGCGGTGGTGCTAGCAAATCGGTTCGTGAAGTGATTGCTGTTGCATCGATGCTCATACCCCGAAGCGCTGTTCAAACTCAAACCGTGCTGCTAGACGGCTCAGAGGAGCTTGCCTGATATGTTGTTAAGAGACATTGCACACACCCGAACGGGTGACAAGGGCGACCGATCGACGATATCGGTCATTGCCTACGACCGGCAGAATTTTGAGTTGCTTGAAAGATGGCTTACCCCCGAGCGATTGCTGGCGCATTTTGAGGGCATTTCGAAGGGACCGGTATACCGTTACAGTTTGCCGCAACTTGGCGCGCTTAATTTTGTGATGCACAATGCTTTAGGTGGCGGCGTGACGCGTTCCTTGGCCCTTGATGCACACGGAAAATGTCTGAGTGCCAAACTTCTCAGTCTTGAGATTGAATAAAATTCTTTTTATACCTAGGAGATACCATGAAAAATTTTGTGACAGCTGGTTGGAAAAAAAGTTTACTGAATGCCTTGTTGGGTTTTGGCGTTGCACTGGTCGCCACCCAAGCCCACGCGCAGGCCTATCCCAATAAACCCATCAAGGCCATCGTGCCCTTTGCTGCTGGCAGTGCCACAGATCAAATTGGCAGAGCCTTTGCTCAAAAGATGTCAGAGGTTTTGGGTCAAACCATTGTGGTTGAAAACAGAGCTGGCGTGAACGGTATGTTGGGCGCTGATGCAGTGGCCAAATCGGCACCTGATGGCTACACCATTCTGATTGGCACCAACAGCACCAATGCGGCCCTCAAAAGCCTCATGAAAAAATTACCCTACGATCAAGACACCGCCTTTGCACCCATTGGTTACATGGGCTCGGTGCCCCTCATTGTGGCTGTGAACAACGACGTGCCTGCTAAGAATTTGAAAGAGTTTGTTGACATGGCAAAGGCAAAGCCGACAGCAGTGACATTTGCCAGTGCCAGCACATCTCAATTGGTTTCCTCTGAAATGTTGGCCAGCATGGCCGGTATCCAAATGACGCACGTGCCCTATAAGAGCGGCCCCGCCGCCATGACCGACCTCATTGGTGGTCAGGTCAATATGTTTACCGCCGACTTTGCGGTCATGTTGCCTCAAGTGAAGGGCGGCAAAATTCGCGGTTTGGCCGTGACATCTACGCAGCGCTCCAAAGCCATTCCTGAGTTGCCCACAGTGAACGAAGCACTCGGCTTGAAAGACTATGAGCTGATTGCTTACTTCGCCATGTTTGCACCAGCGGGCACACCAGCCGACATGATTCAAAAACTCAATGCGGCTTTGAATGCTGCCGCCAACGACAAGGCCATCCTTGAGAGATTCTCTGCGCTGGGTTTTGAAACTTCACCAGGTTCACCTGATGCGCTGGCGCAGCGTTCTAAAACTGAAACTGCAAAGTGGGCTAAGGCCATTCGCGAAGCGAAAATTGAAGCTCAGTAATTAGCCAAGTTTGTCCATCATTGTATTAATGCAGTCTATTCGTCGCGCTCTAAGCACCTTCATTTTTGTTTCATTTGCTGTTTGCTGGCTTCAAGCATGCAGTGTGTTGCAGCCTGAAACCTATGTGCCACAGCGCGGCCAGATGGGCAAGGATGTCATGTGGTTGCCCACCAGCGATGACTTGGTCTTGAAAATGTTGGACGCTGCCAAAGTGGGCCCACAAGATGAGTTGGTTGACTTAGGTGCCGGCGATGGAAAAATTCCCATAGCAGCTGCACGTCAATTTGGCGCCCGAGCTTGGGGCATTGAATACAACAAAGACTTGGCAGCCTTGGCTCAGCGCAACGCCCAAAGGGCTGGTGTGGCCGAGCGTGTGCGCATTGTGCATGGCGACATTTTCAAAGAAGATTTTTCTAAAGCAACTGTGGTCACCATGTACCTGTTGGAAGAGCTGAATGCACAACTCAGGCCTACCATCTTGGCCATGAAGCCTGGTACTCGGGTGCTTTCAAATACGTTCTCTATGGGCGACTGGGAGCCCGATCAAGTCATTCGTGTAACAAACGGCACGGGCTATTTTTGGACTGTGCCTGCCAACGTGGCGGGTCTTTGGACACTTTCAGGCTTGGATGAAAAAGGCAGCGCCACTTTGAAGTTGGACCAAAATTTTCAGCGAGTCGGTGGAACGCTGACTCTCCAAGGAAAAACACAAAATCTGCTAGGCGCGCGAATGGAAGGTTCTGCGCTTCATTTCAGCTTCATCAATGCCGATGGGCTACTGAAGGCGGTCAAAGTTATTGTGAATGGCCAAGTGCTTTCAGGAGAAGTTACAGGGCCCTATGGCATGGTTGAAATGCAACCTGCAACTGTGAAGGTTGAAGGGCGCCGCTCATAAAGCCCTTCATCATGGCTTATTGGGTGCAGGTTCGAGTTCTGCTGATGGTGCCGTCTGAGCTTTGTACTTCAGTCCAAGGGGTGCAATTGGAATAAGCTTGTGGTGTGTAAACCGGTTGCTGTTGAATGATGACCGGATTGGGCTGAACGTAGATGGGTTGCCTGGAGGCCTCGTAAATCAATATGCCACCAATGGCTGCAGGCACCGCCCATCCCCACCCGCCACTGTGACCCCTTGCCCAATGACCATGATGACCGTGACCATGTCTGAAGCCGTGCCCCTGGTGCTGGGCCATGGCCGAAGCGCTAAGGGTTAAAAGCATCAAAACAAGCAATTTTTTCATCACGATCTCCTGTGGATAGCTATTCAACGTCTGAGGTCGGAGTTTGGTTTACTGACCCAATTTGTCTGAGCCAAAGACAGAATATTCATAATTGGTTAGGATAGATTTAATTACCCTATTTAGACAATTAATCGACCCAAAATAATGAAATTCCACGACAACTTCTCTGATTTCACTTCTCAGGCCATGGACGATGGTTTTGATGAAGTGGTCCAAAAGGACTGGGCCCCCGACCTGGTGGTCAAAAATCACACGCACCCCTTTGACGTCAGGGTCCAAGTAAGTTCTGGCCAAGTGCAGTTAAGTCTTGCATCGGGCACTCAAACCTATGGGGCAGGGCAGAGCTTTTACCTTGAGCGAAACGTTGAGCACGCAGAGCAATATGGCCCAGAAGGCGCTCATTTTTGGGTAGCCCGTAAGTTGTAATTCCAAAATGAATAGACGTATTACTGCCCTCATTGGACTTGGACTCTCGTTTTGCTTGTCGTCACAAGCGCAGACGCCATCTTCAACCCCCTCAATCGGCACGCAACTCAAAATTCACGGATTGCTATGGGATGCGCACGAAGTCACTGTGGCGCAAGTGAAGCGATTTGCTCAAAGTACAGGCTTTGTCAGCCGCGCAGAAAAAGAAGGCGGTGGCTTTATCTATGAGTCTGGCTTTGTCCTGAAAAAAGGCTGGACTTGGCGTGCGCCCTTCGGAATTGCAGCGCAAGACAATGAGCCAGCCGTTCATCTGACCTTCGATGAGGCTCAAAAAATATGTCAACACGAAGGCAAGCGTTTGCCGCGCGACACCGAGTGGGTCAATGCCGCTTTTGTCGAACAAAGATCTCAAGCCCCTGACGGTTTTGTTTCAGGGAAACGTTACCGATATCCCAATGGCGACAGTGGGCGCCAAAGTCACTGTCTTGAAGGCTGCACTTCCTTAAAAGGTACTGCACCCGCGGGCTCACTGTGGCGCGGAACAGGACACGTGCCAGTCATGACGACCCGACCCGGTGTCAATGGTTTGTATGACATGGGCGGCAATGTCTGGGAATGGGTTGACACAGGCAATGGTGACGAGAGGGTCACCCGTGGAGCTTCTTGGTGGTATGACGCCAACAGACAGGTGGCAGAAGATGTGGCCACGAAGCCGAGAGACACCCGAGTGGGCTACGTTGGTTTCAGGTGCGTTGCCGCGCTTTAAACGGCAGAAAAATATCCCATTTGTCGCGGCCTTTAGGAATAAGGTTGGCCCTGCGCATGGATAAAAATAAAATGTAAGAGATGAAAATTCTGCCAATCAAGACCAATGTAATTTTTGGATCTTGATCGGCAAGTTTTTCTGCATAAAAAATGCTGATGTCAAAGATCAGGTTGAATAAACTCAACACAAACATAAGCCCAAAAATGATGGCGGGGTACTTTCCGTTTTTGTAAGACCAGATACCCGCTGACATGAACAAAAATAAGATCCAAGCTCGAAAGTAAATTGCCGGCAGCATGTATTCTCGAATGGCTGGGTTGGAAAACAGATCCTCCGCAATTTGGTGCGTGAAAACGGTCAGCCGAATAAACCAGATGGTTGAAAAAAATACCAAGATAGCCAAGCGCATTGGAAAATATTTGTCTGTGCTGCCAGCTGTTGTTAAAGGCTTTGCAAGCAAGGCCTCTAATTCGTTGGCAGTGACAAGAGATTTTCTGGGTAATTGATTCATTGAAGTAGAAACGAAATGTTTCAAAATCAAATTCTATTCATTGCAATGAAATGAGCTAACTGATTTGGGTCAGAGATCTGTTAAAACCTCAACCATGTGCAGTTCAATTGATGCAGATCAATTGAAAATGCTTTTGTCTCAATAATCTTGACTGAGGTTTTATGAATTTCGTTCCCATGATTGAGCTCACCCGCAACGGCATTTCTGAGTGCTTGCACCTGGGAGCACTGGCTGTTACCGACACCCATGGCAAATTGATAGCCTCCGCGGGCAACCCTCACTGGCTTTGCTTTACGCGCTCTACCTTGAAAGCCTTACAAGCCTTGCCACTGATGCAAAGTGATGGCGCCAAACATTTTGGCTTTAGCTCACAAGAATTGGCGCTCATGTGTGCCAGTCACAATGGCGAAGATATGCATGTGGCGCAGGTCTCGTCTATTTTGAAAAAAAGCGGTAGCACTTACAAGCAAATGCAATGTGGCTGTCATGTGCCTTACCGCTTTTCATTTAACGACCTGCCGCTACCCGATGGTTTTGAATACGACGAACGTCATCACAATTGCAGTGGCAAGCACAGTGGATTTTTAGCCTATTGCGCGCTGCACGACCTGCCAGCAGAAACTTACACAGACCTCACCCACCCTTTGCAACTCCAAGTGCGCAAAGCCGTGGCCGACGTGGCAGGCATAGCTTCTGAAGACCTGGCTTGGGGCATTGATGGTTGCTCAGCCCCCAACTTTGCCATGCCTCTTTCAAATTTGGCGCAGGCCTATGCACGAGTGGCGCAACCAGAGTCCAGCAACGAATACGGTGCCAGTTTGAAACTCTTAGGCGAAGCCATGTCCGCTCACCCTGAGTTGGTGTCTGGTACAGGCAGAAGCGATGCCGATTTCATGCGTGTTGGCCGTGGAGATTGGGTGACGAAGGTCGGTGCAGATGGTGTCCAAGTCATTGCCAGTCGCGCTCGCGGACAAGCTTTGGCAATCAAAATTGCGGATGGCAATAAGCCGGCCTTGTTTGCGGCTTCTGTAGAAGCATTGGATCAATTGGGATGGCTAGATTCTGAACAGCGAGAGGCCTTGAAGCCTTGGCGCTCTGCTGGATTGAAAAATATCAAAGGCGCAAACGTGGGTGAGCGCCGAAGTGTTTTCAAAATCCAAACGCTTTAACGAGCCCAGCTTACTTTGTAGACCGATAAGGCAGTTAGCAGGCCATAGCCCACCATGCCCGCTGCAATGAGTGAAAACATTTCAGCTGCGGTACCGTTGTTGTGAGTGAGCCAAATACCTCCTGCTGCCACCAAACACAGTCTGAAAGTGCCCGCCAAAACGGGCCCAAGAAGTTTGCCTGCACCTTGAGATGCGAAATACAAACACAAGCCCAATGCAAAGAAACCGTAGCAAGGTCCAATCCATTGGAAGTAAAGCGTGGTGTAAGAAAGAACCAAAGGGTTTGAGGTGAACAGCTCAGTCCAAATGCCAGGCCAAAAGCAGACGAGCAATCCAATGCAGCCTACCAAGACACTTGAAAGCAATGCACCGGACCACGCGACTTGTTTGGCTCGTTGAGCCATGTTGGCACCCAGGGCCATGCCCACCATAGACAGGCAAGCCACACCAAAAGCGAAGGTGATGGGCACTAGCAAAAATTCCAAACGAGTGCCAATGCCATATGCGGCCAAAGCTTCGGGGCCAAAACTGGACATTAAGCTAGTCACCACCACAATGGTGGCCACAGTTTGTAGCGAACTTAAGCTGGAGATGCCGCCTACTTTAAGAATGTCAATGAACAAAGTTCGTGACAAGGGACTGTTAAAGCTGAGCTTTAAAAGGCTGCGAGAAGAGCGCAAATAAAAGAACAAATAAATAGCACTTGCTGAATAAGCAGTGACAGTGCCGGCGGCAACGCCAGCCATGCCAAAAGCAGGTACAGGCCCCAAGCCCAATCCCAAAATACCACTCAGGGCGACTTGTACCAAGCAGACCGTGAGTAGCACCTGAGAGGGGGTGCGCATATTGCCAGTGCCACGCAGGACAGATGTGAAAGAGTTTGTCAGCCAGATACTCACAGCGCCTAGAAAGGCAATGTTCGCATAGGCAAGGCAATGTTCAAGTGCTTCGCCTTGACCGCCAATGGCCGTGAAGATGTGGCGACTGAAAAAAACAAAAATGAACGTAAAAAATAGGCCAATGCCAAGCGAAATGAGCGTGGCGTGCAAAACCAAGGCGTTGGCCTTGACAAGGTCGTTTGCCCCCAGCGCACGGCTGACTGCAGAAGAAATACCACCCCCCATCGAGCCTGCAGACAGCATCTGCTGCAACATGACCATAGGGAACACCAAGGCCATGCCAGCAAGAGGCAGGAGGCCCAGTTGGCCCACATACCAAGTTTCAGCAATGGTGACCAGCGCGCTGGCGGTCATGGCAAAAATATTGGGTAAAGCCAGACGCCAAATGGTTGGGAAAATTGGCGCAGAGGTGAGTGTGTTTTGCAAACGTGCTAACTTATTTGTTTTGAAAGACTGGCGCACGCTTGTTCAAAAACGCATCCATGCCTTCTTTTTGATCTTCTGTGGCAAACATCGAGTGGAACAAACGACGCTCGAACATCACGCCATCGCTCAGGCCACTTTCAAACGCACGGTTAACGGATTCCTTGGCAGCCATGACAGCCAATCGGCCCATGCCGCAAATCAGCAAGGCTGCGCCTAGGGTTTCTTCCATTAACTTATCAGTGGGTACTACGCGGCTCACCAAGCCTGCGCGCTCGGCTTCTTGGGCGTCCATCATGCGGGCTGTCAAGGCCAAGTCCATGGCCTTAGATTTGCCAACGGCACGCGGTAAACGCTGTGTGCCACCTGCGCCAGGAATGATGCCCAGTTTGATTTCGGGTTGACCAAACTTGGCGTTTTCTGCGGCAATGATGAAATCGCACATCATGGCCAGCTCACAACCGCCGCCTAATGCAAAGCCGCTGACGGCGGCAATGACGGGTTTGCGAATACTGCGAATGGTTTCCCAGTTGCGGGTGATGAAGTCTTCTTTGTAGACGTCGTTGAAATTGTGTTTGGCCATGGCCGAAATGTCGGCGCCGGCAGCAAAGGCTTTTTCACTGCCCGTCACAATGATGCAGCCAATGGCCTCATCTGCATCGAATGCCTTAAGTGCTGTCCCCAATTCGTCCATCAAGGGGCCATTCAAAGCATTTAGAGCTTTGGGGCGGTTGAGGGTGACGATGCCAACTTTGCCGCCTTCAATGCGGACTTCAATGTTTTCGTAAGACAAAAGGATTCTCCAGTCAGGTTCTAAAAGCCATCACCCCTGACTATAACGGGATGAAAATAGTCCGCCCAACAAGGGAAAACATTAGCCAACCGATCGGTCGGTTAATGTTACATTTTCATTTTTAGCCCATCATCAGCAGGCCTTGACCATGACCCAAGACAGCACTTTGTCAGTGACCTTTGAAAAACGCGGCGCCGTGGCCTTGGTCACGTTGAACCGCCCACAAGCCTTGAACAGCTTCACGCGCCAAATGCACCGTGACTTGTGGGCAGCCTTTGACCAAGCCGAAGCCGATCTTGAAATTAGAGCCATGGTGTTAACGGGCGCAGGCAGAGGTTTCTGTGCCGGAGCCGATTTGTCGGAGTTTGATTTCACACCTGGCCCCGACATGGTCAAGCGAGCCGATCCAGGCCCCATCATTGACCAAGCGTTTAACCCAACAACTCGCCGCATTCAAGCATTGCGCATACCTGTTGTGGCCGCGGTCAATGGCGTGGCAGCTGGCGCGGGCGCTTCCATTGCCATGGCCTGCGACATTGTCATTGCTGCGCCTCAAGCCAGTTTTATTCAAGCCTTCAGCAAAATTGGCCTCATTCCAGACGCCGGTAGCAGTTGGTTGTTGGTTGAGCGTTTGGGTTTGCCACGAGCATTGGCTTTGGCCATGACTGGCGATAAATTGATGGCTGAGCAAGCTAAGTCATGGGGCATGATTTGGGATGTGGCCGATGACCCGCTTGCTGCTGCGATGGGTATGGCAGAAAAATTGGCCACCATGCCCACCAAGGCATTGGTAGCCACGCGCAAACTTATGGCAGGCGCGCACACGCGCAGCTTGTCTGAGCAACTTGACCAAGAACGCGACACCCAATCGGCCATGGGTCAAACACACGATTACATTGAAGGTGTCAAAGCTTTCTTGGAAAAACGTCCAGCCAATTTCAAAGGTGAATGAGCATGAACGGCCCTTTTAGCAACCTGGCAAAACCTTCTCAAGCTGCCACTGATTTGGCCAAACAAGTGGGCGAGTCCATGTTTGCCGTCGATACAGCAAGCAAAGACACCATGGGCATGCAGCTCATTTCATGCGAGCCTGGCCGTGCAGTGATTCAAATGACCGTGAAGGAAATGCATTTGAATGGTCACAAAATTTGCCATGGTGGTTTTATTTTTACGCTGGCAGATTCCACCTTCGCTTTTGCCTGCAACAGCTACAACAAGGTGGCCGTGGCGGCAGGCTGCAGCATTGAATTTTTAAAGCCTGGCCAACTGGGCGATGTGCTGACCTGTGTTGGGCAAGAACAAGCCTTGAGCGGTAGACACGGCATTTACGACATGAAAGTGACCAATCAAAAGGGCGATGTGATTGCCATGTTCAGGGGAAAGAGTGCGCAAATTCAAGGCACAGTCATTCCTGAATAATTGGACCCAGAAGAAACAAGACGGAGATTTTTTGATGAGCACCCCCTCACGTTTGCCTTTAGAAGCCATAGAAAAAGCCAGCATCGACGAGTTGCGTTCCTTGCAACTCAAACGTTTGAAAGCTACGCTTCAACACGCCTACGACAACTCGCCCGTTTACAAACTCAAGTTTGATTCAGTTGGCGTGCACCCAAGTGATTGCCAAACATTGGCCGACTTGGCCAAGTTTCCTTTCACCACCAAAGCCGATTTGCGCGACAGCTATCCCTACGGCATGTTTGCAGTGCCACGCGCAGCTTGCTCTCGCATTCATGCTTCAAGTGGCACCACAGGCAAACCCACCGTGGTGGGCTATACCCAGCGCGACATTGACACATGGGCCACGGTGGTGGCTCGCAGCATTCGAGCTGGCGGCGCGCAAGCAGGTGACATGGTGCATGTGAGTTATGGCTATGGCTTGTTCACTGGCGGTTTGGGCGCTCACTATGGCGCAGAAAAATTGGGCCTCACGGTTGTGCCTTTTGGCGGCGGACAAACCGAACGCCAAGTGCAGCTGATTCAAGACTTCAAACCCGACATCATCATGGTCACGCCCAGTTACATGCTGGCTATTGCCGATGAGTTTGAACGTCAAGGCATTGACCCTCGCAGCAGCTCATTGCGCCTTGGTATTTTTGGCGCCGAGCCTTGGACCAACGACATGCGTGCAGCCATTGAGCACCGCATGGGTATTGATGCGGTTGATATTTATGGCCTGTCAGAAGTGATGGGGCCTGGCGTGGCCAGCGAGTGCATTGAGACCAAAGATGGCCCCACCATTTGGGAAGATCATTTCTATCCCGAAATCATCAACCCAGAAACCGGTGAGCCTGTGGCCGATGGTGAAATGGGTGAGCTGGTCTTTACCAGCCTCACCAAAGAAGCCTTGCCCATCATTCGATACCGCACACGCGATTTAACCCGCTTGTTGCCAGGCACAGCCAGAACCATGCGTCGCATGGAAAAAATCACAGGCCGCAGCGACGACATGATGATCATTCGCGGTGTGAACGTTTTTCCAACACAAATTGAAGAGCTCATTTTGAAGCGCCCCGAATTGGCCCCGCATTACCAATGCGTGCTAACGCGGGAAGGCCCCATGGACAACCTGAAGGTAGCCGTTGAAACACGCCCTGGTACAAGCCCTGAAAGCATCGAGGCCCGAGCTGCCGCCAAAATGTTGCAACACGAAATCAAGGCATACATTGGTTCCAGTGTTGAAATTGATTTGCGCCCTGAGGGCGGTGTTGAGCGTAGCCAAGGCAAAGCCAAGCGAGTGCTTGACCTGCGCGGCAAATAACTCAGCCCACTCAAGCGGTGCTTGAAGTGCCGTCCAGCCATGCGCTGGTTCGGGCTTTGTGCGCTTGGTCGGAATTGGTGTAACTCAAGCGCCAGGTGTGAACGTCTGTAGGGACGTTTAAATCTAAGACAAACACTTTTTGATCCCGCGTGATGGTCGCTTTGGCTTTCTTCTCATTGCCAAGTATCAAGCTCAAGTCTTCTAGTTTTTTCAAACGCCAACTAGTCGCTTTGGCTTTGCTGCTCGCCACGGCCCACCATTCATCGCCGGCCGCCATGCCTGCTTTCTCGGCGGCACCGCCGCGCAAGACGGCTTTGATCTGAACCACGCCTTGAGCCTCTGCCACGCGCAGACCCAAGCGTTGAGCCATTTGTGGTGGATCTTCGTGTACAAGCACACCATGCGATGAGAGCAAAGTTTTAAGCGGAAGTTCTTGCGTGCTGTGAACCCACGCTCTGATTTCTTTTTGCCAGCTTCGACCAGTTTGTTCTTGAAGTTCCGCCAACAAGTCGGCTTCTGTGAGCGGCCCACCTTGGCAGCGTTGCCACAAGCCTCGCATCACTTGATCTAGGTTGGCATTGCCTTCTGAGCGCATGGAAAGATCAAGGCACATGGCCACCAAGGCGCCCTTGGTGTAGTAGCTGATGGTGGCATTGGGCGTGTTTTCATCTTGACGGTAATACTTCACCCAAGCATCAAAGCTGGCTTGCGCCACTGACTGAACTTGCCTGCCCGGTGCTTGCAAAACCATGTTGATGGCTTTATTGATCAATTTGAAATAAGTGGTGTCGTCAATCAGCTTGGCGCGGCGCAACAGCAAATCATCGTAATAGCTGGTGAAGCCTTCAAAGAACCAAAGCAGCTCGGTGTAATTTTCTTGGGTGTAGTCATAACGCGCAAACTCTGCAGGACGCAATTGCTTCACATTCCAAGTGTGAAAATATTCATGGCTGATCAAGCCCAGCAAGGTGACATAACTGTCTGGCATTTTCTTCATGCTCAGCGCAGGCAAATCACGTCGGTTGCAAATGAGGGCGGTTGAGTTGCGATGCTCCAGGCCACCGTATCCTTCTTCTACTGCGTTCAGCATGAAGACGTAGCGCTTGTAGGGGACGCTGGAGGCTGGTTTTTTCTCGTGCCAAAATTTGATTTGTGTTTCACAAATTTTTTGAGTATCAGCAATGAGCTTGGCGCCATCAAAAGAGGCCATTGCACCGGCCACCACAAACTCATGGGGAATGCCACAGGCTGTAAATTCTCCGCGCCAGAAGTTGCCCAATTCAAAGGGGCAATCAACCAACTCATCGTAATTGGCAGCCACATAATCGCCAAAGCCTTGCTTATTGACTTTGCTTGCTTGCAAGCCTGAAGCGGCCAGCCAAGTGCTGCCTTTGATGGCGGTCAATGTGAGGGCATGTGGCCTGTCTTCTTGGCCATGCACTCGCAAGCACAAACTGGTGCCATTGAAAAACCCCCGCTGTGTATCAAGCCATGCAGAGCGTACTGAATTGTCAAAGGCGTAGACCTCGTAACTCAGCTGCAAAGCTTGTCCTTCTTTGCATTGAATCAGCCATTGGCTTTTGTTGTCTTGGTGCATTGCAATTGCTCTGCCGCCTTGAGTCGCTTTTAATTTTTGCAAGTTTTTGGCAAACTCGCGCACCAAGTAACTGCCCGGAATCCATACTGGCAAGGAGACCACTTGCGCAGCTTGAGGTTCGGCAATGTGCAGTGAAACTCTGAACAGGTGCGAGTGAGTTTGGCTGGCATCAATGCTGTAATGAATGACAGGGACAATCTTTTTGGTACTCATGTGGCGGCAGCTCCAATCAAGCAACTCAATGCGGCCACCAGGGTGAGATGCAGACGCATCGGCAACCATTCTTGCAGGCCTGCTTCTAGGTAGGTTTTGCGGTCAACCGCATAACAAATGCCCAAGATCAATGCCAGCAAAGGCAGTCCAGCAAAGGCTGGCATGGTTACAGCAACCCATGCCAGCAATGAAGGTACAACGCCCCAGCCAAAGTTAAGCAGCGGCGCATTGTGCATGCGCGATACGTTTTTAAAGCCAATGCCCCAATGGATGCCACCTAAAAAAGAAACAATGGCTGCGCCGTAACCCGCCATGGCCAAGGCCAAGAAGGGGTGCAAGTCGGCATCGACCAACCAGAGCAAGACCGCCATGCCGACAAAAGGGACGAGGCCCGCATAAGCTATCAGCTTGACCTGCCTTCGAGTTTGATCGGCATGAGGGTTCATGGTTTGACCGCGTTCAACAAAGATTCAATTTGCGCGGCCTCAATGGCACCAGGCACACGCGTACCGTCTGCCACAAACAAGGTGGGTGTGCCATTGATGCGGTTCTTTTTGCCAAACTCGACAATGGTATCGATATTGTGTGTGTCACAAGCGACCACTGGCGGTGCGATGCCTTGCAGCATCCAGTCGTTCCAAGTTTTGGCTCGGTCTTTGGCGCAAGCAATGTTGCGTGATTTGGCTTTGGAGTCTTCACCCAACACAGGGTACAGCAAGTGGTAAATGGTGACGTTGTCGATCTTTTGTAAATCGCGTTCAAAGCGCTTGCAGTAGCCGCAATTGGGATCGGAAAAAACGACCAATTTGCGTTTGCCATTGCCCCTTACCTGAGTGAAAGCAAATTTAATGGGCAGGCTGTCAAAGGGAATGGCAGAAAGTTTGTCGTTTCGCTCTTCCGTCAAATTGCGCTTTTGCTTGGTGTCAATCAGGGCGCCTTGAATCAGAAAGTCGCCTTTGCCATCTGTATAAAAAATTTCATTGCCTTGAACTCGAATTTCAAACACGCCGGCCATGGGGGTTTTGGAAATTTCTTCAATTTTTGGCAATGAAGGCAAGCGCTCGCTCAATATTTTTTTCAAGTTGGCATCTTGAGCCATGGCGCAAGTGCTGGCCAATAGCAAACAAGTGGTGGTAAAAGCTCTGATCAAGCGCATGCTTTGAATTTCCTAAGGTTTTGAGAGGCGATACAAATGGAATCAATGCGGCGATGAAGATTTCATGGCTTCTCCAGCCATCCATTTCTTCAAAGGGATCAATTGATTAAAGCTTGACATGCCCCAATTGCGAAGTTTTTGAAGCGGTAGGTCGGGTTGTGCAAAGAGCATTTGCAAGCCATCGGTCACAAAGCCCATGGCCAACACTTCGGCTTGGCGTGAACGTTCGTAACGGCGCAGCAATTTGGCATCGCTCAGAGGGCGCCAAAATTCTTTCGCTTGAATGACACGAGACAAGGCCATCACATCGGCAAGCCCCACATTCAAGCCTTGTCCGGCCAGCGGATGCATGGCGTGTGCGGCATCTCCGGCCAATGCAAAAGATGTGGCGCGTTGGCCAGATTCTGAATGGGGCATGCTGCCAGTCCAGCTTGCGGCCTTGGCCAACTGCAAAGGCCAAACAGCCCGCTCACTGATCAATTCAATGCTGCCTGCCATACCTTTGCTGGCCTCTTGTAATTGCATGCAAAAACCAGCTGCGTCGGTGGTTTTCAATTGTTCAGCGCGGGTGGGCGTGAGTGACCACACCACAGCCCACTGACGGCTGTCTTCGCCACCGATGGGTAGGAAGGCCAAAATCTCTGGCCCATGGGCAGTGTGAAACCACTGGCGAGCAATTTGCTGATGTGGCGCTTGGGTTTGAATACGGCAAGCCAATGCGTGTTGTTCGTAATGCTTCACATCAAACGCAACACCCAACTCAGCGCGCGTTTGGCTGGCGCGGCCTTCGCAAATGACGGTTAAGGGGGCCTTCACGCTTTCTGAAACTTCTTGAATCAGAGGCTGAAAACCAATCGCCTTGGCTAAATTATTTTCCAAGCTGGGCACATCAATCATCCAGTTCAAAGCTTCAACGCCTTGTTGGGCGGCGCTGAATTCTAGATTGCCGCCTTGATCGCCTTCAATGTGCATTTTTAAAATGGGCGTGCAGGCCGTGTCTTCTGGCCAGCAACGCAAATCAGTCAGGAGTTTTTTGGAGGCTGCGTTCAAGGAATAAGCTCGCACATCGCTGTGACCGTGCGCTGATTTTTGAGCGTCCGACAGGTTCACCAATGCCACACGCAAACCTTGCGATGCCAACATCAAGGACAAGCTGCGTCCGACAATGCCTGTGCCCCTAATGCAAACGTCAAATTGAGTAGATGAATACGACATAAGTCTGATTGTAGAAGCCCTTCAAAGGCTTGGTTCAAATGGGGGTGCCCCAAGTCAAGGCTACACCGTATTTCGTTTGCAAAGCTGCAATGTCTTCTGGAGTGTCCATGTCGACTTTGTAGTGGGGGTTAGACGTCGTCCATTGGTGAACTTGTTGCGGATTGAGCTGACGCCATTCCTTGCCACCAGGCAAATCTTTAGAAGAAGCGCCGTCTACAAAAGAGGACCCTTGTGAGTGTGCCAACAGGTCAGACATAACTTGCTGCGACAACATGACAGGATTGCCAGGCTGATTGTCAACCCAAGGCTGCAGCATTTGAGTGTGAGCTGGCCCAGCTTTGACAGCGGCGATCAGGGCTTGTAAATCGGCCGCATTTAGCAGAGGTTGGTCGGCCAAGGCCACCATCAGCCACTGTGCTTGAAGGCTTTGTGCTTTGGCCAAGCCCAGGTGCAAAGAGCTGTTTTGGCCATCCGTGGGCTGTGGGTTCATCAGCTGATGGATGTGCATGGCGGGCCTATGGGGTCCTCGCAAAGTTGCAGGTGCTCTTGAACTCAGCGAGGCCTGAATGATGTCGGCCTTGTGACCCAAGACCAGAACCGTTTCATCGATCCCGGCATTTTCTAGGGCTGTGAGAAGGCGGTTGAGCAGCGTTTGGCCATCCCTTTGCAACAAGCATTTAGGCCGCCCACCCATTCGGGACGCGGTGCCAGCGGCCAAAACCACCGCAACAATGCGCAGGCGGGGGCAAGGGGGGGTAAGTTGGCAATTCAAGGAACTTTGCAAAGTGGCTGAAGGCATGGTTTAAATTAGACCACGCAGACCCTTTAAAATCACAGATTCATCGCTGAATCCAAGAAAGTCTTCCATGAGTCTCAAATGCGGCATTGTGGGCCTGCCCAACGTTGGCAAGTCCACCCTTTTCAACGCCCTGACCAAAGCAGGCATTGCAGCCGAAAACTATCCTTTTTGTACCATTGAGCCCAACACGGGCGTGGTGGAAGTACCCGATGCCCGCCTGCAAGAACTGGCTGCCATCATCACCCCTGAGCGCATCGTGCCTGCCATTGTTGAGTTTGTCGACATTGCGGGCTTGGTTGCTGGCGCAAGCACCGGCGAGGGCTTGGGCAACAAATTCTTGGCGCATATTCGCGAAACCGATGCCACCATCAATGTGGTGCGCTGCTTTGAAGACGACAACGTGATTCACGTGGCTGGCCGTGTCGACCCCATCTCTGACATCGAAGTCATTCAAACTGAGTTGTGTCTGGCCGATTTGTCAGCCGTTGAAAAAGGCTTGCACCGCGTGCAAAAAACAGCCCGTTCTGGCGACAAGGAGTCGATCAAGTTGGTGGCTATTTTGGAAAAATGCCAAGCCGCTTTGAATCAAGGTCAACCCGTTCGCACCATTGACTTCAGCAAAGAAGAGCGACCCCTGCTTCAGCAATTCTTTTTGATCACTGCCAAGCCCGCTATGTTTGTGGCCAATGTGGCTGAAGATGGTTTTGAGAACAACCCCTTGCTTGATCGTTTGAAGGCATACGCTGCAGCACAAAACGCGCCAGTGGTGGCGATCAGTGCCAAGTTAGAGGCGGAAATGTCTGAGATGTCTGACGAAGATCGTCAGATGTTCTTGGAGGAGTTGGGTCAAACAGAGCCAGGACTGAACCGATTGATTCGTTCTGCTTACTCACTCTTGGGCTTGCAAACTTACTTCACAGCCGGTGTGAAAGAAGTGCGCGCTTGGACCATTCATGTGGGCGACACAGGCCCCCAAGCTGCAGGCGTGATTCACACAGACTTTGAAAAAGGTTACATCCGAGCGCAGACCATTTCTTATGAGGACTTCATTGGCTTCAAGGGCGAGCAAGGCGCCAAAGACGCTGGCAAAATGCGCGCCGAGGGCAAGGACTACGTGGTCAAGGATGGCGACGTGATGAACTTCTTGTTCAGCAGTTAAGATGGAATTCTCTCTCAGCACAGATGCGGTGCTGATCATTGTCGCTTGCGCAGCAGCCATCCTTTTTGGCGGCATTGTCAAGGGTACATTGGGTGTGGGCCTGCCTTTGTTTGCAGTGCCCATCATGTCGCTGATGATTGGCAGCACCCAAGCCATTGCATTGGTGGCGGTGCCTGTTTTGGTGTCTAACATTTGGCAAGCTTGGCAGGAGGCGAGTTGGAAAGCCAGCCTCAAAAGATTCTGGCCTCTTATGCTGACCCAAGCCATCATGACCGTGATTGCCGTTCACTGGACGCTGTCTTTCAGCGTCAAGCAACTCAATATGTTGGTGGCTTTTGCGGTGATCTTGGCCGTGGCGTTGATGTTGTTCAAACCCAATTTCACGATTTCTGCTGACAAGGAAAGATGGGCGGGTGCTGTGGTGGGTACGGTGTCGGGCATGCTGGGCGGCGTGTCGTCTTTGATGGGGCCCATTTTGATCAGTTACATGTTGTCCTTGAAAATGCAAAGGGATGAGTTTGTAGGCGCTATCAGTGTGATTTATTTGAATGCGGCCTGGCCTTTGTATTTGGCCATGTACAGCTTTGGCCGAATGGAAGTGATTGATCTGGGCTATTCTGTCTTGGCACTGGTACCCATGGCCATAGGCTTAATGACTGGGCAAAAACTTCGGCATCGCCTCAGTGAAGACACATTTAGAAAAGTACTGCTAGGATTTTTGACCTTCATTGCAGTCTTGCTGGTTGTTCGGTAGGCCTAAAAAACCCAGAGCAACAATGAAGTCATGATCAGGTAACGTAAAAACTTACCGATTGCCATGTAAATGGCGCATGGCAGCAAGGGCATCTTGAGCCAACCTGCCACGGCGCAAAGAGGGTCTCCAACGCCGGGCAGCCAAGAAAGCAGGCAGGCTTTGGGCCCAAGCTTTTCCAGCCATTCCAGCGCACGCTTGTGCATTTTTTCGTTCATGCCGGTCTTGGGCGCATGTATTTCAGGCTCAGTTTCACCTTTGTGCTTTCGAACGATATCTACAGCTTGGTGCGTGCCATATCCCATCCACCAACTCAATATGCCACCCAATGTGTTGCCAGCCGTGGCGACAAAAATAGCCTGCCAAAATAAGTCAGGGTTGAGTTTGATCAAACCAAAAACGGCAGGTTCAGACCCCATGGGCAGCAAGGTTGCCGAAATAAAGGCGATGGTGAACACGGTAGACAAGCCGTGTTCAGGCAATGCCAACCATGCCATGAGTTGTGCAAAGAGAGGTGATAGCCATGCGTCCATTTGCCTCAGAGTGTAGCCAAAGGTTTCTATTTTGAAATTTCTTCAAAAATAATTCCCTTGCTCAAAATGTAAGCAATTACAATCGTGCCTCCTTTTTAAGCAATCACCATCGGTTCTCTTTCTCCATGTCCATGCAAATCGGACCTTACGTTTTACCCAATGCTATTTTTGTAGCGCCCATGGCCGGCGTCACAGATCGGCCGTTTCGCCAATTGTGCAGACAGTTTGGTGCAGGCTACGCAGTGAGTGAAATGGTCACATCGCGCAAAGACTTGTGGAAAAGTTTGAAGACTTCGCGCCGTGCCAACCACGATGGAGAGCCTGGGCCCATTGCCGTGCAAATTGCTGGCACCGATGCGCCCATGATGGCAGAAGCAGCGGCCTACAACATCGATCAGGGCGCGCAGATCATTGACATCAACATGGGTTGCCCTGCCAAAAAGGTTTGCAATAAGTGGGCGGGTTCAGCGCTGATGCAAAACGAAAAACTGGCCATTGAAATTGCAGAAGCGGTGGTCGCAGCTTGCGCGCCACGCGGCGTGCCCGTGACATTAAAAATGCGCACTGGCTGGTGTGCCACCGAAAAAAATGCATTGGTATTGGCCAAGGCCTTTGAAAGTGTTGGTATTCAAATGGTCACAGTGCATGGCCGCACGCGCGAGCAAGGCTACAAAGGTTTTGCCGAGTACGACACGGTCGCTGCTGTGAAAGCTGCTGTGAACATTCCTGTGGTGGCCAATGGCGACATTGACTCCCCCGAAAAAGCATTGCAGGTGCTCAAGTACACCGGTGCAGATGCGCTGATGGTGGGGCGTGCTGCCCAAGGTCGCCCATGGATCTTTCGCGAGATCGTTCATTTCTTGGCCACTGGCGAGCATTTGGCACCGCCCTTGGTGGCAGAAGTCAAGCGCGCCTTGCTAGCGCATTTGCAAGATCACTATGGCTTGTATGGTGAACTCACAGGTGTGCGATCTGCACGCAAACACATTGCTTGGTACGTGCGTGATTTGCCAGGCGGCGATGTGTTCAGAGACCGCATGAACACCTTGGAAACAGCCGAGTCGCAATCTCGCGCTGTCGCAGATTTTTTTGAAGAAATGGCATCGCGCTTAGAGCGCATGCCGCTGGCTTTTTCAGGCGTACGCCCAGAAATGGCCATGGAGACCATGGAATGACCAAGAAAAAAATTGACGAATGCATTCGCGAAAGCTTGAACGCTTACTTTCACGATATGGAGGGTGAAGAACCCACTGGCATGTACGACATGCTGTTGAGTACTGTTGAAAAACCTTTGCTTGAAGTGGTCATGCAACGCGCTGAGCAAAATCAATCACGCGCCGCAGAATGGTTGGGCCTGAACCGCAACACGCTGCGCAAGAAGCTTTTAGAACACAAACTTTTGAAATAAAGATAATGAAAGCTCTCATTTCTGTCTCCGATAAAACGGGCATCGTTGAACTCGCCAAAGCATTGCACGCGCTCAAGGTGGAGTTGGTGTCCACCGGAGGCACTGCCAAGCTGTTGGCCGATCAAGGCCTGCCCGTGACCGAAGTGGCGCAAGTCACTGACTTTCCTGAAATGCTCGATGGCCGCGTTAAAACATTGCATCCCAAAGTGCACGGCGGCTTGTTGGCGCGCCGTGATGTGCCCGAGCACATGGCCGCTTTGAAAGCGCACGGCATTCAAGCCATCGATTTGCTGATTGTCAATTTGTACCCCTTCGAAGCCACTGTAGCTAAACCCGGCTGTACCTTGGAAGATGCCATTGAGAACATCGACATCGGTGGCCCTGCCATGGTGCGCAGTGCAGCCAAGAACTGGAAAGACGTGGCCGTGCTTACAGATGCATCCCAGTACGCGGCCGTCATTGAAGAACTCACAGCCCACGGCCAAGTGTCTGAGAAAACACGTTTTGCTTTGTCAGTGGCGGCCTTCAATCGCATTAGCAATTACGACGCGGCCATCAGCGATTACTTGTCTTCCTACAACTTGGAAGACAACACCCGCACAGAATATCCAGCGCAGTCCAACGGCCGCTTTGTGAAATTGCAAGACTTGCGCTACGGCGAGAACCCGCACCAAACGGCGGCTTTCTACCGCGATCTGCACCCTGCGCCGGGCTCTTTGGTTACTGCAGTGCAGTTGCAAGGCAAAGAACTGTCGTACAACAACATTGCCGATGCGGATGCCGCTTGGGAATGCGTCAAGAGCTTCACCCAATCTGCTTGCGTCATTGTGAAGCACGCCAATCCGTGTGGTGTGGCCTTGGGTGCCAACGCGCTTGAGTCATACAGCAAGGCATTTCAAACCGACCCAACCTCGGCCTTTGGTGGCATCATTGCCTTCAACCGTTTAGTAGACGCTGCGGCTGCTCAACAAATTAGCAAACAGTTTGTAGAAGTTTTGATGGCGCCTTCTTACTCGCCGGAAGCTTTGGACATATTCAAAGCCAAAGCCAATGTGCGTGTGCTGCAAATTGCCTTGCCCGAATTCAAAGCAGGCGGCTGCGCTTTTGAGCAAGGCCGCAACACTCAAGACATCAAACGCGTAGGTTCGGGTTTGCTGATTCAAACCGCCGACAACCACGAACTCCAATTGGCTGATCTTAAAGTGGTCACCAAAGTACAACCCACGCCATCACAATTGCAAGACTTGTTGTTTGCTTGGAAGGTGGCCAAGTACGTCAAGAGCAACGCCATTGTTTTTTGTGCCAACGGCATGACCATGGGCGTGGGTGCCGGTCAAATGAGCCGTTTAGACTCTGCACGCATTGCCAGCATCAAAGCCGGTCATGCCGGTTTGAGTTTGCAAAACACCGTGGTGGCCAGCGACGCTTTCTTCCCGTTCCGTGATGGCCTCGATGTGGTGGTGGACGCTGGTGCCAATTGCGTTATTCAGCCTGGTGGTTCTATGCGCGACCCAGAGGTGATTGCAGCAGCCGATGAACGCGGTGTGGCCATGGTTTTTTCGGGTGTGCGCCATTTCCGTCACTGAGCTGTGACTCAAACCCAATGAAAAAGGGCTCTTGATGAGCCCTTTTTTTGGATTGCCAGAGACCTTACAGCGTCTTAAAAATCTCGCGCGCAGCACTCACGGTGTCAGCAATGTCTTGCGCGGTGTGTGCGCCACTTACAAAGCCGGCCTCGTAAAGTGCAGGTGCAATGTACACGCCGCGGTCTAGCAAACCGTGGAACAAAGTGTTGAACTTGGTGCCATCGGTTTTCATGACTTGCGGGTAGTTGCTTGGCAAGGTGGGCAACAAGAAGAAGCCAAACATGCCGCCTTCGCTGTCGCCTGCAAAGGGCACCCCTTCGGCTTTGGCGGCAGCGGTAAGGCCATCGACCAAGGACCGTGTGGTGGCGCTCAGCGCATCAAAAAATCCGGGCTTGCTGATTTCGGCCAATGTGGCCAAGCCGCATGCAGTGGCCACAGGGTTGCCGCTCAATGTACCCGCTTGATACACAGGCCCCAAAGGTGCGAGCTGTTCCATGACGGCGCGCTTGCCGCCAAAAGCTGCCAAGGGCATGCCGCCGCCAATCACTTTGCCCATGACGGTCATGTCGGGCTCAAAGCCTGGAATGCTTTTGGCGTAAACGCTTTGAGCGCTGCCCAAGGCAACGCGGCAACCGGTCATGACTTCGTCAAACACCAAGAGCGCTCCGTATTGGCTGCACAGTTCGCGGCAGCGTTTCATGAAGGGCACGCTGGCGCGCACAAAGTTCATGTTGCCTGCAATGGGCTCGATCATCAGGCAGGCCAACTCCGGGCCATGAATTTTGAAAGCCTCCTCCAATTGCTCGATGTTGTTGTACTCGAGCACCAAGGTGTGTTGCACCACTTCAGGGGGTACGCCTGCGCTGGTGGGGTTGCCAAAGGTGGCCAAGCCTGAGCCGGCTTTGACCAGCAAGGCATCGGCATGGCCGTGGTAGCAGCCTTCAAACTTGATGAACTTGCTGCGGCCTGTGGCGCCGCGTGCCAAGCGCACTGCGCTCATACCGGCTTCGGTGCCCGAGCTGACCAAGCGCACCATTTCCATAGAAGGCACCAACTTGAGCAGAGCTTCAACCAATTCAACTTCGCGCTCGGTGGGGGCGCCAAAAGAAAAACCATCGAGAGCGGCTTTTTGCACCGCTTCTAAAACGGCAGGGTGGCCATGACCCAAAATCATGGGCCCCCATGAACCGATGTAGTCGATGTGTTTTTTGCCATTGGCATCCCAAAAGTAAGCGCCTTCAGCGCGCTTCACAAAGCGCGGTGTGCCGCCCACTGCGCGAAAAGCGCGCACGGGTGAATTGACGCCGCCAGGAATAACTTTTCTAGCGCGATCGAACAGTGTTTCGTTGAGGTCAGTGTTTAGTTTCATTGATGGACATTTCAAAAAAATCAGCGTTCATATCTGGGCCTTCCACCTCGGACTCATCGTCTTCGGCATCGGGAAGCGCCCAAAATAGGCGATCGGGGATGACCTTGCCCATGCCAGGGCGAAAGCCCTCGTCTAAGCAACGGTCTAAATAATGTAAAGCTTCGCTGGCAGCGGCAGATAAATCGAGCCCGGTTGCAATGAGAGCGGCCAGGGCGGCCGAAAGTGTCTCACCTGCGCCGCTGAATACAGCTTCAATGCGCTCGAACTTTTCATGGCCGACCACGGTTTCGGGGGTGGCCAAAACATTGTCGATGTGCTGGTCGTTGGCGGTGATGCCTGTGACCAGCGTGTAGGGAACTCCTAGCTCGGCAGCTGCTTTGGCGATGTCGCGCGGGCCTGGATTTTTTTCGCTGGACCAATCGGGCAAAAGCCAACGGCGCAAAGTGCTGTGATGGCCCACCAGAATGCTGGTTTGTGGCAGCAGCAATTCGCGAAAGGCATCGAGGTATTGATCTATTTTGTCGTCTTCCCACCAAGACAAATTGGGCATGTAGGCCACCACGGGCACGCCGTCATAGTCTGCGGTGATCTCTGCAATGATGCTGATATTTTCAGCACTTCCGACAAAACCTACTTTGATGACCTGAGGCGGAATGTCTTCTAAAACTGCCTTGGCTTGATCGCCCACTGCTTCTTCGTCTAAGGGAAAAAAGTCAAAAATTTGAGCCGAGTCGCGGGAATAGGCCCCCGTGAGGACAGGCAGTGCATGGGCGCCCACAGAAG
The DNA here is from genome assembly GCA_044233865.1 of Limnohabitans sp. Classification (GTDB taxonomy): domain Bacteria; phylum Pseudomonadota; class Gammaproteobacteria; order Burkholderiales; family Burkholderiaceae_C; genus Limnohabitans_A. The sequence goes on from JBIIJK010000008.1 coordinate 26,333, forward strand.
CAATGGCCAAAACATCGGCGCTGATGCCGCTGGCGCCGCTGGGGTCGCTGGCATTGAACACCAAAACGCAAGCAATGACGGCTTCGTCTTCGTTTTCGAGGTCGTCTGGAGGCAGGTCTGACGGCGGTAATGTCGTGGTCATGAGTTACAGTGAAGCCCGATACAATCGTTTCATTCTATTCGACACTGGTGACACACGTGACTGATTCAAAAACTTGGATGTGCTTAATTTGCGGCTGGATTTACGACGAGGCTACGGGTTGCCCTGATGACGGTATTGCCCCTGGCACCGCATGGGCCGACGTGCCCATGAACTGGACTTGCCCAGAGTGCGGTGCCCGCAAAGAAGACTTTGAAATGGTGGCCATTTAAGCTGCCTAAATTTGGCCACCCCAGGCCAAACTCAGCTTGTTTTTTTCACCACGGCATAGCGTGCCAAGGTTGTTTCTCGGGCCTCTGCATGGTTGACCACGGGCAGTGGATAGTCTTTTCCTAGGGTAATGCCTGCGGCTTGCAGGGTAAGCGGTTTGGCTTCCCAAGGGGCGTGAATGTCGGCCCCCTCAAGTGCAGCCAACTGCGGCAAATAACGTTTGATGAATTTACCCTTTGGATCGAACTTTTCGCTCTGCGTCACAGGGTTGAAAATTCGAAAATAAGGTTGTGCATCGCAGCCGCTTGAACTGGCCCACTGCCAACCGCCGTTGTTGGCCGACAAGTCAAAGTCAATGAGATGCTGGGCAAAGTATTTTTCGCCCCAGCGCCAATCGACGCCTAAATCTTTGGTTAAAAAAGACGCCACCACCATGCGCAGTCGGTTGTGCATGTAACCCGTTTGATTGATTTGTGCCATGGCCGCATCCACCAGAGGATAGCCCGTTCTGCCCTCGCACCAAGCTGCAAACAAGGCCTTGCCGTGAGGGCCATGATCCCAAGGAATGGCGTCGTAGTCGGGCTTGAAGCAGCGCTCGGTGACATGGGGGAAATTGGCCAAAATTTGAGCGTAAAAATCACGCCAAATAAGCTCTGACAACCAAACGCTGGCGCCTTCGCTGGTTTTGTACCGGTGCCAAGCTTCCAAGGCCAACTGCCGAATAGAAATGGTGCCAAATCGCAGGTGCACGCTTAAATAGCTGGGGCCCTTGATAGCGGGAAAATTGCGGGTTTCTTCATACAGGTCAATGCGGTGAAGAAAGTCTTCTAGCAATGCCTGTGCGCCGGATACCCCCGATTTGTAGTGAAGCGCTTTGAGATCAATGTTTTCAAAGTCAATGTCTGGCAGAGTTGGAACAGGCAAGCGGAACTGAGCAGGCCTTGGCACCAAGGCTGACGCATGCTCAGCCACGGGGTGGGCGGCCAAATCTTCGGGCTGAATTTTCTTCAGCCAAGCGTTTTTATAAGGGGTGAACACGGTGTAAGGGTTGCCCGCCAAAGTGAGCACTTCTTGCCTTTCAAAGACCACATGGTCTTTGTAGGTATGGAAGGCAATGCCGGCGTTGGCCAAGCCGCCACGCACTTGGGCGTCGCGCGCCAGCGCTGCTGGCTCATCGTCGTGGTTGGCAAAGACGGCTTGCGCCTCGATTTGCTGGGCCAAATGGGGAATTTCCTTCAGGGTGTTGCCGTGCAGCACAATGAGCCCCAGTTGCGCTGCCAAAGAAGCCTCTACCCCCGCCTGAAGCGCCGCGGCCCTGAGCAATTCGTCCAATTCCACCAAAGATTCTCGAATGAAAGCCACCCGCCGGTCTTGGGAGGGGAGGTGCTGCAGGATTTCGGTGTCAAAGACAAACACGCAATGCACTTTGGTGCAGTTTTTGAGGGCGTGGAACAGCGCCGCGTTGTCTGCAACGCGTAAATCTCTGCGAAACCAGACCAAGCCGGTAGAAAAGGGTTTGTGCATGGGTTGGAGGCCGTTAAAATTGGGACATGTCTGCCGATTTTGCCTCCACTCTGCTTTCGCATCATTTTTTGATTGCCATGCCCGGTCTGGAGGACCCTACTTTTGCCAAGAGTGTGGTTTATTTGTGTGAACACTCAGAGCGGGGCGCCATGGGCTTGATCATCAACAAGCCCGGCGACCTCAGTTTGAAGCATTTGTTCGACAAAGTCGACCTTCCACTGCACCGCGAAGACTTATTGAAATCCAATGTATTGCATGGCGGCCCCATTCAAACCGAGCGAGGCTTTGTATTGCATGAACCTATTTGGTTGTCCAGTGCCGAAAACTCAGAAGCCAGCAAAGAACCGGCCAATGATCAAGCTACCGATCAAGCAGAAGCTGCAAGCTCCATTTACGCTTCAACTTTAAGCGTGCCAGGAGGCTTGGCCATGACCACCTCCAAAGACGTGCTTGAAGCCTTGTCCAACGGCTCTGGTCCCAAACGTGTCTTGGTGACCTTGGGTTTTGCATCATGGGGCGAGGGGCAGCTTGAATCTGAAATTGGTGAAAACAGTTGGCTCACTGTGGAAGCTAACCCAGATATTATTTTTGAAACGCCCATCGAGCAACGCTATGAAAAGGCCTTGGCCCTTTTGGGCTTGCAGCCTTGGATGCTTTCAACCGATGCGGGTCACGCATGATGCTAGACCAGGCGCTCTCTGTGCCTGCGTCTCAGCAGAGTTTTTTGGCTTTCGATTTTGGACTCAAACGCACGGGTGTGGCGGTAGGCAATCGAATGCTGAAGCAGGCTACGCCGCAAGCCACGGTGGTGGCCGAAGGCGACGCACGTTTTGCATTGATTGAAAAACGCATCAAAGAGTGGACGCCCGATGCTTTGGTGGTGGGGGTGCCTTTTCACCCCGATGGCGCATCGCACGAGAACACCTTACGCGCTCAAAAGTTTGCCCGCCAACTGCGCGGCCGCTTCGGATTGAGTGTCTACGAAGTGGACGAACGCTACAGCACCACGGAAGCCATTTCGAGTGGCGCGAAAGATGCTGATGCCGCATCGGCTTGCATTATTTTGGAACAATTTTTAAGGAGTCTGCCGTGAGTGCATTGGCTTTGAATGCAGAGGCGCTATACGGCGAACTCTTGCGTGGTGTGCGATCAATGTGCACTGCTGAAACGCGTTTGGTCGGCATTACGTCTGGCGGCGCTTGGTTGGCTGAGCGTTTGCAAAAAGACTTGGGGCTCAGTGGCAAACACGGCAGTATCTCTTCGGCCATGCACCGAGATGATTTTGCACAACGCGGTTTGTCTGCAGGTGGTCAAACCACCTTGCCCTTTGAAATTCAAGGCGCCGACGTGCTCATTTTGGACGATGTGCTCTACACCGGCCGCACCATTCGCGCGGTGATCAACGAGTTGTTTGATTATGGCCGCCCCGCCAATGTAAGACTGGCCGTGCTGGTTGACCGCGGCGGCAGGCAACTGCCTATTCAAGCCGACTTTGCAGCGGCACGCGTCAGCTTGCCCAATACGCAATCCTTGGCGCTGGCGCGCTTAGGCAACGGCGAGTTCAGCTTTGAAGTGCAGACCCAAGATGAATCAAGTTCAGTAGGAAAAAAATAACAATGCTCTACAAACGTAACCCCCAACTCAACAAGAACGGCGAACTCATTCACCTTCTGTCCACCGAAGGTTTGTCGCGGGACATCCTGACACACATCTTGGACACAGCGGCCAACTTTGTGAGTGTGAGTGACCGCGAAGTGAAGAAGGTGCCTTTGCTGCGCGGCAAAAGCGTGTTCAACTTGTTTTTTGAAAACAGCACCCGGACTCGCACCACATTTGAAATTGCAGCCACGCGTTTGTCGGCCGACGTGATCAACCTCGACATCGCGCGCTCATCGGCTTCCAAAGGCGAATCGCTACTCGACACCATTGCCAACTTGTCGGCCATGGCAGCCGATGTATTTGTGGTGCGGCATTCTGAGTCGGGTGCGCCTTACCTGATTGCGCAACACGTGGCGCCCCATGTGCATGTGGTCAATGCAGGCGATGGCCGTCACGCACACCCCACTCAGGGTTTGCTAGACATGTACACCATTCGCCACTACAAAAAAGATTTTGCTAACCTCACGGTGGCCATTGTGGGAGATGTGTTGCACTCGCGCGTGGCGCGATCAGACATTCATGCACTCACCACTTTAGGCTGTGCAGAAGTCCGTGTGGTGGGGCCGCAAACCTTGGTGCCCGCCGACATGTCTCAAATGGGTGTGAAGGTGTTTCACAATTTAGAAGAGGGTATCAAAGACTGCGATGTGATCATCACTTTGCGTTTGCAAAACGAGCGCATGAGCGGTGCCTTGCTGCCTTCAAGTCAAGAGTATTTCAAACGCTTTGGCCTCACGCCCGAAAAATTGCAACTGGCCAAACCCGATGCCATCGTGATGCACCCAGGGCCCATTAACCGCGGTGTCGAAATTGATTCTGCAGTAGTGGATGGGCCGCAAAGCGTGATCTTGCCGCAAGTGACCTTTGGCATTGCGGTGCGCATGGCAGTGATGAGCATCGTGGCAGGCAACGAAGCCTGAAAAAAGAAGAAAGAACAAAGACCATGAAAATTTTGATTCAAGGCGGCAGGGTGCTAGACCCGCAAAGCAATACAGATGCAGTGGCCGACGTGGCCATATCGGCCGGCAAAATTGTGGCCATTGGCAAAGCGCCAGAAGGTTTTCAAGCGCAAAAAACCATCGATGCCAAAGGCTGCATCGTGATGCCTGGCTTGGTTGATTTGTCTGTGCGCTTGAAAGAGCCGGGTCATGAACACGAAGGCATGCTCGATTCAGAATTGGCCGCTGCTGTGGCCGGTGGTGTGACCAGTCTGGTGTGCCCGCCCGACACAGACCCCGTGTTGGACGAGCCAGGTCTTGTAGAAATGTTGCGTTTCAAAGCCGAAAAACTCAATCGCTCCAAGGTCATGCCACTTGGTGCATTGACGCGCGGTTTGAAAGGCGAAATTCTGACCGAAATGGTTCAGCTCACTGAAGCAGGTTGTGTAGGTTTCAGCCAAGCTGAAGTGGCACTAGAAAACACCCAAGTCTTGCAGAGAGCCTTGCAATACGCCAACTCATTTGGCTACACCGTGTGGTTGCGCCCACAAGAATTGCATCTGGGTAAAGGTGTGGCTGCCAGTGGACCCTTGGCCACACGCATGGGTTTGTCAGGCGTACCCGTCGCTGCAGAAACCATTGCCTTGCATACCATCTTTGAATTGCTTAAAAGCACCAAAGCCCATGTGCACTTGTGCCGCATCAGCAGTGCTGCAGGCGTAGCCTTGGTACGCCAAGCCAAAGCAGAAGGCCTGTCCATCACATGCGACGTCAGCATCAATTCTTTGCACTTAACCGATGCCGATGTGGGCTACTTTGACAGCCGTGCGCGCGTGTCTCCGCCGCTGCGTCAGCAACGCGACCGCGACGCACTGCGCGAAGCCTTGGCCGATGGCACCATCGATGCTTTGGTGTCTGACCACAGTCCTGTCAGTGAAGATGAAAAGGCATTGCCCTTTGCTGAAGCCGAACCCGGCGCCACTGGCCTCGAATTGTTGCTTAGCTTGGCCCTTAAATGGTCGCAAGACAGCAAAGTGCCACTGATGCGTGCCATGGCCACCATCACCCACGAAGCGGCGCGTGTGCTCAAACAAGACATGGGCCAACTGAAGGTGGGTGCTCAGGCTGACGTGTGTATTTTGGATCCTGAAGCGCATTGGCAAGTGACCGCACAGAACTTGCGCAGTCAAGGCAAGTTCACCCCGTTTTCTGGCTACGACTTGCCCGGCTGCGTTCGGTACACCTTGGTCGGCGGACAAATAGCTTACCAAGCCTAAGCATGCGCGCAGCCTTTAAATTGCTGCGAGGTATTTGGCATGTCCTGATGGGTTGGGTCACCATTTATTTTCGTTTTCCTCAACTCACACCTGCGCAGCGTGAAGCACGTGTTCAAGTTTGGGCCATGCAACTTCTGCTAATATGGGATATCGATTTAGAAGTTCGTGGCAAGCCTGTCACTACGGGTCCTGCTCTTTTAGTTTGCAATCACATTTCGTGGTTGGATATTTTGGTCATTCATGCCACACGCCATTGCCGCTTTGTGTCGAAGTCTGAATTGAGAGGGTGGCCGCTGCTGGGCACTTTGGCGACAGGGGCAGGCACTTTGTACATTGAAAGAGCACAACGTAAAGATGCCATGCGCATGGTCAAAGACATGGCGCAGTCTTTGCGCAACGGTGAGGTTTTGGCTGTGTTTCCAGAAGGCACCACCGGCGATGGCATTGGCATGCTGCCTTTTCACTCCAACCTTATTCAATCTGCCATTGAAGGCGACGCGCCCATTCAAACCTTGGCTTTGCAGTTTGTTGATACTCACACACACAGTATCAGCATGGCTGCTCGCTTTGTGGGTGACGACACTTTGCTTGCTTCTATTTGGAGCACACTCAATGCAAAAGGCTTGAAGGCGGTGGTGAATTTTGGAGAGCTTCAAATGGCATCTGGCAGAAATCGCCGGGCTTGGGCCCATGATTTGCACCACGATGTTATGGCTCTTAAGAAGAATTGTCTGTAAGTGCAATGAACCAAGCTTGTTGGCTTTTGCTTGGTGCCTCCGACAGGAATCGAACCTGTATCTAGCGCTTAGGAGGCACTCGTTCTATCCATTGAACTACGGCGGCGGAAGCTGGATTTTAGCCCTCAAACCCATCGACCAAAACAATGTGCCCCTCAGAATTGGCCAAGCGATGAGGCAGGATGGCCTGATATTCAGGGCCGTGATACCAAGCCTCTGCTGCTGCACGGCTCGGAAATTCAATCACAACCTTGCGAAGTCCTTGGGCTTGGCCCTCTAGTTGCGTGTCCTTGCCACCTCTAACCAAATATTTGCCGCCATGTGGAACCAGCGAAGCAGGCACATGCTGAGCGTACTTTTGATAGCCCTCGGGATTGTGAACTGAGACTTGTCCAATGAGATAGGCCTTGGTCATTTTAAATTCCCAAAAAGTTGACTGATAGCTGGTTTATTTGCTCATCATGCGCATGGCATCTTCCAAACCCTTGAGGGTGAGGGGGAACATGCGGTTGCTCATGAGTTGTTGAATGACGGCAATGCTTTGACGGTATTGCCAAACGCCCTGAGGCTCTGGGTTGATCCAAGCGTATTTGGGGAAGGTGTGCGTCAAGCGTTGTAGCCACTCTGCACCGGTTTCTTCGTTGTTGTATTCCACGCTGCCGCCGCGCTGCAAAATTTCGTAGGGGCTCATGGTGGCATCGCCCACAAAGATCAGTTTGTAATCTTTGTTGTACTTGCGCAAGATGTCCCAGGTTGGAAACTTTTCGGCATAGCGGCGTTTGTTGTTCTTCCACATGAAGTCGTACACACAGTTGTGGAAGTAATAAAACTCTAAGTGCTTGAACTCTGCTTTGGCAGCCGAGAACAATTCTTCCACGCGCGAAATGTGGTCGTCCATGGTGCCGCCCACGTCCATCAGCAACAACACCTTCACGTTGTTGTGGCGCTCGGGAATCATTTTGATGTCCAGGTAGCCGGCATTGGCGGCTGTGGCGCGAATGGTGTCGGGCAAATCGAGTTCTTCAGCCGAGCCTTCGCGTGCAAACTTGCGAAGGCGGCGCAGAGCCACCTTGATGTTGCGTGTGCCCAGTTCTTGGGTGTCGTCGTAGTCGCGGTAGGCGCGTTGTTCCCACACTTTCACAGCGCTGCGTTGGCCGCCCTTGCCCCCAATGCGAATGCCTTGAGGGTTTTGGCCACCATTGCCAAAAGGCGATGTACCGCCAGTGCCAATCCATTTGTTGCCACCCTCGTGGCGCTCTTTTTGTTCTTCGAGACGTTTCTTCAATGTCTCCATGAGCTCGTCCCAGCCCATTTTTTCAATGGCGGCTATTTGTTCGGGCGTGAGCTCTTTTTCTAAAATCTTTTGCAACCATTCGAGTGGCACTTCTTTGGTGAAGTCGGTCAGCATCTCGACGCCTTTGAAGTAAGCACCAAAGGCTTTGTCAAACTTGTCGTAATGCTTTTCGTCTTTCACCATGACCGTGCGGCTAAGGTGATAGAAGTCGTCAATGCTGCAGGCATCGGAGGCGGGGCCCACCACGTTGGCTTGAAGTGCTTCAAGCACATTGAGGTACTCGCGCACAGACACCGGCAATTTGGCGGCACGGAGGGTGTAAAAGAAATCGATCAGCATGGTTCAGGCCTTGCGCGTACGACTGAGTTGGTAATCCAAGTGAGCTTTCACAGAAGGCCACTCGGTGTTCAAAATACTGTAGACACACGTATCGCGCAGCGCGCCCACGGCATCTGGGTGTGTGTTGATAGCATGGTTGCGCAGAATGCCATCTAGTTTGGCACCCAAGCGCTCAATGGCATTGCGACTTTGTTGGTTGAAAAAATGAGTTCTAAATTCGACCGCGATGCAGTTGAGTTGCTCAAAGGCATGCGCCAATAAAAGACGTTTGCATTCGGTATTGAGACTAGAGCGCTGCACATTGGCGCGGTACCAAGTAGAGCCAATTTCAACGCGTTGGTTGGGCGCGTCGATGTTCATGTAAGTGGTCATGCCCACCGCTTTGCCATCTTGCAAAACTGCAAAGGGAAGCATGCTGCCTTGTTGATGCAGGTTCAAACGGCGCGATATTTCGTCGGCCATTTTTTCGGGCGTGGGAATGAAGGTGTACCAATGCCGCCAAAGTTCGCCGTCCTTCACGGCTTCAATCAAGGCATCGTGATGTGCCATGGAAAGGGGTACCAACTGGACGTGCTTGCCCAAGAGCTGAGTGTCTTGAAGGAAAGGATTGGGCGAGCTCATCACTTGTCTTTTTGATCTTCTTTTGTATCAGGATCAGACCCTGATTTGGCTTGTTGATTGGCTTGCCAACGGCGAGCCAATTGCAAACCCAAGCCACCGCCCAAGCCTACAAGAACAATACCGCCAATGCTTTCGTTGCCGTAGCCCGCGGCAAAAATATTCCAGCCTAGTAATCGGCCCACCCAAAATCCTACCAAGGCGCCACCGATAAAGCCAAAGGCGTCTGAAATGCCTTCAAGAAGTAAGTTGCGGGCCATTAAATGGTTCTCAGCGGTTGCGTTGGTTCATGAAAACCAACTTTTCAAACAAGCTCACGTCTTGTTCGTTTTTGAGCAAAGCGCCCACCAATGGCGGCACACTCACTTTTTGGTCGGCACTTTGCAAAGCTTCGAGTGGAATGTCTTCGGCCACCAACAGCTTGAGCCAATCGAGCAGTTCGCTGGTGGAGGGCTTCTTTTTCAAGCCAGGCAAGCCGCGAACATCGTAAAAGTTTTTCAAGGCCACAGCCAGCAGCTCTTTTTTCAAATTGGGAAAGTGCACATCCACAATTTGCTTCATGGTGTCGGCTTCTGGGAACTTGATGTAGTGGAAGAAGCAGCGGCGCAAGAACGCGTCGGGCAATTCCTTCTCATTGTTAGAAGTGATAAATACCACAGGGCGCGTTTTGGCTTTGATCAGTTGGCGCGTTTCGTAGCAATAAAACTCCATGCGGTCAATTTCCCTTAGCAAATCATTGGGAAATTCGATATCGGCTTTGTCAATCTCATCAATCAAGATGGCTACAGGCTCATCGGCGGTAAAGGCTTGCCACAACACACCCTTGATGATGTAGTTTTCGATGTTCTTGACTTTTTCATCGCCCAGTTGGCTGTCGCGCAGTCGGCTGACAGCGTCGTATTCGTACAAGCCTTGCTGCGCTTTGGTGGTTGATTTGATGTGCCACTGAATGAGTTTCAGGCCCAAGGCCTCTGACACCTCTTCGGCCAACATGGTTTTACCCGTTCCGGGTTCGCCTTTCACCAGAAGGGGGCGCTTTAAAGTGATGGCGGCATTGACGGCCAGCTTCAAATCTTGCGTGGCAACGTAGTTTTCGGTCCCTTGGAATTTCATAATTGGCTGCAAAAGTGGATTAAAAGTTATTAGAAATGAGAAATGTCAGAAATGAGTAGGCTCACTCGATATAATTCGGCATTGATTTTCATCAGTCTTAGTTTGATTGTGCTCGCAAAATGAACGCTTTGTTATCCTCATTGATCGCTTTAACTGTCGCTTCAGCGACCGTTTTCTCAGCCCACGCACAAGACGTGCAGGGCAACGCCAAGGCTGGCGAAGCCAAGATTGCCATGTGCATTGGTTGCCACGGCATTACAGGTTACCAGGCCAGCTTTCCCGAGGTGTACCGCGTTCCTATGATCTCGGGTCAAACTGAAAAGTACATTGCTTCTTCTTTGAACGCCTACAAAAAGGGCGACCGCAAGCACCCCACCATGCGTGGTATTGCCACCAGCCTCACCGACCAAGACATTGCTGATATTTCAGCCTACTACGCTCAACACGGCGTGGTTAAAGGCGCAGCGCCTGTGGTGGCCAAGGCCCCCGACGCTAAAGTTGCCGAGTTGCTGAAAAAAGGTGCATGTGTGTCTTGTCACGGCGAGAGTTTTTCTAAGCCCATCGACCCTAGCTATCCCAAAATTGCAGGCCAGCACAAAGATTTCTTGTTTGTGGCTTTGAAGTCTTACAAAACTGAAAACCAAGCCACTTGGGGCCGCGCAAACGGCGTCATGGGCGGTATTGCCAAGCAGTACACCAACAATGAATTGAAAGCAATGGCTGCTTACATTGGGTCTTTAGATGGCGAACTGAAAACTGTTCCGCAGTCTAAGTTCCGCTAATTTCTTCTCAGTTTTTTGTTGCGTGCCTTTGCACGCAGTCAATGTAAATTTGGCCATCCGGCATTTTGCCTGCTCTCTGGCTTTCAAAAATCATGCGACCCAAGCATTCCATCGTGGCGTGATGAGCCTCGTGCAGTGATTGCTTTTTGTGACTCAGCAATTCAACGGCTTGGCGAATGCCGCGCGGCTGATCAATGCTGCACTGTTCGCTGATCGACAAGTGCATCGACAGGTGCAAAAAAGGATTGTCGCGATTGGGGTCCACCAAAAGCATGTTAGCCAAAGCGGCATCGACATCGGCCAACTCGGCGTGGTATTCAGGATGCTCATCGATCCATTGACTGGCCAAAATTTCGATGGGCTCGAGTTTGGACCCAGACCGAGATTTGGCATAAGCCCCACAAAAAAATCGCCGCACATCGGCTTGAGAAGGTTGTATCAGCATGTACTGATTGTCGCCTAGGTGGAATCAGGGCTTGAATTAAGGTGGGGCGTGCACTATATTGCATGATTCTTGAAATGACGAATTCTTTAAAAGTAAAACCATGAGCAGCAACATCACACAAGCCTTTATTTGCGATGCCATCCGGACCCCTTTTGGTCGATATGGGGGCGCTTTGTCCAGCATTCGCACAGATGACCTTGGCGCCATTCCATTGCGTGCCCTGATGGCCCGCAACCCGCAAGTTGATTGGGCTGCCGTGACGGATGTTTTTTATGGCAACGCCAATCAAGCGGGTGAAGACAACCGCAACGTGGCGCACATGAGCAGTTTGTTGGCAGGTCTGCCGATTGATGTACCGGGCGCCACTTTGAACCGTTTGTGCGGTTCAGGTTTGGATGCCGTCGGTTCTGCTGCGCGTGCCATCAAATCGGGAGAAGCTGGTTTGATGATTGCAGGTGGCGTTGAAAGCATGAGCCGCGCGCCCTTCGTGATGCCCAAAGCCGAGACAGCTTTTAGCCGCAACAACGCGGTATATGACACCACCATTGGCTGGCGCTTTGTCAATAAATTGATGAAAGAAAAATACGGTGTGGACTCCATGCCTGAGACTGCCGAAAACGTGGCTACCGATTACAAAATTGAACGCGAAGCACAAGACCGCATGGCCTTAGCAAGCCAGATGAAAGCCGTGGCGGCGCAAAAGGCTGGCCACTTGGCGCGCGAAATTACGGCAGTCACCATTCCCCAGAAAAAGGGCGATGCCATCGTGGTCGACAAAGACGAACATCCGCGCGAAACCAGCATGGAATCCTTGGCCAAACTCAAAGGTGTGGTGCGGCCCGATGGTACTGTGACCGCAGGCAATGCCAGTGGCGTGAACGATGGGTCATGCGCCTTGTTGTTGGCCAATGAAACCTTGGCTGGCAAATATGGCCTCACACCCAAAGCGCGTGTGGTGGGCATGGCCACAGCTGGCGTGGCACCGCGAGTGATGGGCATTGGCCCTGCACCTGCAACGCTGAAAGTGTTGGCGCAAACAGGACTCAGTTTGGATCAAATCGATGTGATCGAATTGAACGAAGCATTTGCTGCGCAAGGCTTGGCGGTGCTGCGCATGTTGGGTTTGAAAGACGACGACGAGCGCGTGAATGCTTGGGGCGGCGCCATTGCTTTGGGTCATCCATTGGGCGCATCGGGTGCGCGCTTAGCTACCACGGCTGTGAATCGTTTGCATGCCACGGGCGGCCGCTATGCGCTGTGCACCATGTGCATTGGCGTGGGCCAAGGGATTGCCGTGATTTTGGAACGTGTTTAAGGATTCTGGAATGAGCTCGACTTTGACAACGCGTGCCGCTTGGTATGAAAAAAATGGTGAAGCCCGCGATGTGATGGTGCTAGGGTCCTTGCCCCTCAAGGCGCCCGGCGCAGGCGAAGTGTGTGTTCGATTGGCAGCCTCGGGTGTCAACCCTTCCGATGTGAAATCGCGCCGCGCAAAGCCCCTAACCGATCCATGGGTTGTGCCGCACAGCGATGGTGCCGGCATCATTGAAGCGGTAGGCGAGGGTGTCGCAAAGCAGCGTGTGGGCGAGCGTGTTTGGATTTGGAATGCGCAGTGGCAGCGTCCTCATGGCACCGCTTCTGAATTCATTGTGTTGCCTGCAACCCAAGCCGTGAAATTACCAGACAACACCGACTTTGCAGCAGGCGCATGCATGGGCATTCCTGGTTTGACAGCGGTTCAAGCGGTGCATTTGGCTGGAAACGAAAGCTTGCGCGGCAAAAAAGTGTTGGTCACGGGTGCGTCCTCTGCCGTGGGGCACTACATCACCCAACTGGTGACGCAATACGGCGGTCAAGTCATTGGCACAGTGGGCTCAGAACAGAAGGCCGTGCATGCCAAGGCCGCAGGCGCTGTTGAAACCATTTTTTACAAAACAGAGCCCGTGCTTGAGCGCTTGAAAGCTTTCAGTGGCGGGCGCGGTGTCGATTTGATCATTGACATGGACTTTGCAACGGCATCGCAGTGGGTCACCCAAGGTGGCCTAGCGCCGCATGGGCAATTGATTGGTTATGGCTCCAATGTGGTGGGCGATATTCCGTTGACATTTCGCCCCTTGTTGTTTAACTCCATCGGCTTGAAATTTTTCTTGGTTTACGACTTGTTGCCTGCAGACAGAACTTGGTGTGTCAATCGCACGAACGAATTGCTGGCAGCAGGGCAACTTCAGCACACCATTGGCGCTCGCTTTTCCTTGGATCAAATTGTGCAAGCCCACGAAGCCGTTGAAGCAGGTCAATTGGGCAATGTAGTGATTGATCTCTGATGAAAAGCTGGTTAGAGTGCATCCTATGAAAATATTTCAAACCCTTCAAGAACTCGCAGCGTGCATTGGCCAAACTGTGGCGGTTTCGCCATGGACCGAAATCACGCAAGAGCAAGTCAACATGTTTGCCGAGGCTACTGGCGATTATCAATGGATTCACATCGATGTCGAAAAAGCCAAGGCGGGGCCATTTGGCGCGCCCATTGCTCATGGCTTTCTGACGCTGTCGCTCATTCCGAAGTTGTCGCAAAGCGCCATCAAAATAGAAAATGTGCGCATGGGCGTGAACTATGGCTTGAACAAAGTTCGCTTCACATCGCCGGTGCCGGTGGGTAGCAAGTTGCGCGGCCATATGAAATTGTTGAATGCAGTACCCATCGATGGCAATGGCATGCAATTCACATGGGAGATGAGCATCGAGCGCGAGGGCTCAGAAAAGCCCGCATGCATTGCAGAATCTTTGGCGCGTTATTACGTTTAAACAAACTACGCTGTACAAAGAACTAAGGCGGCTTGGCAAAAGCATTTTGCCGCCATGCTTCATACACCGTGACCGCCACACTGTTGGACAAGTTCAAGCTGCGCTGGCCTTCAAGCATGGGCAGCTTCAAGCGATTTTCGGGGGCAAAGCTTTCGCGTAAGTCAGGTGCTAGGCCGCGCGTCTCGGCGCCAAACACCAGCCAATCGCCTTTTTGAAAAGATGTATCTTGCACATAACATGTGCCGCGTGTGGTGAGAGCAAACATGCGCGCTAAGTTGGGCTGTTCGGCGGCTAAAAATTCGGCCCAGTTGGCATGTCGCTTCACTTTGGCGTACTCGTGATAGTCAAGACCTGCGCGCCGCATGTGCTTGTCATCCATGGAAAAACCCAGCGGCTCTATGAGGTGCAAGGCACAACCTGTGTTGGCCGCAAGGCGAATCACATTGCCCGTGTTGGGCGGGATTTCAGGTTCAACCAAAACAATTTGAAACATGTTGCTATTGTCCTTGTTTTAGGCGGGTGTTCTGGCAAAGACCAAGGCTGAAACGTGAGCAGCACCGACTTGCTTTAAAACCTGTGCAGCTTCATTGAGCGTGGCACCACTGGTCATGACATCGTCGATGAGCAAGATGCGTTTCCCCCTAAGTTGGGCTGCCATGAATGGGGCTACTGCAAAAGCACCTTTCAAATTGGTCAGTCTCTCATTTCTTGGCAGGGTGCTTTGTGCCAGCGTGTTGCGCATTCTCAGCAGGCTGCTGGCCTGGGTTTTTTGACGGCTTAATTGCTGCGACAACACCAAGGATTGGTTAAAGCCCCTTTCAGACAGGCGCTTGCACGACAGCGGAATGGGGATCAGCACATGCGCTTGGTCAAGGGCGTCGGCCACGAAGGGTGTACTTTGCATCAACACAGCAAAATGCCTTGCCCATCCGGGTTGGCTTTGAAATTTGAACTGAGCAATGAGCGACACCCAAGGCCCTGTGTAAGACATGGCCGCCCAACACGCATTGAGGGCTGGTGGATTTTGAAGGCAGGCGCTGCAAATTTTGAGGGCTGATTCGGCAGCGCAGCTTTGGCACCTAAAGACAGGTCGACCAAAAGCCTCCACACACGCATCGCAAATGGCATGGGATGGCCAAGCCTTGCAAATCGCGCATTGACTAGGGATGTACATTGCAAATCAATATACTTCGCGTACTGAACAAATAGCTTTTCAAATTGCTTTCAATCGCATGCCCCAAGAACGCCCCCCAAGCCTAGACCCCGCTGCGGCCCGCAGATGGGCATCATTGGCTTTGGGCCCAAAGCCCTACAAACCTAGCAGCGTGACTTCACCTTGGCTGCACGAAGAAGTGGCCAGGCGCATGGAAGAAAGACTCGAATTCATTCGCCTACAACCTAAGTCTTGGGTTTGTTGGAACCCGATTCGAGCAGGCCTTAATGGCTTGGCCTTGCTACAAAAGCGCTACCCCCAGGCCATTGGGCATTTGTCGGCTGATCGACAAGATGAAATGGCATGGGTTCAAGCCAATGCATCAGCGCCCTGGTGGTCGCCCTTAACTTGGTTTCAGTCGAAATTAAAAACGGCCCCGTTGAAGCCTCACAGCATGGACATGGTTTGGGCCAATATGCTGCTTCACCAAGCCGCAGATCCGCAGGCTTTGTTGGCCGATTGGCATCGTGTCTTGGCCGTCGATGGTTTCTTGATGTTTTCTTGTTTGGGCCCTGACACCCTTCAAGAATTAAGAACGGTTTATGCGCGCATGGGTTGGCCCATGCCCTCGCATGAATTTACCGACATGCACGACTGGGGCGACATGCTGGTCCACGCAGGATTTGCAGAACCTGTGATGGACATGGAAAAGATCACCTTGACTTACGTCAATCCAGAAAAGCTTGTTGAAGATTTGCGTAGATTAGGGCGTAATTTTCACGTCAGCAGGTTTGAGGGATTGCGTGGCAAAAATTGGTACAAAAATTTCCAAAATGCCCTTATGTCGTTGGCCCAAATTGACTCGGAAGGCCGATTGGCACTCACTTTCGAGGTGGTTTATGGTCATGCGCTCAAACCACAAGCACGCGTCAAGATAACTTCACAAAGTGAAATTGGCTTGGATGACATGCGTCAAATGCTTCAAAACCCCCAAAAGAAACACGATCAAGTTTGATAAAGCTCAAACTAGGCCTTCAACTCGGTTAAAATCTCTCGCGTTAACCCGAATCTCTTTGCTCATTTGAGCGGCCTTCGGTGTAACACTGAGCATTCCTTTTTATAACTGTAGTGGTTTCATTTGAAACTTGGAAGTTTGTGAAAACTATGAAGA
The DNA here is from genome assembly GCA_044233865.1 of Limnohabitans sp. GTDB lineage: Bacteria > Pseudomonadota > Gammaproteobacteria > Burkholderiales > Burkholderiaceae_C > Limnohabitans_A. The sequence continues at coordinate 42,558 of JBIIJK010000008.1, forward strand.
GTATTTCCAAAGCATTGTCCTCTTTGCTTAGCAAAGCAGGTATTTGGGCTGGTGCATGGGCCGCGACTGCAGCCTATGCCGTTAACGATTTGCCTGGCGGCCCCGCTGTCAATCAATTGGACTTTCACCCGGCAGCCTCCAAAATTGCCGAAGAGCAACACTCGCTTCATGTGTTCATGATGATCTTGTGCACAGTCATCTTTGTGGCTGTGTTTGCTGTCATGTTCTATTCCATATGGAAACACCGCAAGTCAGTGGGTCACAAGCCCGCCACGTTCCATGAGTCCATGACGGTTGAAATCATTTGGACCATCGTCCCCTTCATCATTGTGATCTTGATGGCTTTGCCTGCCACCAAAGTTTTAGTGGCCTCCAAAGACACCACCAATGCCGACCTCACCGTCAAAGCCACTGGCTACCAGTGGAAATGGGGCTATGACTACATCAAGGGCGAAGGCGAAGGCATCGGCTTCATTTCTACTTTGGACAATTCGCATCGCGAAATGTCCAATGCAGGCAAACCCGCTGGCGACAATTACCTGTTGAAGGTCGACAACGCTTTGGTGGTGCCCGTGGGCAAAAAAGTCCGCGTCATCACCACTGCAAACGACGTGATTCATGCTTTCGCGGTGCCTTCTTTGGGCGTTAAACAAGATGCCATTCCTGGATTTGTGCGAGATACATGGTTCCGTGCAGATCGCGTCGGCGATTTCTACGGCCAGTGTCAAGAGCTGTGCGGCAAAGAGCACGCCTACATGCCGATTCATGTGAAGGTTGTCTCGGCTGAAGACTACACGCAATGGGTCGATGCTGAGAAAAAGAAAATGGCCGCCAAAGCCGATGACCCGACCAAAGTTTGGGCATTGGAAGATTCACTGAAGCGGGGTGAAAAAGTGTATGCAGCCAATTGCGTTGCATGTCACCAAGCTGCTGGCAAGGCCGTCGGCCCCATCAAAGCGCTTGACGGTGCTGCTGTGGTGCTTGACGCTGACAAAACCAAACAAATCATGATTTTGTTGAACGGCCAAAACAACCAAGCCATGCCTGCATGGAAACAACTGTCCGACACCGAAATTGCGGCAGTGATCACTTTCACGAAAAACAATTGGTCCAACAAGACTGGGCAAGTGGTGCAACCTGCTGAAGTGCTGGCCGCCCGCAAGTAATTTGGTACTTTGAATAGTATTTAAAGGAAATTAAGATGAGCGCAGTTCTACATCCTCACGATCATGCCCACGGTCATGACGACCACCATGGTGCCCCAGAAGGCTGGCGCCGTTGGGTGTTTGCGACCAACCACAAAGACATCGGTACTTTGTACTTGTTGTTCAGCTTCACCATGCTCATGATTGGCGGCATTTTGGCCCTGCTCATTCGCGTCGAGTTGTACCAGCCAGGTCTGCAATTGGTCAATCCTGAGTTGTTCAATCAACTCACCACCATGCACGGTTTGATCATGGTGTTTGGCGCCATCATGCCGGCCTTTGTGGGTTTTGCAAACTGGATGATTCCTTTGCAAATTGGCGCGGCCGATATGGCCTTTGCCCGCATGAACAACTTCAGCTTCTGGCTCATGATTCCAGCTGCTGTCATGTTGGCAGGCTCCTTCTTCATGCCCGGTGGCGCACCTGCTGCGGGTTGGACTTTGTATGCACCCTTGACATTGCAAATGGGCCCGTCTATGGACGCTGGTATTTTTGCTTTGCACATCTTGGGCGCTTCATCCATCATGGGCTCTATCAACATCATCGTGACCATTCTGAACATGCGTGCCCCTGGCATGACGCTCATGAAGATGCCCATGTTTGCATGGACATGGCTCATCACGGCGTACTTGTTGATTGCCGTGATGCCTGTGTTGGCTGGCGCCATCACCATGACGCTCACTGACCGTCACTTTGGTACCAGCTTCTTCAACCCAGCTGGCGGCGGCGACCCCGTCATGTACCAACATATTTTCTGGTTCTTCGGTCATCCCGAGGTGTACATCATGATCTTGCCGGCCTTCGGCATCATCAGCCAAGTGGTTCCTGCTTTCTCACGCAAAAAGTTGTTCGGTTATGCCTCCATGGTGTACGCAACTTCCTCCATTGCCATTTTGTCTTTCATTGTGTGGGCTCACCACATGTTTACCACCGGCATGCCAGTGACAGGCCAGTTGTTCTTCATGTACGCCACCATGTTGATTGCGGTGCCTACTGCCGTGAAAATTTTCAACTGGATTGCCACCATGTGGCGCGGCTCCATGACCTTTGAAACACCCATGTTGTTTGCCATTGGCTTCATCTTTGTGTTCACCATGGGCGGCTTTACGGGATTGATTTTGGCCATGGCGCCTATCGACATTCAATTGCAAGACACTTATTACGTGGTGGCCCACTTCCACTATGTTTTGGTGGCCGGTTCCTTGTTTGCTATGTTCGCGGGTGTCTACTATTGGTTGCCCAAGTGGACGGGTGTGATGTACAACGAAGGCCGCGGCAAGCTGCACTTTTGGTGGTCACTGATCTCCTTCAACGTCACCTTTTTCCCGATGCACTTCTTGGGCTTGGCCGGTATGCCACGTCGCTACGCCGACTACCCCATGCAGTTTGCCGACTTCAACGCCATTGCCTCTGTGGGTGGTTTCTTCTTCGGTTTTGCGCAGGTGTACTTCTTCTTGTTCGTGGTGCTGCCTTGCATGCGCGGTCAAGGTGAAAAGGCAGCTCAAAAACCATGGGAAGCGGCTGAAGGTTTGGAGTGGGAAGTACCTTCTCCTGCACCTTTCCACACCTTTGAAAACCCACCCAAGCTGGATGCCACGGCAACCCGCGTGATTGGCTAAGAGAAGCATTGAACCATCATGTCCACAACACCTGAACAAAAGAAAAGCAACGCGCGCTTGGGCCTTATATTGGCCTCGGTGGCTGCGGCTTTCTTTGTTGGGTTCTTGGTCAAGATGCTTTTGCTGACTGCCCGCTAACAACCCTATCACCACAAAAAAGCAATATGAGCCTCTACCGCGAAAACATCAAAATGGTCAGTAAGTTGGCCATTGTTGCTGCGGGTATGTTCGCTTTTGGGTATGCGCTCATTCCCATCTACAAACACATCTGTGAGATGACTGGGATCAACATTTTGTCGCTTTCAGAGCGTCAAGTGCCGGGCAATGGCGCTGCAGGCAAAGACGTCAAAGTAGGTAACACGCAAGTTGATTATTCGCGCACCATCACGGTCGAGTTCGATGCCAATGCTCGCGGGCCTTGGGATTTCAAGCCAGCGCAGCGTTCAGTGCAAGTTCACCCTGGTGAGCTAACCACGGTGATGTACCAATTTCAAAATGTGCAAAATCGCCGCATGGCTGCCCAAGCCATTCCCAGTTATGCGCCAAATCAAGCAGCACCGCACTTCAATAAGTTAGAGTGCTTTTGCTTTAACCAGTACACCCTGGAGCCTGGTGAAAAGAAAGAATGGCCAGTTGCATTTGTGATTGACCCTAAGCTTTCCAAAGACGTGACCACCATTACCTTGTCGTACACGTTTTTTGAAGTGGGTGGCAAAACCCCAGCTGCGCCAAGCTCTACGCCAGTCGCAGCAATACCGGCCGCGTTGATCTTGCCAAGGGTGGGTTCATGAGCGGTGGTGAGATGTCAATTTTTCGCACCGTGCAAGCGGTGCTTTGGTCTTTCATCGGCATTAGAAAAAACAGCGAGAGTCACGAAGACATGGCCAAGCTCAATCCTTTTCATGTGATTGTGGTTGGCATTTGCTTGGCGCTGATTTTTGTTTTGGGCTTAATTGCCTTGGTCAATTGGGTGGTGGCACAGCCCATCACTTTGTAATTCTTTGAGACAGATTTGGTTTAAGAGAGAGCAGGAGCAAGTATGAGTTCTACAGCACACGGCACAACGCCTTATTACTATGTGCCCCATCCATCGCGGCATCCAGCCATGGCTGCGTTTGGTTTGTTCTTCTTGATCCTGGGCGCAGGCCAATGGATCAATGGCGAGGAGTGGGGCAAGTACTCTCTGTTCGCAGGTTTGATTTGGTTTTTGGTGGTCTTGTATCAGTGGTTCAGTGAGGCCATCCACGAAAGCGAAAGCGGGCAGTTTGGTCACAAAATTGATTTGTCATACCGCTGGAGCATGACGTGGTTCATCTTCTCTGAAGTGATGTTCTTCGGTGCCTTCTTCACCGCTTTGTGGTGGGCACGTTCGCACTCCTTACCTGAATTGGGCAGCTTAGAAAATGCACTGTTGTGGCCTGACTTCAAAGCTGTTTGGCCCTCAGCGGTTGCTGGCGCCACAGCCTCTCCTGCCGGCATTGTTGAGCCTTTCCAAACCATGGGTCCTTTTTGGTTGCCCACCATTAACACCGCCCTGTTGCTAACTTCTGGTGTCACTTTAACCATCGCGCACCACGCTTTACAGCATGGCGACCGCAGCAAAACCATCAAATTCATGTGGATGACGGTTATTTTGGGCTTGGTGTTTTTGTTCGTGCAAGGTTATGAATATGCCCACGCATGGGGTGATCTGAATTTGAAGTTGAGCTCAGGTGTTTATGGCTCTACCTTCTACATGCTTACAGGCTTCCACGGTTTCCACGTGTTCATTGGCATGCTCATGTTGTTGTTCATTACCTTACGTTTGCAAAAGGGTCATTTCACCAAAGAGCGTCACTTCGGTTTTGAAGGTGCGGCTTGGTACTGGCACTTTGTGGATGTGGTCTGGCTTGGTTTGTACATCTTGGTTTACTGGATGTAATTTGATTTCGCTTGGCAACAAAAAAGCGCCTGTGGGCGCTTTTTTTGTGAACTGCCAGGATGAGTCAGATACAAAGACAATTAGGCGCCTGGTGGTATGCCTGAGGGTTGGATGTAGCCCAACTTCCAGGCAATCAAGATGCAGATGAAGAGCACAATGGAGAGCCCCACACGAAAGGCAAGTGCCTTGACCATGTTGCCTTTAGGGGCCAGCGGATTATCGGCCCCTTCAGAGGTGTCTTTGACACCGCCGCGCATCATGTAAAAGAGGGCCGAGGCCAGGCTGGCCAAAATGGCAAAGAAAGCAAGTGCAACTATTATTTTCATGAATGGAATTATCGGATGAGTTGGTCGGCATTTTCAGCGCATTTGAAAAAGAACTCACGCCTTCAATCGGTGTTGTGGTTCTTATTGGCGCTTGTGTGTGTCGGTATCACGAGTTCATTGGGTTTTTGGCAATTGGGCAGGGCTCAGACCAAACTTGATTGGCAGGCTGAAATCACTCAAAAGGGCCAAATGTCAGTTCTTGCAGGCTCTTTTCTAGGAAGCGCTCAAGACACAGAAGGCAATCGCGCTGGCTTGTTGCATCGGCCCATTCAGTTGGAAGGCGAGTGGCTAGACAAATACACGGTCTATTTGGACAACCGCCAAATGAATGCACGCCCAGGTTTTTACGTCATGACCCCCTTCAAAGTGCATGCTACAGGCGCCGTGGTCTTGGTGCAACGCGGCTGGGTCGGCCGAGACTTTACCGACCGCACGCGTTTGCCAGCCATTCAAACGCCTTCTGGTGCGGTTGCACTCCATGGTTTGATAGCCTTGCCGCCATCCAAGCTTTATGCGCTTGGTGAGGAAGCCAAGACAGTAATACGGCAAAATCTAGATCTGCAAGATTTTCGTGTTGAGACTGGCTTGCCCTTGTTGGAAATCTCAGTCATTCAAATGGGTGCGGCCTCAGAAGGTTTGCTGCGTGAATGGCCGCAGGCCGCAACAGGTGTTGAGAAACACTACGGTTATGCCTTCCAATGGTTTGGATTGGCGCTTTTGATTGCATTGCTTTATGTCTGGTTCCAAATTGTCCGACCCCGTTTCAAATCCAAAGTCACTGTCGCCAGCTGAGCGCACCCAACAGGAAGACGCTCCCTTGAGCATGACGGTTCACACCCTGCCCAACCCGAACGAAGTCGTTTTGGTGGATGAGAAGCGCACGCGTGCAGGGCGCTGGAAAATGTTGGCCGTGTTGTTGGTGTGTGCATCGCCGGTCATTGCGTCTTACTTCACTTATTACGTCATTCGCCCTGAGGGCCGTCGCAACCATGGCGAACTCATTCAGCCGCAGCGAACCTTCCCAGCGATGGAGGTTTCAAAGCTCAATGGCGAGAAAGTAGCTTTGAATTCACTCAAGGGTCAATGGTTGTTGGTCAGTGTGGCCGATGCGGCATGCGATGAGGCTTGTCAAAAGCACTTGTATTTTCAGCGCCAATTGCGCGAGTCCTTGGGCAAAGGAAAAGACCGCATCGATTGGGTGTGGTTGGCCACGGGCGATGCGCCGGTCGATCAGAAGCTCATGCCGGCCTTGTCGCAAGCAACTGTTCTCAGAGTCAGCTCGCAAAGTATTTCTGAGTGGCTGCAACCCTCTGCGGGTCGGCAATTGTCTGAGCATTTGTATGTGGTTGATCCCATGGGCAATTGGATGATGCGCTTTCCGCCTGGCATCGATTTGGCGGCTGCTGCCAAAGCCAAAAAAGACTTAGACAAGCTGTTGCGTGCTTCTGCATTTTGGGACACACCAGGCCGTTAAACCAATGACCGAAGTCGACTTGTACAACCTTTCACCCACACTGCGATTGCTGGGTGTGGGCGTGCTCATTGCACTGCTGCCCTTGGTGTGGACCTTGTACCACAGCCGGCACCAGCCTGTGAATGCCAAATTGCGTGCCATCACAGTGCTCACCTTGTTTCTCACATTCGATTTGGTTTTGTTTGGATCTTTCACCCGGCTCACTGACTCTGGTTTGGGATGCCCCGATTGGCCAGGTTGCTATGGCAGTGCCAGCCCCATCGGTGCTGTAGCGCAAATTGATGCCGCGCAAACTGCCATGCCCACAGGCCCTGTGACATACAGCAAAGCTTGGATCGAAATGATTCACCGCTACTTGGCCATGGCGGTGGGCTTTTTAATTTTGGTGTTGGCGCTTAGTAGCACTTGGCAGCGTTGGAAAGGGCAATTGTCTTTTAACGGTGCGTGGCAAGTCAAACCCTTTTGGGCATGGCTCACTTTGTTTTGGGTTTGCATGCAGGGCGCTTTTGGTGCGCTCACTGTGACCCTGAAACTATCTCCCGCCATTGTTACTTTGCACTTGTTGGGCGGCATTGGGTTGCTGGTGTTGCTGTCTGCACAAGTGGCTTGGAAGCCGTCATCGCAGCGCCAGACCATTGGCAAGCTCCACCGCCAACTCATTTGGGCCGCTGCTATTTTCCTAACGCTGCAAATTGCAATGGGCGCATGGGTTAGCACCAATTACGCTGTGCTGGCATGCACTGGGTTTCCAGATTGCAATGGCGAATGGTGGCCTGCTTGGAACTTTCAAGGTTTTGAAATTTGGCGCGGCTTAGGCATGGACTCTAAGGGACAATACTTGCCCATGGAAGCTTTGGTTTCAATTCACTTTGTGCACAGGCTCATGGCTTTGTTCGTTTTTACTTTTGCTGGCCTCATGTTGTGGCAGTTTATGAAATCCGACATCTTGCCTGGCCTCACGCGCATTCTATTGGCCTTGTTAACGCTGCAATTGATCACTGGCTTGTCCAACGTCGTGTTAGATTGGCCCTTGCTAGCAGCTGTTGCACACACCGGCGGTGCGGGTGCTCTCATGATGACGCTCACCTACATGCTGAGCCGAAGCAAAATTCAAAGATGATCATGACTAATTTTTTAAGAAGACCTGCTGCATGAGTACTGCAGCCGAATTACAAGCTGGCTCACCTTGGCGTCAGTACTACGCGCTCATGAAGCCGCGGGTGGTGCAACTCATTGTGTTTTGTGCGCTCATTGGCATGGTCTTGGCTGTGCCAGGCGTGCCCACATGGAAAGAAGTGCAATTGGGCTTCATTGCTTGTGTGGGTATTTGGTTGGTAGCAGGTGCTGCTGCAGCTTTCAATTGCTTGGTTGAAAAGACCATTGATGCTCAAATGAAACGCACGTCTTGGCGCCCCACGGCCAAGGGTCAATTGAGCGACATGCAAGCCCTGTTGTTTTCTGCCGTGCTGTGCAGCATAGGCTCGGTTATTTTGTACTATGCTGTCAATCCGCTCACCATGTGGCTCACCTTTGCCACCTTTGTGGGCTACGCCATTGTTTACACAGTTATTTTGAAGCCACTGACGCCGCAAAATATTGTGATTGGTGGAGCATCAGGCGCCATGCCGCCCGTGCTCGGATGGGCCGCCATGACAAACGATGTAGGCCCTGAAGCGCTCATTCTTTTCTTGATTATTTTCTTGTGGACACCGCCGCATTTTTGGGCGCTGGCTTTGTACCGTGTAGAAGACTATCGCAAGTCGGGCTTGCCCATGTTGCCAGTGACCCACGGCAATGAATTTACGCGTCTTCAAGTTTTGCTTTACACCATTGTGCTCATGGCCTCCTGCCTCATGCCCTTTGCTTATGGCATGAGTTCTTGGTTGTACCTTGCTGCGGCTGTGATTTTGAGCGTCATGTTCATTGGCTATGCCTGGGCCTTGTGGCGCAATTACTCTGACGAGCTGGCGCGCAAGACCTTCAAATTTTCACTCATTCATTTGAGTGTGTTGTTTGCGGCCTTGTTGGTCGATCACTATTTGTTTTAATGCGATCTAATATTCTCATGTTCAACAGCACACGTTTCTCTGCCTCTTGGTTTAGCTTATTTGGCGCCTGTGCTTTGGCGTTATCTTTGCTGGGGCTGAGCGCTTGTTCAGAACCCAAGCCCGCATTCAAAGCCGTTGACATCACCGGTGCAGACTACGCCAAAGAGTTGAACCTGACAGATCAAAACGGTCAGGTGCGCAAGTTGAAAGACTTTTCAGGCAAGTTGGTGGTGGTGTTCTTTGGCTACACCCAATGCCCAGATGTGTGCCCCACCACCATGCAAGAACTCGCTGAAGTAAAGCGCTTGTTAGGTCCTGACGGCGACAAACTCCAAGCCGTGTTTGTCACGGTTGACCCCGAGCGCGACACAACAGAATTGTTAAAAGCTTATGTAGAGAATTTTGACGCCAGCTTTGTAGCCTTAAGGCCTACGCAAGAGCAACTTCCTGCCATTGCCAAAGAATTTAAAATTTATTTCAAGCGGGTAGAGGGCAAAACACCGACCAGCTACACCATGGACCACTCTGCGGGCAGCTATACCTTTGACACACAAGGCAGGGTGCGATTGTTTAACCGCTATGGCATGGGCGCACAAGCACTGGCTGATGATTTCAAGTTGTTGTTGAAGTAAGCTGCAAGCATTCAAAATGCGGACGAAAAAAAGAGGGCGTTTGCCCTCTTTTGCTTGGTGAAGACGAAAGAAATTTAAGCCTCTGCGTAATCCACCAAAGCCGCTTTCATCTTCTTCATGGCAGCCACTTCAATTTGGCGAATGCGCTCGGCGCTTACGCCAAACTCATCGGCCAAGTCATGCAGGGTCAGGCCGCCAGAGCCATCGTCGTTCACTTTGAGCCAACGCTCTTCCACAATTCTGCGGCTGCGTTCGTCAAGCGACGCAAGGGCTGAGGCAATGCCATCGCTGGCCATCAAGTCGCGCTGGTGCGATTCAATCATGGCGGTGGGTTCGTGGTGCGCATCTGCCAAATAGGCGATGGGGCCATAGGCCGTTTCACCGTCGTCTGAGGGTGATGGGTCTAGCAGTACATCACCGCCAGACATGCGCGTTTCCATTTCCATCACTTCTTCTCGTTTGACATTGAGGTTTTTGGCCATGCTGTCAATTTGAGAAGCAGTCAGGGTATCGCGGTGTGTGCCTGTGGCTTCATCGGCTTCGGCTTTCAGGCCTTGCTTCATAGAGCGCAGGTTGAAAAACAATTTACGCTGTGCCTTGGTGGTAGCCACCTTGACCATGCGCCAGTTCTTCAAGATGTACTCGTGAATTTCGGCCTTGATCCAGTGCATGGCGTAGCTCACCAAGCGCACGCCTTGGTCAGGGTCGAAGCGTTTGACGGCTTTCATCAAACCGATGTTGCCTTCTTGAATGAGGTCGGCATGGGGCAGGCCATAGCCTAAATATTGACGTGCCACAGAAACTACCACGCGCAAGTGTGAGAGCACTAACTTACCAGCGGCTTCGAGGTCGTTTTCGTTTTTCAGTTTGCGCGCAAACTCTTGCTCTTGCTCAAGGGTGAGCATGGGCATGCGGTTGACCGCAGAGATGTACGCATCGAGGTGGCCCAACGAAGGCACTACGGCCCATGGATTCTTCAGGGTGAGTGCAGTGTCGAGGGATCCAGCGAGGTTTGTCATACCAGAATTCCTTTCCATAATGGATCGGATTTTAGCACTCTCTTGGCG
>JBIIJK010000043.1:0-17780 GCA_044233865.1 Limnohabitans sp.
AAAAGTTGCAAAACACCTTGCAAACACGCTTGGGCGAAAGTTTCAAGCAAGTGGCCGACCGTTTGGAGCAAGTGCACAAAGGTCTAGGCGAAATGAACACCTTGGCCCAGGGTGTAGGTGACCTGAAGCATTTGCTCACCAACGTCAAAACGCGCGGCATGTTTGGCGAAGCTCAGCTGGCTTCATTGCTAGAGCAAGTGATGGCCCCTGATCAGTATGCAACGCAACACGCGACGCGGCCAGGTAGCAAAAACCGTGTCGACTTTGCCATTCGATTGCCAGGCAGATCCGACGATGGCGAACCCGTTTGGTTGCCTATCGATGCCAAGTTTCCCAATGAAGATTATGAGCGCCTGCTAGATGCGCAGTCGCGTGCCGATGTGATTCAGGCAGATCTGTGTAGCAAGGCTTTGGAGGCGCGGGTTCGTTTAGAAGCCAAATCCATGACTGAGAAGTATGTCGAACCGCCTTACACCACAGACTTCGCCATCATGTTCTTGCCCACGGAAGGCTTGTACGCCGAAGTGTTGCGCAGACCCGGTCTGATTGAATCTTTACAACGTGATTTCCGAGTCACCCTAGCAGGCCCTACAACCCTAATGGCCATGTTGAACTCTTTGCAAATGGGTTTCCGAACCTTGGCGCTCGAAAAACGTTCCAGCGAAGTTTGGCAAGTTTTGGGTGCCGTCAAAACAGAGTTTGGCAAGTTTGGCGACGTGTTGGCCAAAGTCAAAGAACAAACGCAAACTGTCTTAAATACGCTGGACAAAGCGCAAACGCGAAGCAATGTGATGCACCGCGCATTGCGCCAAGTGGAAGCATTGCCTGAAGGCCAAGCGGCCGGTTTGCTGCCACATGAAGCCGATGTCAGTGACGGCGAAACCAGTGAAGCGTGAACTTGCTAAGCTGATTACTGGGCAGATTTTTCTGCATGCCTGTATGACAGGTATGCGAATGACGACACCGCTTCTTGCGCTTCAACAAGGTTACAGCACCATGGCGGTGGGTGTTTTGTTGGCGCTGTTTTCTGTCACGCAAGTATTCATGGCCATTCCGGCTGGTCGATTCACAGATCGACATGGCTTGAAACGACCGGTGCAAATCGGTGTGGTCATGGCTTGTTTTGGCGCAGGACTGGCCGTCATTTGGCCCATATTTCCTGTTCTCTGCATAGGCGCCCTTGCCACCGGAGGGGCTACGGGTATCACTGTCATTGCTTTGCAAAGGCACGTGGGCCGAATTTCAGCCGATGCCAACCAGCTGAAAGAAACATTCAGTTGGTTGGCCATTGGCCCCGCTGCTTCTAATTTCATAGGACCATTTTTTGCGGGCTTGATGATTGACCATGCCGGCGCCATGCCAGCTGATGCCGATGGCTTTCGCGCCACGTTTGTGATGCTGACTCTTTTTCCTCTGCTGGCGTGGTTATGGATTCGCAACATTGAAGAAAAACCCATTCCGCCTCAACTTCCTGAGCATGCTAATGGGCGTGTATGGGACTTGCTGCATGAGCCGCTCATGCAGCGCCTGCTGTTGGTCAATTGGTTGTTGTCTTCTTGTTGGGACATTCACACCTTTGTGGTGCCAGTCTTAGGACACGAACGCGGCCTCAGTGCATCGGTGGTTGGTACTATTTTGGGTTCCTTCGCTGTGGCCTCAGCAATGATTCGGGTGCTCTTGCCTTTGGTTGCGCGGCACCTTCAAGAATATCGATTGCTTACAGGTGCCATGATTTGCGCAGGCCTCATCTTTGCTATTTATCCCATGGTTGATTCAGCATGGGCCATGGGTATTTGTTCGGTCTGTTTGGGTTTGGTTTTAGGTGTGGTTCAGCCGATGGTCATGAGTACTTTGTACCAAATCACACCTGCACATCGACAGGGCGAAGCACTGGGCTTGCGAATTATGACGGTCAATGCCTCTAGCGTTTTGATGCCCCTTATTTTTGGCGCTGCTGGTGCCGTGGTGGGGGTGTCTGTGGTCTTTTGGGTTGTGGGTTCAGCAGTGGCAAGTGGCGCGCCGCAAGCTTGGCGCCTGCGCCCCAAATTGGAAACGCCTGCTGCCCCTTAAAAAAAAGACCTCCTAAGAGGTCTTGTTGCGCAGTAACCAGGGCCACTGAAACAAGTTGATCAAACGCGCTTGCGGTATTCGCCTGTGCGTGTGTCAATTTCAATTTTGTCGCCTTGATTGACAAACAAAGGCACAGGCACTTCAAAGCCGGTGGCAATTTTGGCGGGCTTGAGCACTTTGCCAGAGGTGTCACCTTTAACGGCTGGCTCGGTCCAAGTGATTTCGCGTTCTACGCTGGTGGGCAGTTCAACAGAGATGGCCTTGCCGTCGTAGAACACCACTTCAACGGACATGCCGTCTTCTAGGTAGTGCAAGGCATCGCCCATGTTTTCGGATTCAACTTCATACTGGTTGAATTCGGTGTCCATGAAAACATACATGGGGTCGGCAAAATAAGAGTAAGTGCACTCTTTTTGATCCAAGATCACTTGGTCCATTTTGTCGTCGGCCTTGAAAACAGACTCGGTACCCATGTTGCTTAGCAAGGCTTTGAGCTTCATGCGAACGGTGGCCGCACCGCGTCCGCCGCGGCTGTATTCTGTGCGCAAAACGATCATGGGGTCTTTGCCCTGCATGATGACGTTACCAACGCGAATTTCTTGAGCTACTTTCATAATCTGTCCAATGTTGTCACAAAGCCCACGATCTTAGCGCTTTTCTTCAACAAATTGAAGCAATTGACTGACCAAATCCATTTGTTGCACCAAACGCGCTTGCGCAGCCATTGCGCAGGCTTGCCAAGCCGGCAGGTCCACCTCTGGCAAAGGTTCTTGAGAAAGTCCATTCCAGCCAAGGTGAAAACGGCGTAGGCTTTCTGGCGCATCGAGCCAGTCTAAAAAAGCCTTCAATTTGGGGCCGTGAGCGCCATCGTCTTGTGGGTAAATTTGCCAAACAAAGGCCTTGCCAGCCCATAGCGCCCTGACCAAGGAGTCTTCACCCCGTACAAAATTCAAGTCACTTGACTTTAAAAGTTGGTCAAATTGTGTTTGAGAAAGAGGCGGGATGAACTGATGTGAAGGCCGCTCAACATGGCTTGGCAAAGTGCGCAATGCGTTTTGGAAGGCCAAAGCGCCTCGCCCATGTGCAACTTGCCATTGGTGTCCAATCGAATTTAAGGATGCCAATTGCATGGCCTCTGTCAGCGCTGCTGGTTCGTAACAAAAAAGAGTGCTTTTTTGAGAGCAGGGCTTGCTGCAAGATGGATCGAACTCTGTCGTTTCATTGACATTCAATTTTTCGAGAACCCGTGCCTCTCGTATCAGGCCACCAGTTTTGTCATTGAATCCTGGATAAAAAAACCATTTGGTTCGGCCTTTCAGGGGGCCGCTCATCACGGGGGAGGGCAGTTTGTGGCTTCTTTCCACATAAGTCTCTGCGCTTAAATATTCCAAATTAAGCCAAACGGGGCATGGGGGGCTATTTGCACTGGTTTGGCTTTGATGTGCCCAATTGACAAAGTGCTCAGGTAGTTCGCACCCGAAGGCTTCGACCCACACGTTGGAGGGCTGGTCAATGACATCGAGGGCATCATGCCAAGCCCGCACCACCACGGTTCCCGTTGTCGTGTTGAACTGGGCTCGGCCCTCGGGATTGGGCGTTGCATCTGGCGCCATCCAAACAAGCGCACTTGCATCGTCGACCCAAAGCCTGACGCTGTGACCGCGCGAGGCCAAATCGGCACTCAGGCGCCAACAAACCCCCAGATCTCCGTGGTTGTCGATGACGCGGCAAAAAATGTCCCATTGCATGCGTGATATTGTCGCGCGCTTCGAGACACAATAGCCCCCATGTCCAGTGTTCACCCAGAATCTTTGTTGGCCGAAGTGGCCGCACTTCCCAGCTTGCCTGGGGTTTATCGCTATTTCGATGCGGAAGATCAGGTTTTGTACGTTGGCAAGGCCAGGAATTTAAAAAAGCGCGTCAGCAGTTATTTTCAGAAAGACCATGGGGGAACCCGCATTGGGCACATGATTAGCAAGATCAGGCGAATGCAAACCACCGTGGTGCGTTCAGAAGCCGAAGCCTTGCTGCTTGAAAATAATTTGATCAAAACATTGAGCCCCAAGTTCAATATTTTGTTTCGAGACGACAAAAGCTATCCCTACCTCAAAGTTTCTGGCACCGGTGTGACCCGCCGCAACAAGCCAACTTCCGATACACCAATCGAAGACAAGCCCGTTGTCAAAGCAGAAGACTATTCAAGGATTGCTTACTACCGTGGGGGCGTTGAAAAAAAACACCGCTACTTTGGCCCATACCCCAGTGCATGGGCTGTGAAGGAAACGATTCAACTGCTTCAAAAAGTTTTCAGACTTCGCACCTGTGAAGACACTGTTTTTTCAAACCGAACACGGCCCTGTTTGTTGTATCAAATCAAACGTTGTTCCGGCCCTTGTGTGGGTGTGGTGTCAGTGGCGCAGTATGCGCAAGATGTGGCGCAAGCAGAAGCCTTCTTGCAGGGGGAGACGCAGGCCGTCTTAAAGGCCATGGAAGAACGCATGATGGCGCATGCCGACAAGCTTGAGTTTGAGATGGCGGCAGAAGTTCGCAATCAGATGACGGCTTTGTCGCGTGTACTGCATCAGCAATCGGTTGACAACGTCTCTGACACCGATGTCGATATTTTGGCCGTCAAGGTGCAGGGCGGCAGGGCGTGTGTCAATTTGGCCATGGTTCGCGGTGGCCGACATTTGGGCGATCGGCCTTATTTTCCCTCGCATGTGGAAGATGGCCACGCCATGCTCAACCTGGCATTAGAAGACGATGTCAGTGCGGTTGCACAAACTTTGGAAGCGAAAGTTTTGGAGGCTTTCATTGCGCAGCATTACTTGAGCATTCCGGTGCCGACAACATTGATCACCAGCGAGAAGATAGATGCCAAGGTGATTGATGCCATCGCCTTGCAGTCTGGCCTGAAAGTCAACGCCGTGCACAACCCGCGAGAGCAAAGAAGATCTTGGTTGGAGATGGCTGAGAAAAATGCGGCCATTCAACTGGCCCGATTGTTGGCGGAAGAGGGCTCGCAACAAGCGCGCACCAGAGCCTTGGTTGAAGCGCTCGATTTAGCGCCAGATGACATGGATGCCTTGCGCATGGAATGCTTTGACATTTCCCATACATCTGGCGAAGCGACGCAAGCTTCTTGTGTGGTTTTTCAAAATCACAAAATGCAAAACAGCGAATATCGACGCTACAAAATTGAAGACATCACACCCGGTGACGATTACGCGGCCATGCGGCAGGTCTTGATGCGGCGATATGGCAAGCTGGCCGAAGCCATCAAATCAGGTGAAGCAGATCGCAAGGCCCGCATGCCAGATTTGGTGCTCATTGACGGTGGCAAGGGACAGGTATCGATGGCCCGAGAAGTCTTCGAAGCCTTGGGCCTCGATCTGTCCTTGATTGTGGGCGTCGAAAAAGGGGAGGGCCGAAAAGTAGGCCTAGAAGAACTGGTCTTTGCCGATGGTCGAGACAAGGTTTATCTGGGCAAAGATTCAGCGGCCTTGATGCTGGTCGCTCAAGTCAGGGATGAAGCGCACCGATTTGCCATCACGGGAATGCGTGCACAACGCGCCAAAGTTCGAATGGGCGGTGGGCGTTTAGAGGAAATTGGGGGCATTGGCCCCAAAAAACGCGCCAAACTGTTACAGCGCTTTGGGGGTGTGCGTGGCGTAGAAGACGCCAGCGTTGAAGACCTGATGTCGGTGGATGGCATATCCAAGGAATTGGCAGAAAGCATTTACCAGGCACTTCACTGAGAATGGCGCCTTGGTGTCAGCAAACTGACTTCAATGCGTGACACAATATCCACCATGTTTTTAACCATTCCCACCCTCATGACTTGGACGCGCATCGTCGCGATTCCCTTCATAGTGGGGGTTTTCTACACTGAGTTGCCCGTTGAATCACGCAACTTTTTGGCCACCACCATGTTTGTGATTTTTGCAGCCACAGACTGGCTCGATGGATTTTTGGCCCGAAAGCTCAACCAAACCTCTTCATTTGGCGCCTTTTTAGACCCTGTGGCCGACAAGTTTTTGGTCTGTGCCTCTCTTTTGGTGCTGGTCCACTTGCACCGCGTTCATGTTTTGGTAGCCTTAATCATCATTGGGCGTGAAATTGCCATCTCGGCCTTGCGTGAGTGGATGGCGCAAATTGGCGCTAGCAAAAGTGTCGCGGTGCATTTCGTCGGCAAGCTAAAAACCACGGTGCAGATGGTGGCCATTCCGTTTTTGCTTTTCAATGGTCAATTGTTCGGCGTGATTGACACGCATGTTTGGGGCACTGGCCTTATCTGGATCGCCTCCATTCTGACCATTTGGTCTATGATTTATTACATGCAAAAGGCCCTCCCTGAGATTCGTGCGCGAGTGAAATGAATCACTCAGAGCCTTCCGACGCCTGGGTTCGGGCCATGCCTGCGGTCTTTGTACTCATTTGGAGCACGGGTTTCATCGTGGCACGTTTTGGCATGCCGAATGCACCACCGTTTTCCTTTTTAGGACTTCGCTACGCCCTGTCCATTGCTTGCTTTGTCATTTGGATCAGCGTGGCTAAGGTGAAATGGCCGCAAAGTCGATCGGAATGGTTTCACTTGTCAGTCACTGGCGTTCTCATGCATGCAGGTTACTTGGGCGGCGTTTGGGCTGCGGTCAAGGCGGGCATGGGCTCAGGTTTGTCGGCCCTCATAGTGGGACTGCAACCCGTGCTGACTGCCATTTGGCTTTCGTCCAGAGACAGCACTTTAGAAAACAAGGTGAGCCGCCGACAGTGGCTCGGTTTGTTGTTGGGTTTTTGTGGGCTGCTTTTGGTGGTCTGGCACAAACTCACGCAGGGCAGTGCTTTAGACCATGTCAACACACTCAATTTGAGTTTTGCCATCATGGCGTTGCTCTCCATTACCTTGGGCACGCTTTATCAAAAAAGCTTCGTCAAGCCATGTGACGTTCGAACGGCCAATACCGTGCAATTGCTTGCGGCATTGCTTGTAACAACTCCCTTGGCTCTGTTAGAAACTGAATCTGTGCAATACAACGCAGAGTTCATTGGCGCCATGGCGTGGTCTGTATTAGGATTGACCTTAGGCGGCAGTTCACTTTTGTACATGCTCATTCAGAAGGGCGCTGCTGCCAGTGTGACCAGCTTGATGTACCTTGTGCCGCCCTGTACGGCCTTGGTGGCGTGGTTGTTATTTGATGAGCCCATTACTGCTTTCACACTGGTCGGTATTGCACTCACGGCTTGGGGCGTCAGTTGGGTTGTGAGGCCCGCTCAGTAAATCTTAGGAGAAAAAAACATGACAAAAAAACGCATTGCAGTCATTGCTGGAGATGGTATTGGCAAAGAAGTCATGCCCGAGGGCCTCAGGGTCATGGAAGCAGCGGCTTCAAAGTTCAATCTCGA
This sequence comes from Limnohabitans sp., assembly GCA_044233865.1. Lineage (GTDB taxonomy): Bacteria > Pseudomonadota > Gammaproteobacteria > Burkholderiales > Burkholderiaceae_C > Limnohabitans_A. Next base: position 7,474 of record JBIIJK010000043.1, read on the forward strand.
TTTGCAATTTGATCATTTCGACTTTTCAAGTTGGGACTACTTTGAAAAGCACGGCCAAATGCTGCCCAACAATTGGAAAGACCAAATCGGTGGCCACGATGCCATCTACTTTGGTGCTGTGGGCTGGCCAGACAAAATTGCCGACCATGTGTCTTTGTGGGGCTCCTTGCTTTTGTTTCGCCGTGAGTTTGATCAGTACATCAACTTGCGTCCTGCTAGGCTCATGCCGGGCATCATTGCACCCGTGGTGCGAAGAGATGGCTCGCCCAGACAGCCCGGTGAAATTGACATGTACATCGTGCGCGAAAACACCGAGGGTGAGTACTCCAGCATTGGCGGGCGCATGTACCCTGGTACCGAACGTGAAATTGTGATGCAAGAAACGGTTATGTCGCGCATTGGCGTCGATCGTGTCTTGAAATTCGCCTTTGAACTTGCGCAGACTCGCCCTCAGAAGCACCTCACCAGTGCCACCAAATCCAACGGCATTGCCATTACCATGCCTTATTGGGATGAGCGTGTTGTCGAAATGGCCAAGAACTATCCGGGTATCCATGTTGACAAATTTCACATCGATATTTTGACGGCGCACTTTGTGCAACGCCCCGACTTTTTCGATGTGGTGGTGGCCAGTAATTTGTTTGGTGACATTTTGAGCGATTTGGGTCCAGCTTGCACAGGCACGATTGGCATTGCTCCCAGTGCCAACCTCAATCCAGATCGCAAATTTCCCTCTTTGTTTGAACCGGTTCATGGTTCTGCACCAGACATCGCAGGAAAGAACATTGCAAACCCCATCGGTCAAATTTGGTGCGGCGCCATGATGTTGGAATTCTTGGGTTGCAAGCCTGCCCACGATGCCATTTTGGCTGCCATTGAAAAAGTATTGGCACCCAATAGTGGTGCGCCACGCACTGCAGACATTGGGGGTTCTGCTAATACGCAAGACGTTGGAAAAGCCATTGCTGCAGCTTTATGAGAACTTTTGGGATCTAGTTGTTAGATCCCAAAATTTTTTTTCACGAAGCCCCTTGCAGACATTCAGTTTGCGTCTAGAATTCGTGTCGCATTGCGGTTTCTAGACACAAATTCATTTGACAGGCGCGTTTTGTCTGTTTAAATTGAGGTCAACAAATTCATTGCGGCGACAATGTTTTTGTCTCGGAAGTTTTTTTAACTTCAAAAAAATTTTAACAATCATGAGTCACTCAAAAATTGAGGTCTCTAATTTTTTCTAAGGTTCTTTGTATGAACAAAACTGAATTGATTGAGCACATTGCCAAACAAGCAGACATTTCTAAAGCGGCTGCTGGTCGTGCATTGGAAGCCACCATTGGCGCCGTTCGCACCACATTGAAAAAAGGCGGCACTGTCGCTTTGGTTGGTTTCGGTACATTCGCCGTCACCAAGCGTGCTGCTCGCGCTGGTCGCAACCCACGTACAGGTGCAGCCATCAAAATCAAATCTGCCAAGGTGCCTAAGTTCCGTCCAGGTAAGGCTTTAAAAGACGCCTTGAATTAATCTTTGATTAGGGGGGGTGCTTAGCTCAGTCGGTAGAGCGGCGCCCTTACAAGGCGTAGGTCGGCGGTTCGACCCCGTCAGCACCCACCACCCCCAAACAGAGGCGAACAGGTTGTTCGCCTTTTGTCTTTTTGTGACATTTACAGCGTTAATAGACAGAGAGTTCTCACATGTTTGATTTTGTCCGAAACAACACCAAGATCATGATGGGCATCTTGTTCCTGCTCATCATTCCTTCCTTCGTTTTGTTTGGTCTTGAAGGCTACAGTCGTTTCAACGACAAGGGTGCCGTGGTTGCCAAAGTCAACGGGAACAAAATCAACCAAAGCGATTGGGACGCCGCACACAAGCGCGAAGTCGATCGAATTCGGGCGTCCATGCCCAATATTGATGCTAAGTTGTTTGACACTGCAGAAGCCAAGTACGCCACGTTAGAGCGTTTGGTTCGTGACCAGGTCATTTCGGCAGCGGCTCAAAAATTGCAGTTGGTGGCCAGCGACACACGTTTGGCGCGCGAGTTACAGCAAAGCCCTGCCATTGCGGCTCTGCGCAATGCTGATGGCAAGCTTGACATGGAGCGCTACAAACAACTGGCCGCTTCACAAGGCATGACGCCAGAAATGTTTGAAATGCAAGTTCGTGCAGATTTGTCCAACCGCCAAGTCATTCAAGGTGTTCAAGCATCTGCATACGCCACTTCTGCGCAAACGCAAACGGCCATGAACGCTTTCATGCAAAGACGAGAAGTGCAAATTCTGAATTTCCCAGCTGCTGACTACCTCAGCAAAGTCACGGTCTCTGATGCTGATTTGCAGGCTTATTACGATAAAAACAAAGACAAATACCAATCTTCCGAGTCCGCTGACATTGAGTACATTGTTCTTGACATTGAAAGTCTGCGTCAATCGATTACTTTGAACGAACAAGACGTGAAGTCTTACTACGAGCAAAACTTGCAGCGCTTGTCTAGCAAAGAAGAGCGTCGTGCCAGCCATATTCTGATCACTGCAGCCAAGGATTCGCCTGAAGCTGAGAAAAAAACAGCACGCGCCAAGGCTGAGGAGTTGTTGAAATTGGTCAAAGCCAAGCCTGCAAGCTTTGCCGATGTTGCTCGCAAAAACTCTCAAGACCCAGGCTCTGCTGTCAAAGGGGGCGATTTAGATTTCTTTGGCCGTGGTGCCATGGTGAAAGCTTTTGAAGATGCGGCATTCAGTTTGAAAAAGTCAGACATCAGTGACCTGGTCGAGTCTGAGTTTGGTTACCACATCATTCAACTCACCGACATCAAGGCGGCCAAAGCCCAAAGCTTTGAGTCAATGCGCCCCGCCTTGGAAGCAGACTTGAAGCAGCAGCAGGCTCAGCGCAAATATGCCGAGTTGGCAGAAACATTTTCCAATACGGTGTACGAGCAGTCTGATAGCTTGAAGCCGGTAGCAGACAAGCTCAAACTCAACATTCAAAAGGCCAATCAATTGGCGCGCCAACCCACGCAGGCCCGAAGTGTTTTGAGCCATCCAGGTTTGTTGCAAGCTATTTTCAGTGAAGCATCTTTGCAAAAGCAGCGCAACACTGAAGCCATTGAAGTGGCACCCAGCACGCTGGTTTCAGCCCGTGTGGTCAAGCACCAACCCGCTGCCACTTTGCCCTTGGCGGAAGTGAAAGAATTTGTCAAACGTGCTTTAACCCAAGAAAAGGCCGCTGAATTGGCCAAGACTCAAGGCGAGCAACGTTTGACTGCGCTTAAAGCAAGCACGGGCGCTGACAACCTGCCCAATGCCATTGTGATTTCTCGCGAAAATACACAAAGGCAATTGCCCAAAGTGGTTGATGCTGTTCTGCGCGCCGACCCTAACAAGCTTCCCTCAATCAGTGGCGTCGACTTGGGCGTTCAAGGTTTTGCTGTGGTTCGTGTGACCAAGATTTTGCCACCTGGAGCTGAAAACAAAGAGCTCATGGTTCAAGCTCAGCAGCAATTTACGCAGCTGTGGGGTACCGCTGAAACGCAGGCCTACATTGCCCAGTTAAAGACCAAAATGAAGGCTGAAATTTTGGTGCCAAAACCCAGTGCTGCCAAGCCAAAGTCAGAGGCGCAAGGGGCCTGAGAAAAAACTTTCGGCTATAATTCCCCTTCTACGGTGGCTGTAGCTCAGTTGGTAGAGTCCAGGATTGTGATTCCTGTTGTCGTGGGTTCGAGCCCCATCAGCCACCCCACATAAATCAAGCACTTAGCCCAGCCCTTATCGGTTGGGCTTTTTGCTTTATGGCCTGTTAGCACTTGTTTATTAGCTTGTCTGAAACTTGGATTTCTGCCCCTAAATTAGAGCCTAATAATCAAGATGCTCTATGCAATACAGGAATTAATGATTTGCAATTGAATTGAATTGAATTATTTCACTTCAAAATCTATTGATCGATTGCCACGCCTGCCAGCAGTATCTTCAACAACCATCAAGAGCTTGTGCTTGCCCTTGGGCAAGTTCGCCTCTTGTACCAATACACCTGACTCCGTCACCTTAGCAACATTCAAGATACGTTTTGTAATGTCAATTTCAAATGAACCATACAAAACTCTAAAGGTCTCTGGCTTGACTGTACTAGGAGCAGTTGGCTGAAATTTAACCTCAATAGCTGTTGGGCTACTTACAGGCGCAGATAGCTTAGGCGCTGAAAGCTCGATTAACGGTGCGTCTTTTGGCGCAACAGATTTCGCTGTAAAAGGCGGCTTTGCATTGTTGGATGCGTTCATTTCATCTACCGACACAAGAAGCTGCCCAGCGAATGCATTAGCACTTAGCCCTAAGACTAAAAGAGTGATTATTTTTTTCATGGCTGAGTAGTTATCCTGACGCGGCGATTTTCTGCTGCCTTCGGTTTTTCCGGCAAAAGCAAATCAGAGAAACCTTTACCTTCTCTTGTAAGGCGTTCTTTATCTACGCCCTGAGATGTCAGGTATGCCATAACCGAGTCTGCACGGCTTTGACTTAACTTAAGGTTGTGCTGTTCTGAGCCTTGGGCATCAGTATGGCCTTCCACCTTAAATTTGATTGCTGCCAAACGGTCATTTTTCATGGCCTCCACAAGGCTACTCAATAGAGGCATGGAGTCAGGTTTTAGCTTGGCAGAGTCCAAATCAAATTGGATGACTAGATCTATGCTTTTGGGCTGTGGAATGATGTTCCTGCTGCCCAAGCTACGGGTTTTAGGTTGATCTCCTGCTGAGGCAAGCTTTTCCACCAGATCGTTAGCCGTCGCATTTTTGATGGGTGCTTGGACTTGACTGTAAGCCGAGGTGCTTATGAGCAGCAGAGCAATTAACGTTTTCATTTCACCTCCTTGATGGCTATGAGTTTTGCGCCAAAGCTCTCAGACTTGCCGTCTGTACCCGAACTCGTTAAGAAGTTGATTAATGCAGATCTACCACCAATGTCATTCAGGGCATATGTAAACGGCTCTGCTGCGGTGGGTTCAGCCATCATTAAGGTATTTAACTTGCGAGGGCTGTCAGAGACCATGACTAAGAGGTTGTTAGTGCCAACAGGCCCTACGGCCTTGACTTCCCAATCGGGCTTCGGAATGCGAACAGTTTGACCTGCCTTGATGACATTGTTTTTATCTAAGCCGTTTGGATACAGCACATAGAAGCTCTTTGCATCACTGCCAAGAAGGATCATGTAGATGTAGCCGTCGTGGCTAGATTTGATGCTCAGATCTAGGCTGTCCTTGCCGATCTTCATTACCGGCTTAGATAACTTCACATCTACAACCCTGCGTGGATTGCGCTGCTGCTCAATGTCTTTAAGCGTAGCCAAAGAGGCTAACAAAGGTTCCTGAGGAGGAAGACTCTCTGGCGCTGGTATGGCTATGGGTGGTGAAGTCGTTACAGGGGGTTGAGTAACAGGAGCTGGAGCAGCCACAATTACCGGTGGAGTAGGTGGTGCAACTACAGGCTTTGGTGGCTCAACAGGAGGAGTTGCAACTGCAACAACCGTTGGTGGGCGCTGAACAGGAATCAGATTTCTGTTGCCTGTGACAGTAATGTGGTGTGGTTTGATTCCCGGTACGTTCTTTAAGCGTCCATCTACAAATCTTTGAGCGCATTGCTGCACTTCTTCCAAGGTCACTGCGCCTGATTGGTTTGTATCTTTTGCTTGACCAAGTAGACAGTCTCTAATGCCTTGCGTTGCAAGTCCGCCTTTGTCCGGTTCATCAAAACTGACTTCATCGGGTCTTGATGAAGATACCTGAACAACGTTTTCTTTCAAAGCGCCTAGCTTTGTTACTTCCGGTAATAAGCTGCGTGTCTTGTAGTTTGAGATAACACTGCAAGCATTGGCAGTTGTGTCTGACTTCATATAAAACTTGGGCGTTAACTGATCTTTAAGCAGTGCCCGTGTTTGTGATTTCGGAGGCACAACACCTTCAGAGTGACATGCATCTACAAGAGTAATGAATTTGTCTGAAGACTTTGCTATTTTTTGGGTAGCGCCAGCAAACTCTTGATTGGATATTGTTGAGCCTTCGTAGGTCAACAAACCTTCAACGCATTCGTTTCCTGAGGGCTGTCTTGTCCCGTGCCCTGAAAAATAAACGAAGGTTCTTGAGCCTTCACCGGAGGTATCACCCAACTGTTTCAATGCATTAAGAATGTTTGCTTTGGTGGCTTGTGAATTTCTAAGGTACTTCACATTGTTTTCAGGTATGCCCATTGCTGTAGCAATTTTCGCAGCACTAACCATGTCATGCTTTACCCCAGTCAGTGGTGTTGCACCAGAGTAGCCGTATTCACCAACCCCAATAATCAAGGCGGATCTGTTGGAGGATGGCTGCGCCGAAACGGCTTGAACCATTAAAAGGGTAGAAGCGATCAAAGCAATGCGTAACATCATGGTGCTCTTTTGATAAATTTGATTGCGTTAATTACAACTTCGCCTTTGCTGTTTCTTTCCAGCGAGATAACTGCGTCGCGTCCCTTGGCAGTTTCGTAAATTCTTTCTGAATTAAATTTTGCAAAACCTTTGATACTTGTAATCAATGTGCCAACAAGACTTAGGGCTGCAAGTGGATTCCTTGCGACCAACTCGTTAGGTGGTGGTTCAACCAATACTTTGCCTCCATCGGCCTCAACTACCGAAATCCATTTTTGTAATCGATCCGGCAAATTGTTAGGGCTGACCTTGTCATAAAAAGCGACTTCAACTGAAGCATTTTTATCTTGCAAGGATCCCGATAAATCACGGTCAAACTTAGAAATGTCCAGGAAGCTCAACTTGGCTCCGGTAGGAGTTGACTCCACAGCAGAAGAAAGTGGAACATTGGCAGCGCAAGAAGCCAAAGCCAGTGAAAAAACCACACCAAGAGTTTTTAAAAACATGATCTATCGCTTTATTGAAAATTTCAGAGTTTGAAAATCAATTTAATACTAATTAAGTACTAAATGTTCTTGCTTATAGACATACTTACAAGATTAGACTTTACTATTCAATTGTCAATTTCGGGACATTTATATCGTGCATTTTTCAAAAGTCATTTTGACTTGTTTTGCAATCCTTTTTTGCCTGCATGTTCAGGCAAAACGCGTTGCGCTTGTTATTGGCAATGACAATTACTTGGCTGTCAGCAAATTGCAAAAAGCCGGTAACGATGCCAATGCCATGGCGCGTGAATTAAGGAACGCAGGTTTTGCAGTTCAGCTTCATCAAAACTTAAACTACCGTGCAACTGTCAGAGCGGTTGAATCATTCACCCAAGGCATTCAAGGCGGCGATGAGGTTGTGGTGTTCTATGCTGGGCATGGCGTACAAATTAAAAATGGGAGTTATTTGCTCCCAACCGATATTGAAGTCAACAGTGAAAGTGAAGTAGAGAAAACAGCCTATGACTTGTTGACTTTGACTGAAAAGCTGGCAGAAGCCAAGCCTGCTTTCAGCCTGGTCATTGTTGATGCCTGTAGAGACAACCCTTTAAAGTCAAAAGGAAGGTCGATTGGCAACGCTCGCGGATTGAGCGCCATAGAAGCGCCCAGAGGACAGATGATTGTGTACTCCGCAAGCCGTGGGCAACAAGCCCTCGACCGCTTGCTTGAAAAAGATCCAAACCCAAACAGCGTTTTCACGCGAGAGCTCATTACACGCATGAAAGTTCCAGGTTTAAAAATTGAAGATCTGATGCGCGATGTCCAGAACTCCGTGGAAGAACTGGCCAAGTCTGTGCGGCATGAACAAAGACCCGCCATCTACAACGAATCGCGTGGTAATTTCTATTTCTACAACTATGGTATCAACATTCAAGCAAGTCCGGCTTACACCTCGCCGCCTGGTGCAATGCCAATCCCAGCGCCTATACCAGCACCCATTTCACCCAATGTGACAGGCACTTTCACTCAGCAGCCCGTTGCACAAGGCCCTGCAGCCGCAGCCGATTGCGCGCTCCCAAACGACGCCATCACCATCAGTACAAACAAGGCCAAAGACAGCAACGCCAATTCACCAAATGTCGTTGTAACTTCTAGCCATACACGCGCAAAAAATACCAACTTACAGCAGCCCATCAATTGCAATCGCGCTCCATAACGCCAATTGATCGCCAGTATTAAATCCATGTATTTCATTCACAGGAGTCGTTGAAGATGACGGCATCAAAAACAAAATCAGCATCCCCCCGCCAGTCCAAACAACTCACTGTCGAGTTGATGTGGCAACTGCAACGACTGGGTGCTCCCAGCATCAGTCCAGACGGTTCGCAGGCGGTGTGTGCTGTCGCGCAGCCCTCGGTCAAAGAAAACACCATTCAAAGCGCCATTTGGCTGCTGTCTACCCTTGGCGGTCAGCCCAGACAGCTCACACAATGTGGCGACAAAGACGGCCGCCCACAGTTCTCGCCCCAAGGCGATTGGGTGGCGTTTGTGGCCAAGCGAGAGCAAAACGGCAAGAAGGACGATGAGCCTCAGCTGTACCTCATTGCGCCAGACGGCGGTGAAGCCAAGCGTGCAGCTGAAGTGCCCACAGGTGTGGTCGATTTCAAATGGTTTTCAGACGGTGAGCGCATCGCGTTCATCACATGGGCTTGGCCCAAGTTAAAGGGCGAGTCTCAAGCCGACAAGCTCAAGGAAACCAAAGCCCGCAAAGACAGCGCTTTTGCCACAGAGGATGCGGTGTATCGCCACTGGGATCACAACTTGCCGATGGGCCGCGTGCCTCATTTGTGCATCATGAATTTAAAGAGCGGTCGTGTGGTGGACTTGCTAGAGGGCACAGACTACGAGCTGCCGCGCCGTGACCCCAGTGCCAATGAATTTGACATCTCGGCCGATGGCAAAAGCATCAGTTTCGTGTTTGACCCAGAAAAAGCCCAGAACGCAGCGCCCCGCATGGCCTTGGCTGAAATTCAATTGAAGGGCAACAAAGTCATTGCCATTCGAGACTTGGTCAAAGACCCCGCTTGGGATGTGTCAGGACCTGCCTACAGCCCAACGGGTGATCAATTGGCTTTCTTAGCATCGCACCAAGCGCTCAAACACACTCAGCCCAATCACCTGGCTTTGCTTGATCTGCCAAAGCCATCGACTGCTAAATCCAGCAAGCAAGCCATGCCCTGGAAAACCATCAGCGCCAAGTGGGACCGTGAACCACAAATGCCCTTGAAGTGGAGCGAAGACGGCAGTGCATTGCTTTGCAAAGCAGAAGACAGAGGCCGTCAACATGTTTGGCGTTTTGACATCGCAAAATCGCAACCGACTGTGGTCATGGAAGGCGGCACGGTACATGCCTTTGATGAGGCTGCGGGCCAATTGGTCACCCTCATGGACAAGGCGGTTCACCCAGGTCGAATTCAGGTGACTCAAGTGGATGAATCTGGTCGCAGTGTGTCGTCAGCTTCAAAACGCATTGAACATTTCAATGATGATCTGCTTAAGGGCATTGTTTTAGGCCATACCGAAGAGCACTGGTTTAAAGGGGCCAAGGGAGACGATGTGCAAGTGTGGTTGCACTACCCCCCCGGTTTTCATCAAACCAAAAAATACCCCTTGCTTCACACCATTCATGGCGGGCCGCACACAGGCCCAGGCGACGTTTGGCATTGGCGCTGGAACTACCATGTGTTTGCAGCCCAAGGCTATGTGGTGGCCAACGTCAACTACCATGGCTCATCTGGTTTTGGTTTGAAGTTTCTCGATTCAATCACGCACAAATGGGGTGAGTTGGAATTGCAAGACATGGAAGCCTGTACCGATTGGCTGCGCAAGAAAACTTGGATTGACAAGGGGCGTGTGTTTGCAACAGGCGGCAGCTACGGTGGCTACATGGTGGCTTGGATGAATGCGCATGTGAAACCAGGACGCTATCAAGCCTATGTTTGCCACGCAGGCTGCTACGACTGGGTGGGCATGTTCTCTGACGATGCCTATGGTTGGCATGCGCAAGAGTTGGGTGGCTGGTATTGGAATGACATGAAGAAGGTGCACTCACAAAGCCCGCATGCCTATGCTGCCACCATGCAAACGCCCACCTTGGTCATTCATGGTGCCAAAGACTATCGTGTGCCAGACGCCCAGGGCTTAGCCTACTACAACACACTCAAAGCCAAGGGGGTAGACGCGCGCCTGTTGTGGTATCCCGATGAGAATCATTGGATCTTGAAGCCCGCCAACAACGTGATCTGGTACCACGAGTTTTTTGACTGGATCAAACGCTATGACCCAGCCTTCAAAAAGAAAAAATAATGGGGTAGAAGGCGCTTGGCTGATGCCGTGCAAGCCAGCGCCACTCTTCTTTAATTGACCATCACCA
>JBIIJK010000105.1:0-4661 GCA_044233865.1 Limnohabitans sp.
GATTGGGCGGTGTTGGGTTTGCCAACACCTGTGCGTCACTTGCTGTCTAACTCTCTGTGACGCTTCAGTGTGAGCCAGTGTGCACCAAAGCGTTGGCTGAGTTTTTCGACCAAATAAACAGATCGGTGTTGACCGCCCGTGCAGCCAATGGCCACCGTGATGTAATTGCGATGGTCTTTTTCAAGTGCAGGCAGCCACTGATCTAAGAAGCTTTCAATTTGACTTTGCATCAAGTTGACTTCTGCGTAAGTTTCTAAAAATTTTTGAACGGGCTCGTCCTTGCCCGACATGGGCCGCAGTGCCGATTCATAGTGTGGGTTGGGCAGCATCCGAACGTCAAACACATAATCTGCATCCAATGGAATGCCGCGTTTGAAAGCAAACGATTCAAACACCAAGGTGAGTTTGGCAGCAGGCGAGCTGACCAAAGATTTTACGTAACTTTGGAGCTGCGCAGCACGAAGCAAGCTGGTGTCTATCACGTGCGCGTTTTCTCTTAAGCGAGACAGCAACTCGCGTTCGTATTCAATCGATTCAGTCAGCGCGCGCTGGCCTTCAGCAGCATTTCGACCCGACAAGGGATGCCGCCTTCTCGTTTCGGAGTAACGTCTGAGCAGGGTGTCAGAGCCTGCGTCTAGATAAATCGAAGTGACTTGAAAACCCAAGTTGCGAAGCACCTCGAGCTGACCTGGCATGAGTGGCAGGGACGCTGCACTGCGGACATCGATGGCAATGGCCACGCGCTCTTCTTTTTGATCGCGCTCTAATTCAGCAAATGGAATAAGCAATTCGGGCGGCAAGTTGTCAACACAATAAAAGCCAGCGTCTTCCAAGGCGTGCAAGGCCACTGACTTTCCTGAACCCGACATGCCAGTGATTAAGACGATTTCCATAGTGATCAAACTTGAAAAATTTATTTGGTGAGCATTTCGCGAGCATGTGCCAGCGTGGTTGCTGACAATTTTTCGCCGCCCAGCATGCGTGCAATTTCGGTCACGCGTTGCTCGCCTGCAATGGGCGTGACGCTGCTGCTCACACCTTCTTTGCTGCTGGCTTTGCTGACGAGCAAATGATGGTCTGCGCAAGAAGCCACTTGCGGCAAATGCGTGACGGCCAAGACTTGGCGGTGCATGCCCAGTTGTTTCATGAGTCGGCCCACTGTTTCGGCCACAGCACCGCCTACGCCTGAATCGACTTCGTCAAATATCAGGGTGCCGGCTTCGCCCAATTCGCTGGTAGTCACAGCAATGGCCAAAGCAATGCGCGAGAGTTCACCGCCCGATGCCACCTTGCCTACTGGTCTTGGTGTACTGCCTGCGTGGCCAGCCACTAAAAATTGAATGTCTTCCAGGCCATGCTGGGCTGCTTGTTCTAGGCTGATCAAAGCCACTTCAAAACGGCCGCCTTGCATGCCCAAGTTTTGCATGGCACTTGTGACCGCTTGTGCCAGTTTGGGCGCCGCTTTTTTGCGCTGCTGAGACAATTTTTTAGCCTCGGTTTGATAGGCCGCTGCTGCTGACTTTTCTTGGGCTTCAAGTCCCTCTAAATCACTGGCAGCTTCAAGTGCGTTGAGTTCTTGTTTCCAGCTGGCCAAAAGGGCAGCCAACTCTTCTGGCGGGCGCTTGTATCTGCGCGCAAGAGACAGCCATTGCGACATGCGTTGATCGAGTTCTTTCAAGCGATCGGGGTCCAGATCTGTTTTGCGCAGATAAGTTTGCAAAGAATGAGCGGCGTCTTCGGCTTGCGCAAGACTGGATTGCAAAACCTCGGCAATGCTTTGAAACTCGGGTTCTACATGCGCTTGATCTTGCAACTGGGCAATGGCTTGAGAAAGCAGTCCTAAGGCGCCAGTGGCACTGCCAAGGCGCGATGATTCGTCGCCATCGAGCGAACCAATGGCCGTTTGGCCCGCATCAATCAGGGCTTGCGCGTGCGACAGCCTTGTGTGTTGCGCGTTCAAGTCCTCCCACTCATCCAAGGCTGGCGCCAGTTTGTCGAGCTCGCCAATTTGCCAAGCCAAGCGTTCTTGCTCACGACTTAATGAATCTTGTGCATTGCGAGCTGTTTGAACCGCTTGTTGAGCTTGGCGCCAAGCATGCCATGCAGACTTGAGACCTTCAGTGTTAAGACCGGCATAGGCATCAAGCAAACCACGCACCGCATTGGGCCGCGTGAGGCTTTGCCATGCGTGCTGGCCATGAATGTCTAACAGCATTTCGCCCAATGCCCGCAATTGCGTGGCGGTGGCTTGGCTGCCATTGACCCATGCACGGCTTTTGCCTTGGGTGTCCACACTGCGTCTTAAAAGCAAGGTGTCTGAAACTTCAAAGCCGGCATCTTCCAGCACGGCATGCGCTTGTGCAGGGCAATCAAACTCGGCCGATACTTCGCAGCGCGTTGCGCCTTCTCGAACTGCACCTGAATCGGCGCGCTCGCCTAGCGCCATTTGCAGAGCATCTATCAGAATGGATTTGCCTGCGCCAGTTTCGCCTGTAAGCACGCTAAAACCTTGCGAAAGGTTTAAGTCGAGTTCGCGAACAATGACAAAGTCGCGCAAGCTGATGTGCCGCAAAGCCATGGCTTACACACCCCCCTCGTTCCAGTGCATTTTTTTGCGCAAGGTGTCAAAGTAGTTCCAGCCTTGCGGGTGCAAGAAGCGCACCTTGTGGGAAGACTGCTCTACAGTAATTTGATCGCCAATCATGAGGCTGGCCAATGACTGCATGTCAAAGTTGGCGCTAGCGTCTCGGCCAGAAACGATTTCAATGCTGATCTTGGATGTATCTGGCAGCACGATGGGCCGATTGGACAGTGTATGGGGTGCAATCGGTGCAATGACCCAGCCACCCAAGTTGGGGTGCATCAAGGGGCCACCGGCCGACAAAGAATAAGCCGTCGAGCCTGTGGGCGTGGCTACAATCAAACCGTCTGCGCGCTGCGTGGCTACAAAGCGGCCGTCAACTTCAATGCGCAGTTCCACCATGCCTGAAGTGGCGCCGCGGTTGACCACCACATCGTTCATGGCAAATGCATCGAACACGCAATGTTTGCTGCGCCAAACTTGCGCATGCAGCATGCTGCGTTGCTCTTCTTCAAAATGGCCCAAGAGCATGGGTTTGAGTGTTTGGGCGTATTCCTCTATGGGGATGTCGGTGATAAAGCCAAGACGACCTTGATTGATGCCAATGAGGGGCAGCCCGAAAGGCGCCACTTGCCTGCCAATGCCCAACATGGTGCCGTCACCACCGACCACCAAGCCCAAATCGCACTGTTTGCCAATCTCGGCCATGGTGAGGGTGGGGTAAAGGTTGAGGCCTAAATGCTCAGAAGTGCCTTTTTCCATGACCACCTCAGCGCCAATGCGGCTGACAAATTGGGCAACATCGTCCAAAACCCGGCGCGAGCTTTCCAAAGCGGCGCCCGTGACCATGGTGTGGTACTTGCCAAATAAGGCGACATGACGAAATTTAGATTTCATTCTCAAATTACATCATTAAAATGTGTCAATGCTAGATGATCGTGCCAAGTTATTACTCAAAGCGCTGGTTGAACGCTACATTGCGGACGGCCAGCCTGTGGGTTCCCGCACGCTTTCCAAGGCTTCTGGGCTTGAATTATCCCCTGCCACCATCCGAAACGTCATGTCCGACCTCGAAGAGTTGGGCCTGATTGCTAGCCCGCATACATCGGCTGGCAGGATCCCTACCAATAGGGGTTATCGCCTATTCGTCGACACCATGCTCACGGTTCAAAAGGGTGAATTGCTCACGCAGCGCCTTGCACCCGACCAGCCTCAGAAGGTGATTGCCAACGCGGCCAACATGCTTTCTAGCTTGTCTCACTATGTGGGCGTGGTCATGGCGCCCAAGCGCGCTTCGGTGTTTCGGCACATTGAATTTTTGCGGTTGTCTGAAAAACGCGTGCTCTTGATCATTGTGTCGCCCGAAGGCGATGTGCAAAACCGCGTCATCTTTACCGAGGCCGACTATTCGCAAAGCCAACTCATAGAAGCTTCTAATTATTTGAACGCGCATTACGTTGGCATGGCCATTGAGCAAGTCCGCTTGCGAGTCAAGCAAGAGTTGGTCAATTTGCAATCTGAAATTGCCAGCCTCATGCAAGCTGCCGTGCAAATGAGCTCCGAGGCCATGAGCGAAGACGAAGGCGATGTGGTGATTTCGGGTGAGCGCAATTTGCTGTCGGTCAGCGATTTCTCAAGCGACATGGGTAACTTGCGCCAAGCCTTCGATTTGTTTGAACAAAAAACGCAGCTCATGCGTTTGCTCGATGTGTCCAGCCAGGCCGATGGTGTGCGCATTTTCATCGGCGGCGAAAGCCAGTTTGTGCCCATGCAAGAGTTGTCGGTGGTCAGTGCGCCTTACGAGGTGGATGGCCACATTGTGGGCACTTTGGGCGTCATTGGTCCTACGCGCATGCCCTACGAGCGCATGATTCAAATTGTGGACATCACGTCCAAGATGGTGGGCAATGCTTTGAGTCAGTCGAAGTAAATTCGACTGACTCGTTTCTCAATCAGCCCGGCTCATGCATCCAAGCAGCATGCTTAGGCGCGCGCTTGGTTTTGCTCCACTCGTTCAGCATGTCCCACTTCACCTCGTCCAAGGTTTTGTACATCTCGGGAGTGCCGGTGTTGGTAGCCA
>JBIIJK010000044.1:0-17694 GCA_044233865.1 Limnohabitans sp.
TTCGTGCATGAGCGTCAGTACAGGTCCAGGGGATTGCCTTCGCCATCGGTGTTCCTCCGCATATCTACGCATTTCACTGCTACACGCGGAATTCCATCCCCCTCTACCGTACTCTAGCTATACAGTCTCAAATGCAGTTCCCAGGTTGAGCCCGGGGATTTCACATCTGACTTATATAACCGCCTGCGCACGCTTTACGCCCAGTAATTCCGATTAACGCTTGCACCCTACGTATTACCGCGGCTGCTGGCACGTAGTTAGCCGGTGCTTATTCTTACAGTACCGTCATGAGCTCCTAGTATTAATAGAAACCTTTTCGTTCTGTACAAAAGCAGTTTACAACCCGAGGGCCTTCATCCTGCACGCGGAATGGCTGGATCAGGCTTTCGCCCATTGTCCAAAATTCCCCACTGCTGCCTCCCGTAGGAGTCTGGACCGTGTCTCAGTTCCAGTGTGGCTGGTCGTCCTCTCAGACCAGCTACAGATCGTTGGCTTGGTAGGCCTTTACCCTACCAACTACCTAATCTGATATCGGCCGCTCCAGTCGCGCGAGGTCTTGCGATCCCCCGCTTTCATCCTTAGATCGTATGCGGTATTAGCGTAATTTTCACTACGTTATCCCCCACGACTGGGCACGTTCCGATATATTACTCACCCGTTCGCCACTCTCAAGGGGTTGCCCCCTCTACCGTTCGACTTGCATGTGTAAAGCATTCCGCCAGCGTTCAATCTGAGCCAGGATCAAACTCTATAGTTCGATCTTGAATTTTTTCGCTCTTTCGAGCAACTCATAAAAACGGAATTGAAGTGAACTTCACTTCTATTTCCATGAGCGTTTGTAAGCCAATTAAGACTTAGTTCCGTAGAACTTGGCAATCGCCATCAAACGCCCACACTTATCGGCTGTATATTTTTAAAGATCTTTAGCGCAACAGGCCAACACTGAGTGTCGTTTTGTTGCACTGCGCTGCGATCAGCGGAGCCTTGCAGTGTAGCACCGTTTTCAGGGCTTTTGCAAGCAATTTAAAAAATTATGAAACTTTTTAAACTGTTTGTTTTTTTATCTGCTCGGGGCTTTGTCCGATTTGCTGGAAGCTTGAAGTTTTAATTTCAAAACATTTCAGCGAAGCCTTGCAGTCTAGCACGGTTTTTTGTGCTCGGTGAAAAAATTTTTGCTTTTTTTCACTTTTTTAAAAGTTATTTCAAACTTTTAAAACTGCCCGGGGCTTGCCTGAGGCCTTTGCTTGAGGACTTGCAGCCAGTCAAACTGTTGCTTATCTTGGGCATAAGCTATGGGCTTATCCGACTCGCTTCAAACAATCTGTTTTTCAGCGAGAGATCGAATATAGCACAGATTTTTGAGGGTGCGCAAGCCTGTTCTTCCACTTTTCTTTTGCCATTGATAATCGCGGCATGGCTCTAATTACTTTACTTGACGCTTCTCTGGCCTTCGGCCACGTAGCACTGCTTGATCACGCTGACTTTGCACTGGAAACTTCGGAGCGCATTGGCTTGATTGGCCGCAACGGCACGGGCAAATCATCCTTTCTCAAAATTTTGGCGGGCATGGAGTACGCCGATGACGGCAACATGCATGTCCAACAAGGTGTTCGAATTGCCTATGTGGCGCAAGAGCCTGTGCTTGAATCGGAAGACACCATTTTCGAATCTGTACAGCGCGGCCTCGCCCCTGTGATGAAACTGATTGATGACTACAGCAACTGTGTGGGCGATCTGGATGTGCTGCAAAGCCAAATTGAATCACTTGACGGCTGGGGCTGGGAGCAGCGTGTTGATGAAACATTGCACCGCCTGCACTTAGACCCTGGCGCGAAGGTGGCTACATTGTCTGGTGGCAATCGCAAGCGTGTGGCCCTGGCGCAAGCTCTGGTCACGCATCCTGATGTGCTGCTATTGGACGAGCCCACCAACCACCTTGACTTGGATTCGATTGCTTGGCTAGAACAACTCTTGATTGACTTCAAGGGCAGTGTGGTGGCCATCACGCACGACCGCGCATTTTTAGACCGCATTGCCACTTGCATTGTGGAATTGGACCGCGGACGCTTGCGCAGTTATCCAGGCAATTTTGCGCAGTATCAAATTAACAAAGAAGAGCAGCTGGCGCAAGAAGCAGTCATCAGCGCCAAGGCCGATAAGTTGTTGGCACAAGAAGAAATTTGGATTCGCAAAGGGGTGGAAGCTCGCCGAACAAGAAGCCAAAGTCGCATCGTCAGGCTTGAGAATTTGCGCGCCACACGCAGTGCACGCAGAGAACAAGTCGGACGTGTTCGAATGGAAGTGGCCTCCGGGGCGCCCACGGGCAAGTTGGTTGCAGAACTCACGGATGTTTGCAAATCATTCACCTCTCCTGAAGGCGATGTGAAAGTCATTTTGAAAGACTTCACAGCCACGCTACTGCGCGGTGACAAGATTGGCTTGCTGGGCCCCAATGGTGCTGGCAAAACAACGCTCTTGAAGATGATTCTGGGAGAGCTAGAGGCCGACAGTGGAAAAATTCGCCAAGGGGCCAATTTGCAAGTGGCTTACTTTGACCAAATGCGCAACGCTCTCGACTTGGAAGCTTCCTTAGAAGATTTCATCAGCCCGGGCAGTGAGTGGATCGAAATTGGCAACAAACGTCAGCACGTCAAGAGCTATTTGGGTGACTTCTTGTTCTCGCCTGCTCGCGCCACGTCGCCCGTCAAATCATTGTCTGGCGGCGAGCGCAATCGCTTGTTGCTGGCGCGCTTGTTTGCCAGGCCCGCCAATGTCTTGGTGCTGGACGAACCCACCAACGACTTGGACATTGAAACACTGGAACTCTTGGAGGAGTTGCTGCAAGATTACCAAGGCACTGTTTTCTTGGTCAGTCACGACCGCGCCTTCATGGACAACGTGGTGACCAGCATCATTGCCTGCGAAGCCACACCTGAGAACCCTGGTTTTTGGCGAGAGTACGAAGGCTCGGTGCAAGATTGGCTCACCCAATCGCTGCGCAGCCAAAGTATTCAAGCGCAGAACAAGGCCGCCGCCGCCAAGGCTGCGACGCAGTCCAATACGGCCAACAAATCCCCCACACCCTCTCAAGCCAAGCCCATCGAAGCGCCAGCTGCACAGCCCAAGACCGCGGTGAAAAGCGCACAAAAGTTAAGTTACAAAGAACAACGTGAACTGGATGGCTTGCCCGCATTAATAGACGCCTTGGAGAAAGAACAAAGCGAAGTTCGAGCAGCCCTTGCCGACAGCAGCTTGTTTGCCAAAGACCCTGCAAAAGCCGCAGCGATGTTTGCCCGCGATGCACAAATCGACACTGAATTGGTCAAGGCCTTAGAGCGATGGGAAATTCTTTCAACACCTTGAAGACCGAATAGAAAGACAAGGTTCAAGTGGCTTTAGACTAAGCACCATGGGACAACTTCTTTTAGTGCGCCACGGTCAGGCTTCCTTCGGCGCCGACGATTACGACCAACTCAGTGCCATGGGCCAGAAGCAGAGCATTCGCTTGGGCGAGTACTGGCAGCAGAAGGCTGCCGAACAAGCTGGCGCAGAGCCACTGAAGTTTGACGCTGTTTTCATGGGCAGCCTGAAAAGACACCGGCAAACGTGGGAAGGCATTGCGGAGGGTGCGCAACTGACAAATGCGCCTGAAGTCTGGCCTGAGCTCAATGAATACGATAGCCATGCTTTGATTGAAACCATTCATCCCGAGCCGCTCGCTAAGCCCGATACGCCCGAGATGTACAAGCATCACTTTCGCTTGCTGCGAACGGCACTGCAAAAATGGATGGCGGGAGAAACTCAGCCCAAAGGCATGACAAGTTATGCTGAATTTGCGGCAGGCATTCAATCGGTGTTAAAGCATGTGCGAGAAAACCATCAAGGTCGTGTTTTGATAGTTTCTAGTGGCGGCCCCATCTCAACCGCGGTAGGGCAAGTACTTCAAGCGCCAGCAGAGACGTCCATTGAATTGAACCTGCGCATCCGAAATACGGCGCTGACTGAGTTTGTTTTTTCACCCTCCAGGCACATGCTGCTTTCATACAACAACTTACCGCATTTGGACCATGCTGCCTATCGAAATTGGGTCACTTTTGCTTGATAGTGTTTGTCCCGATAGGGATGGGCTTGTTTTCTTGTCAAAATGACAACCATGCAAAACCAGCATCAGGCAACTTCGCACTTCACTCAAGCGGCGGGCTTTCAAGTCTCCCATTGCGACCTGTCTGCTTGTTACGCCTTTTTTGAGGCCCATGGCATTCACGAAGGCTTGGACATTGCGTCAACCGCTGGCGGCTTGTTGTGCCGAATGAGTGATGCTTGGATGCAGCTTCATGCCCCTGCCAGCGACACACTCTCGCTTCATGTACATACCAAAGATTTAAAGCAAGAGATCCTTTGGGCCATGTTGGTCTCGCCGCATCGCTTTGAATTCAATGACTTAGAAGCACTTAGCAGCGCGGTGCGCGTGCGAGAAAATATTGTGTTGGATGCCCGCAAAACAGCTCTGGCCTTTAAAACCAATGCGGCAGAACGGCCCAGTGAATTTTGGCGGTATGAAGAAGAGGCCGGATTTATTCTGCAGCCCCATACGCCCTTGATCGAAGCTTTGATCAGCGCCACGCAACCTGAAGCGACTGGCAAGCTGTATGACTTTTCTTGTTATCGCGCAACCGAATATGTGATTTTGTTGGGCTTGGCTCAAGAAGCAGGCCAGCACAACCCTTCCTTGTTGGCACAACTGCAACAGGTGAATGAAAAACATGCCATTCGGTCTGGCCTTTTTCATGAAGTTTTTTTGCATGAGTACGGTTCGCTAGAGGCGCCCTTGCCTGCTGGTTTTTATGTGCCTGGTGATCGTGTTTGGTTCCGAAATCCAGATGCGCGCTCCTCTGATGTGACAGGCTATGAAGGCTCGTGGGTGATTTATGTGGGCAGCGGCTTGTTCAGCAATTTTTGGAAACGAGACCAGCCATTCACTTTGCAAAGCAAGTGCATTGAAATTTACCATTGGCGTGATGGCGTGAAAACCACCGCTGCGGGTGATTTGTGGATGGACGAAACCATTGTGGATGCTTGCGTACTTGAGACGATGCAAGACCCCGCCAAAGTGCAACACATCTTGCACCAAATGATGCGCATCAGGGATCCCAAAGACGTTTATGCAGAGGGTGGTTGCGTGGATGCCACGCGAGAGTGCCCCAAGCAAATCTTTCCAACAGCCACTGAACTGGTTTTGCCCAAGTATTGACTTCGGGCTATGGCAACCCTGTAAAGCCAGGGGCCATTAAGTCTTGAGGGTGGTGGCAGGCAATCGGTCCATTTCTAAAAGCAAATCGGCCAAAGCACGGCCGGCTGCATCCAGCAAAATCTGACCCTTGAGCGCAGTGGCAGCTGCTGCATTGCCCGCCGCCCCTGCCGCGTTGTAGTCTTGCATTTGCCAAGCCAACTTGGCGCTGCGGCCGTTGCCCAGAATGGGAAACGAACGCGCACGGTCTTCAGAACTTGAACGGAAATTTTGGGCTTCGCTCATGGTGACAGCATGGGGTTTAAGCGCCAGCATGACCGAGGTTTCGACCTCACCCGCATGCACACCAAAGCGATGTTCATGGTCTGTAAAAAGGGCGTTGGCATCTTGACCCTTTTCATCGAGCAAGGGCAACTGATGCCAGTTCACGCTGTAAACCAGCATGCCTAAGCGGGCACGCAAATCACGGGCCACCACATCCATGGCCCCTACATGGCCGCCATGCGCATTGAACAGCACCAGTTTGTGGATGCCTGCGGCTTTGACAGATTCAGCAATGTCTGTCCAGAGCCGGATCAGTGTTTCGGCTTTTAAAGTGAGCGTGCCGGCAAACGCCGCATGCTCAGGACTGAGTCCTATGCTTTGCGTTGGCAGAACCAAGATGGACAAGTCTTTGGGGTTCAGCTTGTTGGCTGTTGGTGAGGCGCCTTCATTCAAGCGGGTCATGGCTGAATGAACTACGCCATTCACAATGTCAACATCGACGGACAAAGGCAAATGCGGTCCGTGCTGCTCGGTTGCCGCCAGAGGCAACACGGCAATGGCCCGCGCAGTATCGAGGCGGCCAAAGTCGTTGGTGGTCAAGTCGGACCAAAAGTGAATGTGATGTGACATGTCTAGGGGGCTTTTCAATCTGCTCAGTTTAATAGAGGCGCAGAATTTAAGGGCATGATTTTGCAGTGTAGAGTTGAGCTTTTGGCGTTTAGGTTCTTGACTTTGTTTTTCTACCGCTTGCGCAAGCTTCTTTTAAACCTTCGTTGTTCGTTGTTGGGCATGGCTTTGCTTTTGGTTTTAACGACCAACGGGCACGCACAAACGCAGCTTTTGAGCCCACGCCCCGTGGGTCAAATGGTTCAAACACCCCAAGTCAAAGCCACCCTTTTGGCCGAAGCGCCCAATGGCATCGAAGCAGGCAAAACCCTTTGGCTGGGCTTAGAGCTGGTGCACCAGCCCGAATGGCACACCTACTGGCGCAACCCCGGTGATTCTGGTCTGCCGACAGTCCTTCAGTGGAAATTGCCTGAGGGCCTGGTGGCGGGCAACTTAATTTGGCCAGTCCCTCGCCGAATTCCCATTGGCCCACTGGCCAACTTTGGATATGAGGACACCCTGTTGCTGGTCACGCCCTTACAAGTCAGCAAGTCCTTCAAACCTCAGGGCAACGAGAGCTCGGTGCAAATTGAGTTGCAAGCCAACTGGCTGGTTTGCAAACAAGAGTGCATTCCCCAGGAGGGAAGTTTCAGTTTAAGGCTGCCCATCAAAGGCAGCACATCGATGGCCGCAAGTGCATTTGAAAAAGCCTTGCAATGGCAAGCGCAGCCTTTGAAGGGCAAGCATCGGGCCCAAATCTCCAAAGACGGCCGCAGCCTTGATCTGACATTGGCGAAATTACCGCCAGAACTCCAAAACAGTGACTGGACGGTGTTTCCTCAAACGGCCAACGTGGTTCAAAACAGTGCCATACCTGTCGTTCAAAAAGCCACTTCGAGCAGCGGTTCTGGTGAGGTGGCCACGGGTGCCACTGTGAGCTTGCAAGTTTCAAGCGAACGCATGGACAGCCCCCAACAAATGACATGGTTGCTGGTGCAGGGCAAGGCCGATGCGCCTTCAGGCCGCCAATGGACTGTAGACACACCCGTTCAAGGCCAATGGCAAGTGTTTTCTGACACGCCACCCACCTACGCCAACTTGACGCCCACCCTTCAAAAATTGGCGCCCCCCAGCCTGGCGCCAGCACCTTGGGCCACTTGGATTTTTGCCATGTTGGGTGCCTTACTGGGCGGTATCTTGTTGAATTTGATGCCCTGTGTTTTTCCAGTGTTGGCCATCAAACTCTTGAGCATCACACAACTGGCTGATCGGCCCCGAGACATGAAACTCTCGGCTTGGGCCTTCACTGCAGGCGTCTTGATTTCTTTCTTGGTTTTAGGCGCATTGATGCTGGCATTGAGAGCCGCCGGATCGCAAATGGGCTGGGGCTTTCAGTTGCAATCGCCTTGGGTGGTCGGTGCGCTTGCCATGCTGTTTGCTGTCATCGGCTTGAACCTATCGGGCATGTTTGAATTTGGTTCGTTCGTGCCCAGTTCAGCTGCGGGCGTTCAGTGGTCCAACCCCATCACCAATTCGCTATGGTCGGGTGTGTTTGCGGTGGTCATTGCCTCACCCTGCACGGCACCGTTTATGGGAGCCTCCTTGGGCTTGGCCATTGGTTTGCCGGCTTGGCAGGCCTTGCCCGTTTTTCTGGCCATGGGCTTTGGCATGGCACTGCCTTTCATCGCCATTTCTTTCAATACGGCCTGGGTGAGGTTCTTGCCGCGACCCGGCACATGGATGCAGACATTTCGACAGTTCATGGCGTTTCCCATGTACGCCACCGTCGTTTGGTTGGTGTGGGTATTGGGGCAGCAGGTAGGCTTGGATGGGGTTTCTGGATTTTTAGCCTGCTTATTGAGTTTGACTTTGTTAATCTGGGCCTTGACACTGAAGGGCAAAGTGGGCCGCATGATGTCGGCATTGGCCGTGGTCGTCTTGGCATTGTCGATTTGGCATTGGGGACCCACGTGGACCCAGGTGGAGGCCCAGGCTCCTAGCCAGACGCAAGCGAGTTCACTGTCAAGCAATCAAGCCCCAAAGCCAGGCCAATGGGACGCATGGTCGGCTGAAAAAGTAGCCACGGCCATCAAAGCGGGCCAACCCGTTTTTGTGGACTTCACAGCCGCTTGGTGCGTGTCGTGTCAATTCAACAAGAAAGTCACTTTTTCAAACCCCAGCTTATTGGCTGAATTTGCCAGCAAGAATGTCTTGTTGCTGAGGGCAGATTGGACCCGCTACGACCCCCAAATCACCGCCGCCCTGAACGAGCTGGGCCGCAACGGTGTGCCCGTTTACGCATGGTATGCCCCGGGGCAAGCTGTACGTTTGCTGTCTGAATTGCCCAGCGTAAGCGAAATTCAAGAGGTCCTCAGCCAAGTCAAGGCCTCACCCCCAAATTGATGGGCTGATCGTCTAAAGCACAATGGCCTTAAGCCATTCTGCGAGAATGCTCAAGTTTTCAATTGAAATGCACAGAAATTTTCAGAATTCACATGACCACAGCCAGCTTTGCACCCCTGTCCAACGATACTTTTTTGCGTGCCTGTTTGCGACAAGCGACCGACCACACGCCCGTCTGGCTAATGCGCCAAGCAGGCCGTTATTTGCCTGAGTATTGCGCCACCCGCGCCAAAGCTGGCAGCTTCATGGGCTTGGCCACCAACGTTGACTTCGCCACAGAAGTCACCCTGCAGCCGCTAGAGCGATACCCTTTGGATGCGGCCATTTTGTTCAGTGACATTTTGACCGTGCCAGACGCCATGGGGCTAGGTTTGAGCTTTGCGCTGGGCGAAGGCCCCCGCTTTGCCAAGTCAGTGCGAGACGAGGCCGCAGTGGCTGAACTGCAAGTGCCCGACATGGACAAGTTGCGGTACGTCTTTGATGCTGTGACGTCCATCCGCAAAGCACTCAATGGCCGTGTGCCTCTCATTGGCTTTTCTGGCAGCCCCTGGACCTTGGCCTGCTACATGGTTGAAGGCAAAGGCTCTGACGATTACCGCTTGGTGAAGTCCATGCTCTACAGCCGGCCCGATTTGATGCACCGCATTTTGGAGGTGAATGCCCAAGCCGTTGCCAGTTATCTGAACACCCAAATTGAGGCTGGCGCCCAAGCCGTGATGATTTTTGACAGTTGGGGTGGCGTGTTGGCAGATGGTGCTTTCCAAGAGTTCAGCCTGGCTTACACGGCCAAAGTTCTGGCATTGCTCAAGAAAGAACACAAGGGCGCCACCATTCCGCGCCTTGTCTTCACCAAAGGCGGTGGTTTGTGGCTTGAGGAGATGGGCCAATTGGATTGCGAGGTGCTGGGCCTAGACTGGACCATGAACTTGGGCCGCGCCCGCCAAATGGTAGGCGGCAAGGTGGGGGGTCCTGGCAAAGTACTGCAGGGCAACATTGATCCCAACGTGCTGTTTGCGCCGCCCGCGCAGATTCAAAAGGAAGTGATTCGGGTCTTGGACAGTTTTGGCAAGCCCCACACAGACAAAAACACCACGGGGCCCACGCACATTTTCAACTTAGGTCACGGCATTAGCCAATTCACGCCGCCTGAGCATGTTTCGGCATTGGTGGAAGCGGTTCACTCGCATTCAAAAGCCCTCAGGCGCTGAACCCAGAAAAAGATTTTGTCTACCCCAAAGAAGCCCTGAAAAACCCAAAAATATTTAAATTTTTTGGGTTTTTTCTATTGACTTATGCACAAAAGTTATTCTTGAAGATTTTATGATTATGGTGTTGCTTGCAAGCTTTGCGCTAACCTCCCGTGCATTCTAAGTTGTTGTTTTTAAACATTTTTATGAAACTGCTCAGTTCGCGAGCAATCCAATCAAAGCCTTATTTTTCAAGGGTTTGCGGGTCATCGCGCGGGGTTTTCAACAAAGTTATCCACAGTTTATTGGGACTGCTTGTAAAGGTCATGAAAAACAACAACTTACCTGTTGTTTCAAGAATATTTATGAGCAAGAATTCACACCATGCAAGGGCGCCTTCATGTTAATGCTGCTCACTAGGTTTTGAATGCAAAAGTGGCTTGACGTTGCTGTTTCTGCTCCCGCACACAGTCAAGTGGGCGGTTTACTGACTTACGTCACTGAATTGTCTGCGTCTGTCGGTCAGTTGGTCAGGGTGCCTTTTGGAAATCGAGAAGTTTTAGGTGTGGTGTGGGGTGTTCACAGCACTGCGCCACAAACACTGAGCACGCACACTTTGCGTCAAGTGATTGCAGTTTTAGAGGCGGTGGCGCCCTTAAGCGCGCACTGGCTGCAGCTGGTTCAATTCACGGCTCAGTATTACCAACGCTCTATAGGTGAAGTGGCCATGGCCGCTTTGCCACCTCAACTTCGAGACCTGACGCCTGTGCAACTGGCCAGGCGTTTTAAAAAACAAGTCACACCGCCTGAGACTTTGGCCACAGCCCTGCAGTCACCCTGGCCCTTGTCAGAACAACAAGCCGAGGTGTTGTCGCAAATGGCTGAGGCATCTGGCCCCTTTCTTCTGCATGGTGCCACTGGCAGCGGCAAAACCGAGGTCTACCTTCAAGCGGTTGCAAGGTGTTTGGCAGAAGACCCCAACGCACAAGCCTTGATGATGGTGCCAGAAATCAATCTCACACCGCAACTTGAGGCGCGTGTCAAAGCCCGATTTGGCGATGCTGGCGTGGTCTCAATGCACAGCGGCATGACTGGGCCGCAAAGATTGAAAAGTTGGTTGGCGGCTCACCAAGGTAGCGCCCGCATTGTGCTGGGCACGCGCATGTCTATCTTTGCCTCCATGCCCCATTTGAAATGGATTGTGGTGGATGAAGAACACGATGCCAGTTACAAACAGCAAGAAGGCGCGCGTTATTCAGCCCGTGATTTGGCCATTTACAGAGCGCGCCTAGAAGGCGCCAAAGTGATTTTGGGTTCGGCCACGCCTTCATTAGAAAGCTGGCATCACAGCAGGCCTGCTGCAGAAGGTGGACGTTATGTGCGCTTGCCCATGCCCGCGCGAATTGGGGCAGGTCAACTGCCCTTTGTGCGGCGCGTTGACATGAACCACCAGCCGCGCAAAACTGTTTTGTCTGCCCATTTGATGGCCGCCATTCAAGAGCGCGTGGCCAAGGGCGAGCAAAGCATGTTGCTGCTCAACCGACGGGGCTATGCCCCTGTGTTGCACTGCGCAGATTGTGGCTGGAAAAGTGAATGCTCGCATTGCAGTGCGTTTCGGGTGTTTCACAAAATAGACCGCACCTTGCGCTGCCACCACTGCGGCTTTACCGAGCGTGTGCCCCGTGCATGCCCAGCCTGTGGCAACGCCGACATCGCCCCCATGGGGCGCGGCACCGAACAACTTGAAGAACATTTGGCCGAGCTGTTGGTGGATGTCAAACGGCCCAATGGCGAACCCGTGAAGGTGATGCGCATTGATGCAGACAGCACCAAATTGAAGGGTTCGCTAGAAGCGCAATTGGCGGGTGTGCACAGCGGGGAAGTCGATGTTTTGGTGGGCACTCAGATGATTGCCAAAGGGCATGACTTTCGGCGCATCACATTGGTGGCCGCCATCAACCCAGATGGTGCTTTGTTCTCTAGCGATTTCAGAGCGCCAGAGCGCTTGTTTGCATTGCTCATGCAAGCCGGCGGTAGAGCGGGGCGCGATGCAGAACAAAGCGCCAGCAGTGAAATGTGGGTGCAAACTTTTCACCCTTCTCACCCCTTGTTTGAAGCCCTTAAAAAACACGACTACCCGGCATTTGCCGAGCAACAATTGAAAGAGCGTTTAGAAGCGGGCCTGCCGCCCAGTACGTTTCAGGCCCTGATACGCAGCGATGCGCGCGAGCAATCGGTGGCACAAGCTTTTTTAAACCATGCGAATGCGCAGTTGCAATCTTTAGAAGGCCTTGGCACGCAAGACGCATCGGCCTTAGCCGAAGTGAGTGTGTACCCTGCAGTGCCTATGAGTATCCAGCGTGTGGCCAACGTTGAACGTGCACAAATGCTGATTGAAAGCGCTTCCAGAAAAGCGCTTCACAGGGTGCTTGAATTGTTGCAAGAGCAACTGCATGCGTCGCGGTCAGAGCCTCAGCACAAAGGCCTGATTCGCTGGCTGGTGGATGTCGATCCACTGGCCATTTAAAGCCACGCATTCTGAAGGTTTGAATTACTGGAGTAATGCAACCGCGCCCGAGAAGGTGAGGAAGGCCGCGGCAGTAGAAACCAAAATAATTCTGGCGATGCGGCCGTTGTCGGCGCCGTATCTTTCTGACAACATGGCCACATTGCTGGCGCTGGGCAAAGCCGCCACCAGCACCATCACTTTAAGGGCGAACGCATCAATGGGCACACCCATTGAAATGACGGCCAAGCCCACCAGCAAGACCAGAACAGGGTGCAAAAACAATTTAATGAGGGCAACTGGCACATAGTCTTTCCATGTCAGTGGGCCGTGCTGTTCGTGGTGTGCAATTTTTTGAGAACGTGCCAACACAGCACCAATGGTGAACAGGGCAACAGGCGATGCTGCATCGCCCAGCAAGGACACGGTTTTTTCTACAGGCCCTGGTAACTCAATTTGAAACGCAGAAAAAAGTGTGCCCAACAAAATGGCCCAAGGCAAAGGATTTTTAACCACACCCAGCAATGCATTTTTGGCGGCTTGCCCTACGCCTTGCTGACCTGCGCCATCCAAACGCGACAGTGCAATGCAAAGCGATGTGGTGATGACCATGT
Source organism: Limnohabitans sp. (assembly GCA_044233865.1). GTDB lineage: Bacteria > Pseudomonadota > Gammaproteobacteria > Burkholderiales > Burkholderiaceae_C > Limnohabitans_A. Next base: position 12,829 of record JBIIJK010000044.1, read on the forward strand.
CAATGACGATGGTGACGATGGCAGGGCCCGCTGCCGCAGTACCTAGCAAGGCTACCAACAAGGGAACGCCCATAAAGCCCGTATTGGGAAAGGCGCCGACCAAGGCGCCAAATGCCGCATCGTTCCAGCCAAAACGTTTGTTCAAAGTAATGGCCACCACGAAGGCCACCATGACCAAGGCGCAAAACAAGTACATGAAGAAAGCGCTGGCATCTAGCAGCTGTGCAATGGGCGTTTTGGCGCCAAATTGGAACAGCATGCAAGGCAGCGCAAAGAACAGCACAAAGCCGTTCAAGCCTGGAATGGCTTCAAATGGCAACATTTGGCGACGCGCCGCCCAGTAACCACAAAGCACCAAGGCAAAGAAAGGAAAGGTGACGCGCAAGACATCTAGCATGGTTCACATTGTGCCTTGGAATTTGGGCCCCATTTGAAGCTTATTGCCCCTCATTGCCCGCTATGATTCATCTGCTTGCCGAATCTGCATTCCAAATCGGCCTTCCCCATTTTTACGCATGTCCACCCCCTCCTCTGGTTTGAATCCAGCTCAACTTGAAGCTGTCAATTACGTCAAAGGCCCCTGCCTTGTGTTGGCGGGCGCTGGCTCGGGAAAGACGCGCGTGATCACGCAAAAAATTGCCAGGCTGATGGAAGTGGGTCTTGAACCCAAGCGCATTGCAGCCATCACTTTTACCAACAAAGCGGCCAGTGAAATGCGAGAGCGTGCGCGCAAGCTCATTGGCAAAGGCGCGCAAGAAGTCATGATTTGCACCTTTCACGCTTTGGGTGTGCGAATCATGCGGCTAGACGGACATGTGCTCGGTTTGAAACCGCAGTTCAGCATTTTGGATTCAGACGATGTGGTGAGTATCTTGAAAGACTGCGGCGGCACCACCGATGCCAACACGGCAAAGCAATGGCAATGGGCCATCAGTGCTTGGAAAAATGCAGGCCTGACCAGTGCACAAGCTGAAGGCCTTGCGCAAAACGAAAACGAGCGTATTGCGGCGCGCATCATGGGTCGTTATGAAGAACGCTTGGCGGCCTATCAAAGTGTGGACTTTGACGATTTGATTGGCTTGCCTTTGAAATTATTGGCCCAATACCCTGAGGTGCGTGAGCGATGGCAAGCCGCCATGGGCCATGTGTTGGTGGACGAATACCAAGACACCAACGCCACACAATATGAAGTGCTTAAACACCTGGTGGGTGAACGAGCAAGGTTTACAGCAGTGGGTGACGATGACCAATCAATTTATGGATGGCGCGGCGCCACTTTAGACAACCTGAAACGTTTGCCACAAGATTTTCCTCAACTGAAGGTGGTGACCTTAGAGCAAAACTACCGCTCGACCAGTGCCATTTTGCGAGCGGCCAACAATGTGATTGAGCCCAATCCCAAGCTCTACCCTAAGAAACTTTTTTCTGAATTGGGTGAAGGCGAACCGGTTCGCGTGGTGGATGCTGACCACGAAGAACACGAAGCCGACCGCATGGTGGCTCGCATTCAGTCTTTGCGCGCAGGCACCGCCACCACTTCTGGCGGCGTGCAATACCGCGACTACAAAGAGTTTGCTATTTTGTACCGTGCGAATCACATGGCCAAGCCGTTTGAAAAAGCTTTGCGGCGCGCGCAAATTCCTTACAAGGTATCGGGCGGACAAAGCTTTTTTGACCGCGCAGAAATCAAAGATTTGTGTGCGTGGTTTCGCTTGTGGGTCAACAACAACGACGACCCTGCTTTCTTGCGGGCCGTGACCAGCCCGAAGCGCGGCATTGGTCATCAAACTTTGGCGGGCCTGGGTACCTTGGCCAGTCAATACAAATTGAGTTTGTTTGAAGCTTTGTTTTCAAACAGTTTGGGGGCCAAGTTGTCTGCTCGTGCCGTGGGCAGTTTGCATGAGTTTGGCCGCTTCATGAATGACTTGGAATACCGCGCCAAACGCACCCATGGTGCCGAAGATGCCAAAGTTTTTTTATTGCAATGGCTTAAAGACATTGCTTATGAAAAACATTTATACGATGGTGAAGACAACGAAAAAGTAGCCGCGGCACGCTGGACCAACGTGCTGGAATTTGTCGATTGGATGTCGGGACGATGCGGCGGCACCATTGATGACGCAGCAGGCGTGAGCGTGGTGGCAGAAACAAAATCATTGCTTGAAGTAGCCCAAACAATTTCACTGCTGTCGACCTTGAATGAGCGTGAGCAAGACCCCAATGTGGTCACCTTGTCGACCCTGCATGCCGCCAAAGGTTTAGAGTGGCCGCATGTGATGTTGGTCGGTGTGAACGAAGGTTTGCTGCCTTTCAAAATGGACGAGGACAACAAAGAGTCCATCAACGCTGTGGTGCATGCTGAAGGACAGCTGACGAGGCTTCAGGAAGAGCGTCGTTTGATGTATGTGGGCATTACAAGGGCTCAACGAACTTTGGCAGTGAGTTGGACCAAGCGCCGCAAAAAAGGGCGAGAGACCATTGCCGCGCTGCCAAGCCGATTCATTGCAGAGATGGCACTCGACAAAAATACCGTCAAAGAAGATCCGCGAGAAAAACTGCGTGCGCTGCGTGCAGAGTTTGCTTTGAAGGCCGCAGCATCGGATGCCCTCTCCAAAGATTGAGGTTTGAATTTCAGTTGACGGGCCGCCAAGTCTTCCAAAGTTGCGCCAATTCAACGGCAGTGGCATCGCCTTGAACACTGTCCCACATTGTGTGGGCTTGCTCTTTTTGCCCTAACTTGAACAAGGCAATGCCAGCGTGCAAACGCGTTTCAGCTTCGCGGCGCAAGCCACCCATGGCCAAAGCTTTGCTGTAATGAGCTTGTGACTGTTCCCACTTCTGTTGAGCGGCATACACATCGGCCAAACTGGCCAAAGCGTTGGCGTCTCTGGCAGATTTTTCTAAACTAGGCATGGCCTTTTCATCTTCAGTCAAACGCAGTTGAATTTGTTGACGCAGCTTTAGATGGTTGGCAGCATCGCTGCCTTTGCCCAAAAGACCCTTTGCATAGGCCTGCTCGACCACCCGCATGGCTTCCGCGGGCAACCCAGCTTTGAGCGCCAAGTTGGCCATGTCAACATACTCAATGGCATCTTCTATGTTGCCTGTTAACTCCAACAATCGATACAGGTCCAAATCAAAGCGTGAATTGAAATTGGCTTGGCGTGCCAGTCGCGGAATCATCTCTGCCCAGTAAGCTTTGGAGGGGTAGTTTTGAAGCAACCGTTTGAGCGTGTTGTTGTAGCCTGTGTCGTCTTTCAATTGGCGCTGACTGACCGCCAACATGCGCAGTTCGCTCTCTGGCGTTTTCTCTTTGGCCGATTCGTCTAGGCGCATTTTTTCTTTCATTTCTTGCACCACTTCGTCATGGCGCTTCAAAACGGAAAGGGTTTGAATGAGGACTGGCCGAACAGACGGGTTACTGCCTTCTAGCTTCAAATAAATTCGGGCCCAATCGACAAGTTTGGGGAAGTCTTGCGCCTGCTGGCTGGCGTTGAGCAACGATTCAATGAGCGGGCGTTTTTGAGCAGCTGGTGTGCTGTCTGGCATTTCTTGAATCAGATTTTCCAAGGTACTGACTGCCAAGGTGAAGTTTTTGACCTGAAGCGCCGCAACCGCCAATGTGCGCTGTATTAGCGGCTTTTCAACCGCCGTGATGCCAGGCATGGCCAAAGTTTGCTGTGAAAGAGCCAGTGCGCTGTCTAGCTGACCCGCCTTGAGTGCGTCTTGCGCTGCCTGCAATGATTTGGCCACCTCGGGACGAATAGGGGTTTGTGATAGCGCGGGCGCAATGAGACCCAAACAGAACGCGAAGCTAGCTACGATCAGCCGGCAAATGCGCTTCAAATCGCTTAAATGCCGTTGTGTGTGTTTTAAAAATGCAAGGATATTCATCATAAAGAGCATTGAAATAAGCTCGGTTACTATATCTCTCAAATTAGCCTCTGTTAGCTCATTACAATAGCTTCCCATTGACTTCTGTCCTAACAACATGATGTTCAAGCCCGTCTTTGAAGCGGCTTGGTCACAGAAAGAGTAATGACGACATGATAGATTACGCCAGCCGGCAGCGAACACCCCGAAAGCATCTGATCGGGTTGACTGTGGTGGTTGTGTTGCATGGGCTGCTGTTTTGGGCCATCAATTCCGGACTTGCGCGCAAGTTTGTGAAGGTCATCAAAGGGCCGGTAGAAGCCGTTCTTTTGGAAGAAACCAAGCCGGACATTCCGCCTCCGCCGCCCCCACCTCCGCCCCCTAAGAATTTGCCGCCACCGCCGCCTTCTTATGTGCCGCCCGTGGACATTCAGGTGGCTACGCCGCCCCCCGTGAACGCCATTGCCGCCGTATCCAACACGCCTCAACCTGTGGCACCGCCTTCGCCATTGCCTGTGCAAATGACGGCGCCGCCTGCACCACCCGCACCGCCTGCACCTCCCGTGCAAACTGCTGCCGTGATCAGCGCTTCCAGTTGCGAAAAGCCTGAGTACCCCAGCGCCTCCAAGCGCTTGGAAGAAGAAGGCACTGTGCAGCTGAAGTTCTTGGTGGGCGTGGACGGCAAGGTCATGGAATCTGCCATTGAGAAGTCTTCGGGCTTTAGGCGTTTGGACGAAGCGGCCAGGGCTGGCTTGTCCAAGTGCCAGTTCAAGCCTGCGACGGTAGACGGCAAGCCCCAGCAAAGCTGGGCGAGCATGAAATACACATGGCGTTTGGAATAAGCACCTTTCCAAGCAACCCTATTTTTTGTTGAACATTTTTTAAATTAATTGAATCCGTTTCAGAGGAGTCCTCCCATGATCAAGCAACTCAAAACTCTCGCCCTGGCCATCGGCTTGGTAGCCGGCCTGTCTTTGGCAAGCACCAGCTTTG